>JBGTGS010000028.1:0-4501 GCA_041746615.1 Opitutaceae bacterium | reverse complement strand
CGGCTTCGCCGGCCTGGGCTGCGGCCACCGCCCGCGCCCGCGCCCGTTGGCGTGAGTCGAGTTTCGGGCCGTACCAGGCGTCCGCGTGTTCGATTGCCCAATCGACCGTTTGGTCGGTGTGGCACTGGTTGCAGGCGTTGGGGATGCCCAGTTCCCTGGTCATCAATGGATCCGGCTTGAGCCATCCATGATCGTGCCGTGGCGCCCGCTCCATGTAGGTGGTCGTCGGCATGTGGCAGCTGATGCACTGATTGCCCGGACTGTTCGCCTCGTGGCGGGAATGGACCAGCGGATCGATGACGGTGGCGCGCACGCCGTTTGGCTGCTCCCGGCCGGGTGCAGAGTGGCATTGGAGGCAGAGCGCATTGTTGGTGACCGGCAGAATCGTCTGATTGGTGTGCGGATCATGACAATCGAGGCACGACACGCCGGCGTGGCCCATCCGGCTCAACAGGACCGAGGTCCAGTTGAAGACCTCGTCCTGCTGCTGCCCGTCGGGATGATAAAGGCCGGGCTCCACGGGCAGCGTGACCCGGTAGTGGTCATGATAATTGTCGCCCGGCTGAAAGTCGGTGGTGAGAATCTCGTTGCGGGCATGACAAGGTGCGCAGGTTTGCATCATCAACTGACGGTCCCCATGGAACGGTGAGTCCGGGGTGGCCGTCAGGTCGGTGATCCCATGGCCGGGCTTTACCGGGCCGTGGCACTGAATGCAGCCGATGCCTTGTTCCACCCAGCGAGATTGATAGGTGTCGGTCAAGAGATGGTAATCCTTCTGGTATCCGGTCATGTGGCAATGGGCGCACATGGAGTTCCAGTTCATGCCCCGACCGGTCCAGTGACCCCATTCGCCTTCATGGCGCACTTCATCTCCAAAAACATTGAACCATTCCTGTTTTTCCGGATCGAAGGCGAGTTCGTGGGCCTGCCAACGACCTCCGGGATGCGGCACCAAGGGCTGCCAAAGCGGAAGATGACCGAGAATCATGTCGGCCTCCGGCGCCGGTTCATCTCCGGCTTCTTTTGGAAATGCGGCCATGGCGGCTTCCGCCTCCGGGACATCACCGGTCAGGCGATTGGCTCGCGCGTGATCTGACGGGGACCAGGCAGCAAAGATTTCGGCGTGGCACGCCATGCAGGAAGCGGACGTCTGCTCCACAGCCTCCGCCACCCGCAGGGGCGGAGGGGGCTCCGTCTGCTTGCGGCCACATCCCACCGCGAAGAACATGGCCGCCGTGCTGCAGAGGAGATAGCCCACGGCCAGATTGCGGAGCCATCCCCGGTTGAATGTGCGTTTCCCTTTCATGGTGCCCCGTGACCCTCTCGTCGGGTGTTACCAAGATCAAGACCGTCTTTCCCGCAGACTTGGGCAGGGCCTGATGATCATTGAAACCCGGGACTCTCTCTCCGGAAACGCTGGCTCGGATTAGTGTCAATGAGTGTTAATAAGTGGTTCGCCCGGTTTGGTCTTAACAGACGATATTCAGCCACTTCGCGGTATTTGGCGTCGCGCCGGCTTCTTGACGCAGGACGGATTGACGACGAGATTCCGGGCCATGGCCGCGTTCGCGGCTCGAGCTCACCCCATCCCACCGTGCATTGGCTGCGAGTACAATCCTGGTTGGCAGCCGTCATCCTGGGGATGACAGGATGTATGGGGCTGTCCGCTGCGTCCCTGCCGTTTCGGGTGGTTAATCCCGATGGCCAGTGGAAGGCCATGGCGGTTCAAAAGGAGGTGGCCCCGGGTATCCTGTGTGAGCTGATTTTCACGCGGATTGGTTTCGGTGATCGCTTGCTCGTCCTCAGCGCACCCATCGCGGGTGAAGGTGATGATTCCCTGGAGGCGTTCGCCGAGAGGATCCAGGGGGCATTCACCGCTTATCAAAGCAAGGTGCTTTCGGACGAGTCGACCACCCGGATGGGCTTTAACGGCCGTGGCCTGCGGATGGATCTGGCCAGTGACTCGGATGCGATGGAATGTGAGCTCTTTGTTTTCGTGGACGAACAGGTTTGGTGGGGTGTCCTTCACACCAAGCCCAAGGGGGCGCAAATCGAGGCGGAATCCGCCTTCCGGTTTTTGCATAAAAAGGTGCCGGTACCGGCCGATGTCGTCGGGATGGCACCTTACCGGGTCAGGGACAACCCCATCTCCAGTTTCCCGATCGGTTTTGAAGTCATCCGGAATCCCGGGTCGGACCGGATCAGCAGCATGGTGGTCAACTTTGTGCCCGCGGGCTCCGCTTCCGAACTCGCAGGCGTGCGGGAGGGCGATGTCATTGTGGCCATCGACGGACGCAAATCGGAGGACTTCGCCATCGGCGTCGGAAAAGACACTGAACTTGGCCGCATTTTCCTCAACCGGAAGCCCGGCGATCAAGTGCGCCTGGAGCTGCACCGCCCCGGTGCGGAGAAAACCTTCACGGTCAGGCTGAGGGTTCCCCGGTAATGGGATCCTGAGTTCGCTCAGCCGGGGTTATCCCGAATCGGATACCCCGCTCAGCCGTGGCTTTCCACGACATGGGTCCGCTTGCGGCGGCGGTGTTCCACCGACTGCTCGGCGCGGCGGTCGAGCCAGCGGATGAGTCCGAAGCGCGGGCGGGGGCTGACAAATTCAGTGGCCGGGGCCGTCTGGCCATGGCGATAAAGCGTCTCCGGATCGACGTAGGTGCCGAGGATGACGTCCACCACCGGCAGTCCAAACACGCCGGAGATGGCTTCGTTGCAACGGATGTCCGCGTGATGGCGCAGATGGAAGGCATAGGCCTTGCGCCAGAAGCCGCCGAACCGGGGGTGGTTCACCAGACGATCCCAGGTGGCCTGCGGCCAGTGTTCCACGGCATGGATCAACTCGTACAAGGCCAGCGACCAGGCAATGGCGAGGAAGCCGCTGAGAAATATCGGAGCGGACGGCAGCAGCCATTGCACGGGGGCGAGGATGACACTGGCACCGAGACTGAAGCCTACCAGCGAGTACCAAGGGAAATAGGACGCCTCGTACTGTTTCTCTGTTTCGATCGGATAATGATTCTCCACCAGGCAGGGAGTCTCCTCGGCACCCGGACGAACTTTGCGATAGCCCACGCGCGTCAGGGCGTGGTGCAGGGTGTGCTGGCGGTAAAAATAGCTGAGCCAGGGAATGAGCGGGGCGTGCAGCACATAACGATGGAAGAAGAACTCGCCAAAGCCGGCGGCGACATGGACGGAAAGAAACACGGCCAACAGGGCGGGCCAGCTGGCGGCGAGCTGCACCGCCCAGAGATCCGGGAGGAGCAGGGCCATCAGACCGCAGAGGGCGGCCAGGCTCAGCCCGATGGTGATCAGGAAGAGCACCGCGGAAAACTTCGGTTCGATTTTACCACCTATTGAATGGTCCGTCATATGATTTGATGGGTATTGGCGATGCATCTCCCTTGCTTTGATCGATGCCGCCAATGGTTCACCGGTTCCAACATCAGATTTGTATCTGAAAAAACCGAGTAGAAAAATCAACTTTCGGCTGACGGGCTGGCCGCACCGCTTTGGGCTCTGGACGTGACGAGCCCGCCAGGGACCACCCCTGAACCGGGGGAGCAAAATCCCTTGCATGGAAACTATAAATACGATTATAGTTTCCAAATTCCAATGCCTCGCTTCGTTTCAACCCAGTCAGTCCACTCCACCGCCGAGGCGCGGATCCGCATTCTGGAGGCTGCGCGTGAACATCTCTTCACCCGCGGCTATGCCTCGCTGACGATGGACACCCTCGCGCATGAACTGGGAATGAGCAAGAAGACGCTCTACGTGCACTTCGCAGGCAAGGAGGCGATGCTGGCGGCGCTGTTTGATGATATCGGACAGAATCTGCGCATGCGCATGGACGCGGTGCTGACCGCCGGGGATGCGACCTTCACTGAAAAACTCCGCGGGGTCATCACGGTGGCCGGAGACCTTCTGGGCCGGGCGACCCTGGGCATGCTGCGCGACCTGCAACGCTACGCCCCGGCCATTTATCAGCGGATCGAGGCGATCCGCCAGAACAACATTCCCCACGTATTCGGAAGGCTCATACGCGTGGGCATGGCGGAAGGAAAGGTGCGGTCCGACATCGATCCCGACTTCGCCGCGCAGTTCTGGCTGCAGGCCATCCGCGGCCTCCTGCAACCGGGCGCGCTTGCCAGCAACCAACTCACCACCCGGCAGACCCTCGACCAGGCTGCTGATCTGTTCTTCAGCGGGCTGCTGACCCCTGCGGGACGCAAGGACTATGAAAAACACAAATAACCGCATCCTGCGTCGCGGACGAATCCTTATCGCCGCTGTACTCGTCGCTGTTGGGGGCGCCGCGTGCCGGCCGCCGGTGACATCCGGATATCAGGGTTATTTCGAGGGCGAGTTTGTGCAGGTGGCTCCGGCGCTGGCGGGCCGGCTGGAACGACTCGACGTCTCCAGGGGCGATCAGGTGACTGCGGGCGAAGCTTTGTTTGCCCTGGAGGCCGGGGCCGAGATTTCCGCCCGCGACGAG
>JBGTGS010000027.1:0-5378 GCA_041746615.1 Opitutaceae bacterium | reverse complement strand
CCGATTCTGCCAAAGAATATCGGTTTGGCCATCGCCGTCGATATCACCGATCCCGGCGACGACCCAGTTGATGTCATGAAACCCGTAATCCACGCCTCCAGGTAAGCGGGCAAGGCCGTCCATGAGCCAGAGATAGACGTGCCCGGTCAGCCGGTTCTGCCAGAGTAAATCCATGGAGCCATCGCCATTGATATCGTTACCCGCCGAGCGCAGGGCAAGACGCACGACATCACTTTCCATGCTATCGGCCACATTGGTCACCACGACAGAATAGTTGCCCAGATTGTCGGGACCCACATTCTCAATGGTGTAGACACTTTCTGTGGCCCCATCGATTAACTCGCCATTTCGATACCATTGGTAGGTGGGGGCGGGTGTGCCGTTGGCTGCCACGCTGAAACTGGCGGTGCCGTTCAAATCGACGACCTGTACCACCGGCTGGGTGACGATGGCTGGCGGGATGTTTACCACGAGGATGGAACCGGCGCTGCTGACGGGATCGCTGAACAAGGTTTGAGCAACGAGGGAATAAGTCCCGGCATCCGCTAAGGAAACACCGGTGAGAGTCAGAGTGCTGGTCGTGGCACCGGAGACGATGCCTCCATTGACCAGATTCACACCATTTTTCTGCCATTGAAACGACGGGGTGCCTGACGCTGTCACGGAAGCTGCAAAGATCACCGTCGCCCCAGCAATCACTGATTGGCTTTCGGGTTGAGCGGTAAATACCAGGCTCGTGTTAAAGTCGCTCACGAACAGGGTCTCGCTGGCCCAGGCACTATACGCGCGCGCTTCGACGCTATGAGGACTGCCGTCAGCAGTCCATGCCACCGAATAGGGGGCGACGTAATCAATGCCGACCGGTATGCCGTCGACCAAGAACTCCATCATGCGCACGGCACTTGGATTGCTGACTGTAGCGGTCAGATTCACCGCCCCGGCGGGGAGGTTGATCGGGGTGGTGTTGGTGAGCGCGAATGGAACTGCGTGATCGTAGGGGAGCGCCCCGATGTCCTCCATGCCCCTGATGATCACCGGATCACCATGGTTCCATGAACGGGCGGCTGAGAGTGTGACCACATTGGTGTCGGTGTTGATGGAGGCGATCTGGACAAAATCCCCTGTTCCAATCCGGATGAAATCAGCCTCCACGATGGTCCAGCCGTCAAAGAGAGGTTTGGCGTCCGCAACCGTAAGCGTGATAGAGTTTACCCCGGCACCCACCGTCTGGGTGATCGCCCCGCCGGCACCCCGCAGGGGTGAAGATGCCGTGAGGGAAAAATTCTGGCTGCCTTCGTCGGTATAGAGAGGATTCACATCCGTCATGCTGCCGACTCCGGGGACCAGGCCGGAGACGTAACTGTGATTGTGATCCTGGGTGACGGTCGCTCCTCCGGATGCGAGGATGATCGTGGACGCGCTGTTGTTGGACGAGCGCACAAACGAATTGTTTCGCCAAATGGCGGTGGTTACCGCCCCGGTGTTGACGACGGCATGATCTAATTTTTGTGCCTGCGCTTTCTGATTCTGTGCGTCGATGAACAGATTGTTGTAAATGTAGGCATCGCGATAGTTTTCGATCAAAACAGGGATGCCACCGGTCTGGCTGGCGATATTGTGTCTTACGATGACATGATTCCAGCCCCCGTCCTCAAGGTCCCGGGAACTATACAAATGGGCGTTCCCGGAGTCATTCTGGTGGCTGAAATTCCTCTCGAACAAAACATGCGAGGAAAGGTTCTGGATATCATCAATATGCGGGTCGACATCGGGGATGTCGCTTTCGTGCATCCTCCCCATTAAATTGTTGCGCACCACATTGTACTCGCCACGGTTTGCCACCCGGTCGCTTCCTCGTTCGAACGTGTTGTATTCAACAAGGTTGTAATTGTTGCCGATGGCCAGGCTCACATGAGTGCCCAGTAATGTGGCACCTGGGAGAGCGGCAAGATCAATATGATTACCCCGAATGATGGTGTGGGTGTTGATGAAGTTGATGGCCAAGTTGATGCCTGATCTCCCAAAGCCCAGACCATGAATGATGTTGTCCTGGATCAACCAGCCCGTGGTGCCCTCCAGCCGGATGGCCTCCCAGCCCCAACTGTCGCTTCCATGAGTGATCTCAAAACCGACCAAGGCGATATAGTTGGTGTCCGCGGCGATTCCGCTTCGGACGCCGCGCACGATGGGGCGACCTACGCCCTTGTACATGATCCGGGCATTGGCACTGGCACCGCTTTGGGTGGTGGTGAACCGCTCGTTGTAGGTGCCGGGGTAGACGAGTACGACATCACCCCCCGAGAGCCCGGCCTGGTTGATGGCGGCAAATGATGTCCATGCGTCTGCCCGTGATGTGCCGTTGCCGGCACCGGTGGCCGTTTGATCCACATACCAAGTGGCGGCCCGAAGGGATGGCTGAAGGGCGCAGATGACGATCAGCACAAAGGTGCTGAATGATGTGCGGGTGGATGAGAATGGATTCATGGCGCGGAGGTGGATGGTGACCTAATACGGTCGATTGAGGCAGTGGTGGTCGGGGTTTCCCCGTGGCTCCACCAACAAGCGGCCAGCATACACCACAACCACTGACGCGAGATATAGGGTGAGACCCGAACGGGGAGTAGGGGATTGCCCCGCTGCTGCGGGGAGGGTCGAGGGCAAGGGGCAAGGGGCGCGGCCCGGGCGGCGGTCGGATCCCGCAGTCGCGGAAGTGGCCGGTGCCTCCGTCTTTCCTCTTACCTCTTTCTCTTAATCTTTCTCAACCGGAGATTTATCCGCCGACGGCGGACCGGAGGACTGAGTTTTTAACCACTCATCTTCACTGATGGACACTTATAATGCCGGAGTTCGAGGGTAGGTCGTTCTCTCCGAGAGCGCCGCAGCGCATTTGGGATTTACCAGCCATTGGCGGGCAATGCGCCCTACCGCCACGGGGCAAAAACCCATCCCGCGGTTGCGGGACCAAATCCCAAATAAGAGACGGAGCGACGATCGCTCAAACGTAAGCGTCCGGCCGGGGACCCTTGATAGCGTATTGATGGTAACGAGCACCATGTCGCAATGGTGACCATCACGACATGGCAATGGTCACTACTACGAATCGAAGGTTAGGAACCCGGCTGCCAGCGGGCGGGGGTGAGGGCATCCAGGTCGTCCTTGGTCGTCATGCGGGGGAGCCGCTGGAGGACGTCCCGCAGGTAGGCGAGCGGCTCGACGCCCCGGCGTTGGCAGGAGACGACGATCGAGTAGATGATGGCGGAGCGCTGGCCGGCATCGGGGTGGCCAATGAAGAGCCAGTTCTTCTTGCCGATCGCCGATGGGCGGATCGCATTTTCCACCAGGTTGTTGTCCAGCCGGGTTTGCCCATGGTCCAGATGGGCGGTGAGCGGCGTCCAGAACCGCAAAAGGTAATCGCAGGCTTTGCCCAGGCCGGACTTGGGCAGCACCCGCTCGCGCAATCCGATCACGACCTTTTTGAGCCAGTACAGCGGTCGAGGGTAATGCCGCCGGCGGTGCTCTCCACGCTTTTTATCGGAGAGATGGTGCTGGTCCCAGCGCGCTTCGCATTCATAGAGCCAGCCGATGATCCGCAGGACCAACCGGATCGCCTTGGGCCATTCGCGTTCGGCTTCAAAAAACTTGCGCCGCGCATGCGCCCAGCAGCACACCCAGGTGACCTCCGGATGCTCCCTGGCATAGGCCTCATAGGCACCGTACCCGTCGGATTGCAGGATCCCGCGATAGCCTTGGATCAGGGACGGCAGTTCGCCGTGCCGACGGGACAGTCGCCAGTCAAAGACCACGTCTTCACCCGGCCGGCTGATCACCCACAGCCAGCCCTCGGTCGTGCCACCGCGCTTTTCATCGGGATCATTACATCGGATCGGGGTTTCGTCCGCCTGCAGGTATCCCCCAGCCAGGAGCCGCTTGAGCATCTGTCGGTAAATGGGCTCCAGCCACTCCGCGGTGATCCGGATCCAGTCGGCCATCGTCTGCCGGGGGATCCTTGCCCCCCAGCGGGCCGACTGCTGCTCCAGCCGGTACAAGGGCTGATGGTCCACGTATTTGGAGAGTGCAATCCAGGCCAGAAGCCCCGCCGAGGCGTAGCCGCCCGTCACCGGGCGCTCCGGTGCCGGTGCCACCACCGGCGGCATCTGCCGGTCGGCCTTGCGCCGGTACTTTGGCCGCACGATCTCCCGCCGGAAGATTTGCGGAGAGACGATGTCCACCTCAAAGGTGCGCTCTTCGCCGATCCACTCAAAGGCCTCCGGCTGCGCCTGCACCTCTTCGGGCTCAATCACGATCGTCTCCTTCACCGGCACGTCCTTGAAGGTTTCCGCAGGCACAGGCCGCTTTTCCCGGGGAGCGGCCAGCCGCTCGTAGCTCACGCTTTCAAGCTTGGCCGGGACCGGTCTTTCAACGACTCCGTCCAAGGGCAGCGCCGCTTGCAGCCGGTCCAGCTTTTCACTTTTCCCCGGTCCAAACAGCTGCCGTTTCAGCCACGCGTTCTCCGTTTTCACCACCGCCAGCTCCGCCTTCAGTTCCTTGGCCAGGGCGAGAAGCTCTTCAAATGTGGTCGGCATCTATAGTATCCACGTAGTGGATACTATAGGGCGCGGATGTCCAGCTTTTTTATCGCTCGTACCACGCTTTTTTGCACCCATCCCTCAGGTCAATGCCGGCCAGCAGCATGGTCAGGGCCGCCGGCTCCAGGTTGATCTTCGTCTCCCCGCTGGTCAGCGGCCAGGTGAACCGGCCCTTCTCCAGCCGCTTGGCCAGGACCCAGACCCCGGAACCGTCCCAGAACAGGATCTTCAAACGGTCCCGGTTCCGGTTGGTGAAGACAAAGAGCGATCCGGCGAACGGATCCTCCCGGAGCTTCTCCACCGCCAGCGACCACAGGCCGTTGAACTGCTTGCGCATATCCACTGGCTCGACCGCCAGATAAACCCGCTGGGTTGAGGCGAACGTCAGCATCCCCGCAATTTCGCCACCAAGGCCGCGATCTGCTCACCGTCGTGCCCGCGCACCAGCACACCGTCGGGCATCACCACCTCGATCCCCGCCGCCAGCCGGCTGGCCGGGCCCAGGTCCAGCTGTGCAAACGCTCCTTTTCGCTTCCCCTGCCGGTGCCGACCCAGCCACGCCGTGAACGTACAATACTTCACGCCCTCCCGCTCCGCGAACGCACGCTGCGTCAGCCCACTCGTTTCATACGCCTTCACCAACGCTTCCCGCTCATTTACTTGGGCGATCCGTCGCCCTCGTGCATCCTGCTTCTCTCCCCGGTCCACCACTTCCGTTGCGACTGTTTTCATCGCCCACAGCTTATCATGCCTCCCTCCCTTCGCCTACGTGGTCCCCGGCCGGACGCTTAC
>JBGTGS010000026.1:0-9821 GCA_041746615.1 Opitutaceae bacterium | reverse complement strand
GCGCGTGGCCACGAGCACCAGCTTCGCATCCGCCGCCCCGGCCCGCCCGAGCACCTTGGGATCGGCGGCATCACCGCGCAGGCAGTCGATGTTCATTTTCCTCAACTGGGCAATCACCGCTGGATCATCATCCACCACCAGCACGTCATGCCCGGCCGCCCGCAAGGGCTTCACCACCCACATGCCCGCGGCCCCGAAGCCTAGCATGAGCACATGCCCGCGGTGCCCGGACAGGGTCTTCATCCCGAGCCGACCCGGGTGCCAGGCCAGCAGGCGCTGCACCACTTTCTCCCGCGCGAGAAATGGATTGATCATCATGGTGAGGACCGTCACCAACGCGATCAGGCTGAAGACCTCGTCGCCGATGTGGGCGAGTTTCAATCCTGCCAGCCCGAGGATCAGGGCGAACTCGCTGGCCTGGGCCAGCACCAGTCCGCTCTCGATGGCCGCACGGGTGCACAGACCCGTGCGCTCCGCCAGCACCGTGACCACCACCGGTGTTGCCACCACGATCACCGCGACCAAGGCGAGAGCCTGGAGCAACATTTCCAGACCGGGCACGACCACAATGTCCGCCAACACGATGAAAAGGAGCGCGAGGAAGAAATCTGACAGCGAGGAGAGCTGCCCGCGCGCGAGGCCGTTGAGCGGAAACTGCGACAGCGCCAGACCCGCCAGGAAGGCGCCACCGGCCATCGGCAGGCCGAAAAGAAACGCCAGTCCGCTGAATCCGGCCAGCGTGGCCAGCACCACGAGCAGCAGGGACTCCTCGTCGAGCTGCCGACCCACGATGAGCCAGGGCAACAGCCACCGGCGGGCCATCCAGGCCACGGCCAGCAACAGGGTGATTTTCAGAAGGTTCCCCGACATCCCCGCCACCCCCTCCGGCAGACCTGCCAGCGCCACGAGCACGCCCACGATCAGGAAATCCTGCACAAGCAACGCGCCGATGACGAGGCGCCCCAGGGGCTCCGTGACCGCCTCCTGGCGGCGCAGATGGCGCACCGCCATCAGGGTCGATGATGTCGCCAGGGCACCGCCCACATACAACGCCGCCACCGGCTCCAACCCCAGCAGCCGGGCCACCCCAAAGCCAGCCACGCCCGCCCCCGCAAACTGCACCAGTGCCAGCAGGCCGACAAAGCGGTGCTGACCCTGGAACCGCCCGGGGTGCAGTTCGATGCCCGCAGTAAAAACCAGGAAAATCAGCCCGAGTTCCAGGATCTGCCGTGATATCTCCGGCGGCGCACTGAGGCCGGCCAGGGCGAGCAGCTTGCCCGTGACGAGCAGCACCGGGATGAGCGGAAGCCGCAGCCAGCGGGCGAGTACATGGCCGGCCGCGGCGGCGAAAAGGAGAAAGGCCAGCCCGGTCATCGCGGCAGAAACCCCTTCTCCTCCAGCACCCGGTGCTGGGCCTTCACCCCGTCAACCTTCGGGACCATGAGATATCCGGCGTTGAATTCGAGCAGTCGGTCCACCGCGCCGAGATCCATCACATTGATCGCGCAGGGCACGTCGCTGCAGTAAGGCCGGTAGGCCAGCAGGTCGTTGACCTCCTCGATCTTCAGGGCGGAAACGAGCAGGCGGGCCTTCGCGAAGCCGGCCTCCTCCAGCACGCTGAGGTACTCGACGTTGCCAACCAGGGTCTCACCCGGCAGGCCGGCGAGCTTGGCCGGGTCGGTGTCGATCGCGAGCACGCGCTCACCGCGCTCATGCAGCCGGCGCACCAGTTCGCGCCCGAGGGTGTTCATGCCGACCACGATGACATGGTCACTGCGCCCGGTCCCGGCTTTCGCTTCGGACTCGTCCGCATGGTCGGGCAGCCAGAAGAGCAGACCCAGCCGGTCCGCCAGCCGGTAAAGCGGATCGCTGTACAAAATCAGATAGGCGCTGCCAGTGATCGTCACCAAGCCGACCAGTGCGGTGATCGAAAGGATGTTTGCGCCCAGGAGCCCGGCCTGCAGGCCCATGGCCACCAGAATGAAGGAGAACTCGCTGATCTGCGCCACCGTCACCCCCGCTTGGAAACTGGTGCGCCGGCTGTAACCCATGCGGGCGATGATCAGGAGGAAAATGAAGGGATTGCCGATCAGCACAAAGAGCGAGAGCACGAGGGTCGAACGCCAGTCGGCCGCCCCTCCGCCAAAATCCATCTCCAAACCCAGCGAGACAAAAAACACCGCGATGCAGAAGTTCATCAGCGGATGCAACCGCCGGCGCAGATCGTCATTGAAGGGAAACTGCGCCAGGCCGAGCCCGGCCAGGAAGGCCCCGATCTCCACCGAGAGCTGGAACCACTGGGCGATGAGCACCACGAGAAAACACCACGCAAGGCTCAGGATAATGAGGGTCTCGGAGGACCGCGCCGCCCAGGCCAGCGGCCGGCCCAGCACATGACGGGAGGCCAGCAGCACCAACGCCAGCAGCACGAGGGTGCCACCGAACGCCGCCCCCACCCCGCGGCCCATCAGCTCCCAGGATATTTCCTCGTGACGGCCCACCCCCGTGAGCAGGGTGAGCATCAGGACGACCACCAGATCCTGGACCAGAAAGATGCCCACCGCAATTCGGCCGTAAAGCGTGTCGAGCTCACCCTTTTCCTGCAGCAACTTCACCACCACCACCGTGCTGCTGAACGTCAGCGCGGTGGCGAGAAACAGCGATTCGATGAAGGTAAAGCCCAGCAGGGTGCAAAGGGCGAGCCCACCCGCGGCCGTGAAGACCACCTGGCCCAGCCCCGCCGCCAACGCCACCGAACCGACGCCTCTGATCTTGTCAAAACTGAGCTCAAGGCCGACAAGAAAAAGCAGCAGCACGATACCCAGCTTGGGAATCAGCCCGTCCGCTGAGGAAAACTCCACCAGTCCGGTCATCGGCCCCAGCACCACCCCGGCCAGCAGGTAGGCGACGATACTGGGCATCCGGATGATCCGGCCAAGCAGCGCGAAAACCGCCGCGGCCACCAGGGCAATGCCCAGGTTGACCAGCAGGAGATCCCCGCTCATGCGAAGACCTCCGCCCTCAAAACGTGATCCCGACCCGTGATCATACCCCCAGCGTGGAAGCTCCCGCCCTGCCGCGCCAGCCCGGAGAATGCGATTCCGATGGCAGCTTGACGAATTCCTCCGACTGGCTGACCAACCTTCGCTTCATGCCGGAATGATCATTGCTCATCAGGCCCCAGGACAGCGCGTCGCAGGGATAAAGCAGATGGGGGACACGCTCTGCAATCGGCCGCTGGGAATATCCATCCATGGCTGCCGAGGGTAAATCCGATCGCGGTCACCGCTCGGCGGCGTCAAGTTCTTCCCAGCGGGCGAAGGCGGTCGCATGGGCAGCTTCAAGCGCCTCCAGCTTCGCCTTCACTTCCGTGAACTTCGCGGCCTCGTTTTTATAGAAGGCCGGATCGGCCAGTTTAGCGGTTAACACCGCCTGCTCTTTTTCCAGGGCTTCGATCTTGGCCGGCAGGCCCTCGAGTTCCTTTTGCTCCTTGTTGGTAAGTTTGCGGGCAGGCTTGGGTGTAGCCGGGGTCGCTGACCCCCGTGCTTTGGCCCGACCGGGGTCGGCGACCCCGGCTACAGATTGGAGCGCCTGTGCCTGCAGGCGCACTTCCTGCTTCTTCTTCTCGTTCACCCAGTCCGCATAACCACCGACGTACTCGCCGATGCGGCCCTCGCCCTCGAAGACGAGCGTGCTCGTGACGACTTCGTCGAGGAAGGCACGGTCATGGCTCACCACGAGGAGCGTCCCCTTAAATTCCACCAGCAGGTCCTCCAGCAGGTCGAGGGTCTCGGCGTCGAGGTCGTTGGTGGGCTCGTCGAGCACCAGCACATTGGCCGGCTTGGTGAAGAGGCGGGCCAGCAGCAGGCGGTTGCGCTCGCCACCAGAGAGCACACGCGCGGGTGTGCGCGCACGGTCGGGGGTGAAAAGAAAGTCCTGGAGATAGCTGATCACATGACGCGTGCGACCGTCCACCGTCACGGTCGTATTGCCGTCCGCAATGTTGTCGGCCACCGTCCGGTTATCGTCGATCTGCTCGCGGAACTGGTCGAAGTAAACCACCTCGAGGTTCGTTCCATGCGAGAGCGTCCCGGAGGCAGGCTGCAATTGGCCCAGGAGAAGCTTGATCAGGGTGGTTTTACCCGCGCCGTTGGGCCCGATCAGGCCGATCTTGTCACCGCGAATGATCGTGGTGGTGAGGTCCTTCACCAGCACCTGTCCGTCGGGGTAGGCAAAGCTGACGTTCTCCGCGTCGATGACCTTCAGGCCGGAGCGCTCGGCCTCGGAGAGGCGGAGGGTGGCGTTGCCCGTCTTTTCGCGGCGCGCACGGCGCTCGGCGCGCATGGCCATAAGCGCATGAATGCGGCCCTGGGCGCGGGAGCGCTGGGCCTTCACCCCGCGTCGAATCCACTCCTCCTCCTGCGCGAGCTTCTTGTCGAAGAGGGCCTGCTGGCGCTCCTCCGCCTCCAGACGGTCCTGGCGACGGACGAGGTAGGTGTCGTAGTCGCAGTCCCAGTTGGTGAGAACGCCGCGGTCCAGTTCCACGATGCGGGTTGCGAGCTTCTTGAGGAAGGCGCGATCGTGAGTGACGAAAAAGAGGGTGACCTTCGCGGAGAGCAGGAATTCCTCGAGCCAGAGGATGGACTCGATGTCGAGGTGGTTGGTGGGCTCGTCGAGCAGGAGGAGGTCGGGCTGGCCGGCGAGGGCACGGGCCAGCAGGACCCGACGCTTCAGCCCGCCGGAAAGCTCGTCAAAGGGGGAGTTGGCCGGGAGCTGGAGGCGTTCAATCAGGTCCTCGACCCGCACCTCCCGCTCCCAATCCTCCTCGTGGTGGTCGTCGTTGGGGCGGAGACCGGAGAACACGATATCGTGCACCGTTCCGCCCATCCCCGCCGGAATCTCCTGCACCAGGCGCGCAAAAACCGCCCCGGGCTGGCGGAAAACCTGCCCGGTGTCGGGCTTCATCTCGCCCGCGATCACCTTCATCAGGGTGGATTTCCCCGCACCGTTGCGCCCGACCAGGCAGAGCCGTTCACCGGGATCGACCTGGAAATTGACGCGGTCGAGGACGGACGGACCACCGAATGCAAGGGAGACTTCGAGAAGGCTGAAAAGCGCCATAAGCGATCCAACGTGAACCGCGAAACGGCGGGGTGCAACGCTGCGAAGTGGCTGGTAGTGGTGCCGCTTGCCGTAATTGCAAGGGGTGAGTTTACCCGCCTTGGCGGGCGGGTCTCGCAACGTGGCGCGAAAGCAACACCACCCACCTTAAAAAGCCCCAACTGTACTTCTACCCACCGGTTCAGACCGGCACCAGCCGCTGGGCGATGGCAATGAGGATGCCGTTGGGGTCGCGCACCATGAACTGGCGGTCCCCCCAAGGCTTGTTTTCGATGGGAACAGCGACCTGCACCCCGGCCGCAAGCAACCGGGCAAGCTCTGCATCCACATCCTCCACATCGAGGCTGATCCAAAATCCGCGTCCATCGGTCCCGCTCACCAATTCCGACAACTCACCGTCAATCTCGTGTCGCAAGACGCCCAGTTGATGCCCCGCCGGATGCGCCAGATGCACATAGTCATGGTGCTCGGCCACTGTGCGAAATCCAAGATGGGTGGTGTAGAAGTCCCACGTCTCATAAAACCGGGCCGTGACCAAATTCGGGTAAAAGGCGCGGCGCGCGAGGGAAACCGGAGCAGGCGCACGTTCCGTATAGGTGGTGTTCATGGGACAGGTAAAAATAGGACGCCTTACCCTTGAGGCCTGAGGCGGTGGATTGCAAGCGAGTTGCCGTCAGGATCGCAGATGACGGCCATGTGGCAGGTCGTGCAGTCCACGGGCTCAATGATGAACTTGACCCCGTGCCCGCGCAGGGTGGCGATCGCGGCATCGAAATCGGCCACCTCCAGGGCAAGGGCCGGTCCGTCGGTGGAGGGCTTCCATTGCTCCATCGCCATGTTGGTCACCGCAAGGGTGGAGGGGCCGAGGTCGTATTCGAGCCACTGGCGTCCTTCGTGTTCGAAGCTCATGCCGGGCTTCAAACCGAGTACGCCTTCGTAGAAGGCCCGGGCGCGGGGCATGTCGGTGACAGGGTAGCCGGTGAACGCGATTGCGGTCACCTGGATGGGGGCGGCGGGAGTGGTCATGATCCCGATCCTAGACCACGGTCCTGACAACCCTGTGTCAGGAGAGAAAAAACCGATGGGATTTTCTTGGTTTCAACGGTGTCTTTCCGCCGCGGCCGTCGCGAGGGTCTTCACCTTGCGCCGCAGCGCGGGCGGCGACAGGGCCTCGGCGTCAGCACCGAACGAGAGGAGCCATTGCGCCATCCAGTCGAGGGAATAAGTGTAGAGCGTGAACTCCGCGCCGCCATCGCGCGGCCGGCCCTCAATCAGGGTCGCGTAGCTTTCACGCCGCGCCCGCTCCTGCGAACGCCGGCCGAACCAGACACGCACCTCCTCGCTCCGCCCGTCCTCCCCGGTTAGCTGCATGTGCCGCTCGAGCGAAAACCCCTCCCGCGGGGAAAAGCCCGCCGGCAACAGCTCCAGTTGGCGGAGGCGGTCGATGCGGAAATGGCGGTAATCCCCACGCAGCCGGCACCACGCCACCAAATACCAGGAGCCATCGTAAAAAACCACCCCCTGCGGCTCGACGTCCCGCTGCGTCCCGTCCGTCCGGTCCCGTCCGCAATATTTCATCCGGAGCACGCGGCGGAGCACCACACCCTGCTGCACCGTGAGGAGCCACCGCTGTGCCGCCGCATCGGGCGATGCACGGCCCGGCCGGCCCAACACGAGGGTGCGGCTGACCAGTTTTTCCACGTGGTCCTGCCGGTCGCGGGGCAGGACGGCGCGCAACTTTTCGAGCGCCGTTGTCATCGGCCCTTGCAACGAGGCGTCGGTGAACTGTTTCACCAGCTCGCCACCCACGAAGAGCGACGACGCTTCCTCCACCGTGAACATCACCGGAGGCAGCTGATAGCCCTTCACGAGGCTGTAACCCACCCCCGCCTCGCCGGAGATCGGCACTCCCGCCTCCCCCAGCGCGGCGATGTCGCGGTAGATCGTCCGCTCGGTGACCCCGAAATGCGCGGCCAGATCGGCGGCCCGCACCACCCGCCGCCCCTGCAGATGCATCACCATCGCGACCAGCCGATCCGTGCGATTCATGATGAATCCACCGGTTGAATGCGGACGGTGGGGTGCCGGCATGAGGAGAGTCCCATGCTAAAGTAACATTCAAACCGGTGGATCCCTTACAAGAAAATGCCTCCGGCATTTTCTTTCGCGGGTTGCCCTCGCGGACGGAGGACCGACAATGCCCGCATGAAGTTGAAGCGTCCCACGCCCCTGCATGAACTCGGACCCTTTCAGATCGTCATTTTGGTCCTGTCCCTGTTCGTACTGGCCCTCATCGCGGTTGAGATGCTCCTCGACCTGCCTCCGGAGATTACCCGCATGGTTCGGTGGATCGATAATGCCGTCTGCGTGGTCTTCCTCATCGAGTTCGTCATCCGCTTCCGCCGGGCGGAATCAAAACTGGCGTTCATGAAATGGGGTTGGATCGACCTCCTCGCGAGCATCCCGGAAGTTGAGGCGCTCCGCTGGGGCCGGGTCTTTCGGGTCTTCCGCATCCTCCGCCTGCTGCGGGCCGTACGCTCTCTGCGCCTGATCTTCGAGTTGTTGTTCCGCAGCCGGACCCAAAGCGGGGTCGCCTCGGTCTTCATGATCACCTTCCTCATGCTCTCCATCTCCTCCGTGGGTATTTTGGTTTTTGAGCGCTCCCCTGAATCCAACATCCACACCGCCGAGGACGCCTTGTGGTGGGGCCTCACCACCATCACCACCGTCGGCTATGGCGACCTCTACCCTGTCACCCTGCCCGGTCGCATTCTCGCCGGCATGCTCATGATCACCGGCGTCGGCCTCTTCGGCACACTCAGCGGCGTCGTCGCCAGCTTCTTCCTCGGCGACAAATCCGGGCCGGCTCCAGCCGGACCGGGACCCGAGACGACCGGACCGGCACCCCATCCTGAAATCATCGCCCGTCTCGAAGCCCTGCAGCAACGGCTTGATGCCGGCGAGCGGCAGACTCCACCCGCCTCCTCCAACTGAAAATTCTTCATCCCATGTCCTCCCCCTCCGTCTCACGCCGTCATTTCCTCAAAGCCTCCAGCACACTGGCGCTGGGTTCACTCCTCGCTCCGACCGGCCTCGCCGCCGCACTCGACGCCAAGGGCGGCATCGCCCTCGTGGTGTCACCAAACGACACCCTCGCCCATTCCACTTCGGCTCGATGGGCCCTCGACGAACTGCGGGCCGCGCTCCAGGCACAGGGCGCGACCGTGCGCACCCTCGCCCGTCTCGCCGACGCCACCGCCGCGGAATTCTGTGTGGTCGTCAGCAGCGCCACCGCACCCCTTGCCGCTGGAATGCTGGACCGGCTTGGACTCAACATTCCCCCCGGACCCGAATCGCTCTGCCTCGTACAAACGGAATCCGACGGCCGCCCCGTGCTTCTCGTCGCCGGTGCCGATGCCCGCGGTCTCGTGTATGCACTCACCGAACTTGCCGACCGCGTGCGCTGCCTCGCCACCGGGCGCGCTGCACTGGAATTCAACGAGGCCGTCATCGAGCACCCGGCCAGCCGCGTGCGCAGCCTGCTCCGCGGCTTTAATTCGGAGACGGAGGACAAGGCCTGGTTCCACGACCGCGAAAGCTGGCGCGCCTACCTCGACCTGCTCGCCTACAGCCGCATCAACCAGCTGCAACTCGCGACCGGCATGGGCTACAACCTCGCCCAGAACGTCACCGACGGCTACCTGCTGTTCCCTTACCCTTTCCTGGTCGACGTGCCCGGGTACACGGTGCGCGCCCGCGGCCTGCCGGATGCCGAGCGTGCTCAAAATCTCGCAACGCTCAAATTCATCGGCGAGGAATGCGCCCGGCGCACGATCTCCTTCCAGTTCGGCATCTGGACCCTCGCCCACGACTGGGCGCGCAGCCCGGAGGCGACCTACGTCATCGAAGGCCTCACCGAGGCCACCCACGGCGCCTACTGCCGCGACGCGCTGGCGTTGCTGCTGCGCGAGGTCCCGACGATCACCGGGGTGACGTTCCGCGTGCACGAGGAGAGCGGCATCCCGCGCGGGCAGGAAAGTTTCTGGGACATGCAGTTCGGCGCCATCGCCCGCTGCGGCCGGCCGGTCGGCATCGACATGCACGCCAAAAGCATGGCACCCGCGACGCTCGACTACGCCCACGCCGCCAGCGCCTCGGTCACCATTTCGCCCAAATATGGCGGCGAGCACCAGACGCTGCCCTATCACCAGTCCTCCATCCGCCGCCGCGAGATGGCACGCCCGGGTGCCGTGCACGACACCGGTGAAGGCGTGCTCGTCGGCGACCGCGGTTTCACGCGTTATGGCTATGCCGACATGCTCGCGGAGAACCGCACCTGGGATGTGCTCTACCGGATCTGGCCCGGCACGCAGCGGTTCCTGCTCTCGGGTGATCCCGCGACGCTCGCCGGTTACGGCCGTCACGCCTCCTTCTGCGGTGCCGCCGGCATCGAGTTGAGCGAGCCGTTGCACTTCAAAGGCCGCCGCGGCTCCGGCCTCCCGGGCGGACGCTGTGCCTACGCCGACGAATCCCTGACCCCGGCTCACGACTTCGACAAGTACCGCTATTTCTACCGCCTGTGGGGCCGCCTCGGCTACAATCCCGACGCGAGTCCCGAGGTGTGGCGCCGCGAGTTGCGGCGAGAGTTCGGCTCCGCCGCCAACGCCGTCGAACGCGCGCTCGCGCCCGTCGGCCGCGTG
>JBGTGS010000025.1:0-8109 GCA_041746615.1 Opitutaceae bacterium | reverse complement strand
ATTGACGCCGCCCGGGCGGAGGCGCGACGCCTCCGGCTCGTGCTCAGCCTCGCCAAGGGCCTTGAACTGGGCACGCATTTGCGTCCGTCGGAAGTGCTGGCCCAAGTGCTGCCGGGCCTCGCCGTCGGCTCGCTCACTGGTCCGACCAACGCCGCTGAGGTGGCTAATGGTCTGCCGGCCGCGATGGTGCTGGCGGCCACCACGGATGAAGTTTTCCTGCACGAGGTGCAGGCGGCCCTCAGTGGTCCGACCCTGCGCGTTTACACCAGTGATGATCTCGCCGGCGTGGAGTTCGGTGGCTGCTTGAAGAATGTTTATGCCATCGCCGCCGGTTGCTGCGACGGGTTGAAGCTCGGCGAGAACACCAAGGCTGCGATGCTGACCCGTGCACTTGCCGAGATGGTGAGGGTCGGCACCACGCTTGGTGCCCGCCCCGAGACGTTCTACGGGCTCGGTGGCTTCGGAGATCTGGTGGCGACCTGCAGCGCCGGCTGGAGTCGCAACCGCGATTTCGGACAGCAGCTGGGCGAAGGCGCGGCCGCCGCCGACCTCATCGCCGGCCGCCGGACGGTGGTCGAGGGCTACAAGACCACGGAGTCCTTTCACGGCCTGTGCGTGGAGCGAGGCATCGATGCACCGCTGTTGACGGAAGTCTACCGGATCCTCTTCGAGAACAAGAAGCCCGCCGCCGCCCTCACCGCCCTGATGACCCGCGAGCTCAAGCGGGAGTGACGATCCTTTCTGGTTAAACCCGGGCGCTGGTCGTTGTGGATGAATGGGATTAGCGCACTGTCGTTCTACCTGCATCCGGGCTCGGCATGGCCGGCGATTCGCTTAGGATGCAACCATGCAGATTGATTTCACCGCCCTGTCCCCTCGTGACGCCTATCAGTGGATGATCGGCACGATTTTACCGCGACCGATTGCGTGGGTCTCGACGATCTCGGCGGATGGCCGGACCAATCTCGCGCCCTTCAGTTTTTTTCAGGGAGTCACCGCCAATCCGCCGACCCTCATGTTCGTGCCGGTGAACACCCGTGATGGCACCAAGAAGGACACGGTGCGCAACATTGAGGAAGTACCCGAGTTCGTGGTCAATCTGGTGCCGGCCGCGCTGGCGGACCAGATGAACGCGACTTCTGCGCTCCTGCCCCATGGGGAGAGCGAGTTTGATCGGTTTGGGATTGCCAGCGCACCGTCCCTGCAGGTGCGCCCCCCGCGGGTGGCGGCGGCCCCCGTGGCCTTTGAGTGCCGCCTGCACCAGGTGGTAACCATTGGTGAGGGCCCGCTGGCGGCGAATGTCATTTTCGGACGGATACTGACTGCGCATGTTAGCGACGAGATCCTCAACGCCGCCGGTCGCCCCGACCCGGAGCGGCTCGATCTCATCGGACGTATGGGCGGCAACACCTACGTACGCACCAGAGACCGTTTTGATCTGGAGCGGCCGTAGTAGAGGCCGGCTCTATAATCATGTGCTGTAGGAGCGGCTTTACGCTGCGATGCACCGCCGCACGGCGGAGAGGGGCAAGGGAATGAGGCAAGTAAACAAGAGGCCGTCGCATCGCGGTGTTAGCCGCTCCAACATTCAATTTGCAGCACAACGCGACTCCGGGAGCTTTCTTTCTTCGCTGCGCGACTAAATGTAAATTAATTATAAATGAACGGGGGGGGGGCTTATTGCAGGTAAAAATCCTTTTAATAGGGCAATCACCGAATAGAGGTACAGTCATCTGCATTACAATTGGTCCGATGAAATGCCCCGAAACTTGGTTTCTTCGCCATATGAGATCACTCCCGCTTGGCTTGTTTATGCTCCTTGCAGTCGGTGTTAGTCTGCATGCGCAGACCAATACCTTCCCCTCCTCGGGTAATGTAGGCATCGGCAAGACGCCTGGGTTGCTCCTCGACGTAGCTGGACCGATTCGGTCCACATCGGGATCCATCGACGTCCGTTTGCAAGCCGGTGCCGCCGGTGCCGCAGGCATCGGCAGTTTTTCCAACGATCCCGTTCTCTTCTTTGTGGCCGGACTTGAGCGTATGCGACTCACGACCGGAGGCCTTGTTGGTATCGGCACGGCGGCACCAAGCCGGAAACTGGATCTTTCGGACAGCGGGTCGGTTTACCTGAGGGTGGGCAGCACGGCTTCGTATGATGCGGCCATCCAATTATCATCGGCCGGCACCGATGTCTACATTGGCCGCATGCCCACATCTGGCGGCGGTTCGGGCACCATGGATTTCTACAATGGAGGGATACGCATGGTGATCGCTCCCTCCGGCAATGTCGGCATCGGCACGATCGCCCCTTCCCACAAGCTGGCCGTCAACGGCACGATCCGTGCCAAGGAGGTGATCGTGGACACCGGCTGGGCAGACTATGTCTTTGCCCCAGACTATCGGCTCGCGCCGCTGAGCGAGGTCGAGGCGCACATCAAGGAGCACAAGCGGCTCCCGGGCATGCCCTCCGAAGCGACTGTCGCAACGGAGGGAGTTAGCCTCGGCGAGGTCCAGACCATGCTCCTCGCCAAGATCGAGGAGCTTACCCTGCACCAGATCTCGCAGGAGAAACTGCTCCGGGCCCAGCAGGAGGAAATCCGCGGCCTTCAAACGAAGCTTGCTGATTTCAACTCGGCTACTTCGAACGCCAATCAAGATTTCGTGCCGGATCATCGACAGTAGCCACCCCCTGCCATGCCTCATCAAAGTCTCCTTTGGGCGATTCCTGCCGGCGCAGGCTTGGCCTTGTCCCTGGCACAGCCGTTGTTCGCTACGAACACGTTCCCATCTTCGGGTAATGTCGGCATCGGGACGGTCAGTCCCGGTCATTATGCCTCGATCTTGGAAGCGGTGAACAACAGTGGCACCCCCCGGATTTCAGTGGGTACGACAAATGCCGGAGGGTACAGCGGTTTCCAGTTTCTTTCCGGGTCTGTCTACAAGGGTGGATTTTTTCGAAACGGACAAAACGATGATCTATCATTGTGGACCGCATCGGATGGCTCAGCGCCTCGCTTTGTCATTAGCAATGCGACCGGAAACATAGGCATTGGAACGACGGTACCCGCATATAAATTTCACGCGACCGACTCATCGAATCAGGTTTCGATGGGGATCGGTGAACCCATGTCATCCACCACGGCGTTGACGGGTTTTAGAGCGGCTTCTTGGAACGATGGAAATGTATACTTGGATGCGAAGGTTGGGGCGGGCGGGTCGCTGATCTATCGGTATGGCGAGGGTGCGCAGTCGGGTTCGTCGAACACTTGGATGACTGTTAAGGGCGGCAACGTTGGCATCGGGACGCCCACGCCCTCCCACAAGCTCTCCGTCAACGGCACGATCCGCGCCAAGGAGATCATCGTGGACACCGGCTGGGCGGACTATGTCTTCGCCCCGGACTACCGGCTCGCGCCGCTGAGCGAGGTCGAGGCGCATATCCAGGAACACAAGAGGCTACCCGGCATGCCCTCGGAAGCGACCGTCGCGAAGGAGGGCGTCAGCTTGGGCGAGGTCCAGACCATGCTTCTCGCCAAACTGGAGGAGAACACCCTCCACCTCATCGCGCAGGAGAAAGCCATTCAGTCGTTGCAACGGGAAAACGCTGAATTGCGCGAACGACTGCAACACGTGGAGGGGCGTCAATGAAGATGAAATTCCCCCACTTCCTCGCTGCGGTCTCGATCAGCCTGGCTTCGCCCTTGGGCGTCCTCGCGGACACGCTTATCCAGTCGGCCTACTATGGTTCCGGCACCATCACCACCGTGCCCGATCCGGGCAATATCACGGCCAATACGAACGTGACGGTCTCCAGCGGCGCCTACGTGGACTACGCTGCAGGCAATCGGGTGACCTTGGGGCCCGGATTCACCGCCAGTGCGGGAAGCACTTTTTGGGCGTACGTCGATGATACTCTGGTGGGTGCGCCTGGCAATCCAACCGCCTCGAACATCACCGCTTCGTCTTTCACCCTGTCGTGGTCCGCTGCCTCGGCCCCAAGCGGGATCGCGGGCTATCAGGTTCAGCTCAACGGCGGAGCGATTCAAGCCACGACCAACTTGTCCTACAATTTCAGCGGACTGGCGTCTGGCGCCGGCTACTACGCCCAAGTCCGCGCTCAGAACGGGCTCGGGATATGGTCCGACTGGACAACCACGGGGGTGATCACCTCGCCCGGCGGGGGTGGAGGTGGAGGTTCCACCACATCGGTCTGGCACGATATCAATGGCGATGGGATCAAGGATGAGATCGTCAAGGCGGCGACCTATCCGGATTGGGGGGAGTTTTACTACGAAGTGGACGTCTGGTATGTCGAAAATGAGGATTATGAAAATTTTATTATAAACGACTTTTGGGACTATTTGGATCTAACATATTTCGATATATTCCTGGGGAATTTTACGGTGACCTGGTGGTATGAGCCGTTCTTCTGGGAGAGCTATAACAATAGCTACTTTGAGCTCCTCTTTTGGGCTGACGTTCCGGCCAATCAGCCATTCAAGATCTATCAGGACAAATCTGGCAGCCTGATAATGAATCCAAACAACTGGATTAATATCATCAGCAGCCCCGGCTTAAGTTATGGGGGGGGCAGTTACCTGAATTACCCGTTGAACGACCCCGACGACCTTCCGGGCACGCAGTATTTCCTGGTGCGGCAAGGCATGCCGGTGGGTTCGGCTGAGGTGTCCCTGCCCGGTGACGTCAAACTGAGGGTCAACACGCAGGGCAAGATTGATCGCATCGGGTTTCCCGGTAATGTGTCCGTCACCGGGAGCGGATCCACCCTGAAGGTGACTGTGGGAACCACGGTGACTGCCGTCGGCTCCAATGCCACCGTCAACCTGCCCAATGGAGCGGTGCTGACGACGGATGGGAGCGGCAACGCGACGATCACCCTGTCAAGCGGGCACCTGATCAAGATCAGCACCACCGGAACGATCGACCTCGAATTGCCGGTTGAGGATCCATGGATTTCGGTGCAAGCTGTCAACGCCGTGGGCCAGATCGTCAACAACACGAGCAATGGGGCGGTCTTCTCCGTCAAGAACCCCGCCAATGAGACGCAGTCGTCGATTAATAATGGAGTCCTTGATCGGTTGAACATTGGAATAAGCAACTCCGGCGTATGGGAAATCGACATCAACATCGGCACGCAGGAACAACCGCAAATGGTTACGATTCCGATTAGTGTGGTGAGAACCTTGCCGACCGTGATGATCGTGGATAAAGACCGTAATTCTGTATCAGAGCTGAAGGTGGCGAAAATGAGTGAGCCCGGTGTCATCGCAAACGGGGTGCTCAATCCCGATCTCGATTCTGATCGCTTCTACATTCTGATTCCCGGTGGCGCGGCGTTGGGTGCTGTTTCGGTAAAAGTGGACACCTATGATAATCCGGATTCTTCCTATAACGACGCGGAAACCGTCATCCCTCTTCAGACAGATGGAAACGACCTCATCAGCAAATCACTGCTCCTGGTGTCCGACAGCCACGACGACAATTACCGGAGTGAAGGCACGGTACGAACCCACAAGATCCAATTGGGGGGGAAGTTCCGAATTGCTAGCATAAATGCAGGAAATATTGAAAGCGCAATAGCTGTAGAGGCTCCAGTGCTCGTCAAGAAGACCGTTAATTTTAAAGTGACTATAATGTATGTTGAAGGTGATTCGTATGCGAATGCTGGGGAGGTAAACAATGAGATTAAAAGGGCAAATGAGCGATTTGCACAAGTGGGTATCAGGTTTGTCCCTTCATGGTTTGGCGTGGGGACTGAAGCCGTATTTTCTCATCAGCCTTCCGGTGTTAACCTCTATCAGCCAGTAAACTATCCCAGTCTTACTGTAATTGAAACTCCCCTCCTTCATAAAGTCGCAAACGAGGCCAAAGAGTTAATTAATGAATTACGCATCAATTCTGACATCCATATTTTTTATGTGAACAATATTCTTGTTCCTCCGCTTCCTCCCCCAAACCAGAACAAGATGCCGGTCGGTTTGGTCATTATGGATTATTATTTCGACTCGAGCGAGGCTGCATACTCCTACACCGCGTTTATTGGAGCGTCCAGATCCGAACTTACGCTGGCGCATGAGCTAGCACACATCTTGTCCAACAAAGGTCATCAGGGCGAGGGGAAAGCACCTGATAGCATCAGTCTCCTGCGCGACGTATCCGTTGCTGACACCGCCTTGCTTACCGGAGGCAAACGACTAACTACCGCGCACGAACAGGCGATGCACTCAAGTCCCAAAGCCGAATGAAGTTCATGACGATGAAACACCGACCAATACTACTCACCTTGGCAAGCTTATCATGGTTGTTTGTGGAGGAGGTTGGCGCTCAGGGAAACCCGGATAGGCCGGAAAACTACGCCATCGTAAAGTCGATTATGGAGAGCGAAGGCACAGAGGCGTCGCAAGAGCAATTTCGCGAGATGGGAGACGCGGTAGTTCCTGCATTGGCTGTCTTGTTTACCGAGTCGAAGGACGAGCTATATCGCGCATGGATGGTACGCGTGGCCCTTCACATTGACGGCAATCGCGATCCGATGATGCAAGCAATCAAGTCAGAATTGGCAAAGGATCCAGGAGAGTGGCACGGAACCTACTGGATCTTCTCAGCCTTCGAGGGGCTCTATTATTCAGACCCTGAGGCTGCTCGGTGGGTTGCGCAGCGGACGCTGGCACTTGAAGCCGGTCGCAGTTCTCAGGCCCACCTTCAGGCTGTGCGCGTCCTTAAAGAGCGGGGACAGCCAGAGGATATCCCGGCCTTGGAACGTACGATCTCGGCCAGACAAGTGTTTATTGATGAGGTGGCCCGGCAAATCGAGATGAATGAGTTGCCCCTTGGCGCCTTCGATGGGATCAGTAAAGGTGCGGCTGAGGCGATCATTGAGATCAGAGCCCGCGAAGCGGCTGGCGATGGCGCGGACAATGCGCGGAGACAACCGAATGCGTCGTCCGAAGAGCCCGGGAGCAGCCCGTCTGCCGTGCTGTCCGAGAGGGAGGGACCGGCCACGGCCAAGAACGCGTCTTCGGATCGCACGTTATGGTTAGTGATCGCAGCCGTCGTGGTGCTCATCGTGGGCTCCGCAGTGATGATCAGGCGTCGGCAATGAATTTATGAAAGCATCATATCTTAATGTAGTTAAGATTGCTGGTTGCCTGGCACTAATCCCGTTGGTGACTCCGGTGCTCATGTCGGCCCAATCGCAAGATAGGGACCGAGCATCCGTTTCCTTTGGACTCCCCCTTTTGGCGGCCACCAATCAATCCGTTGAAAAGGATCCTGCGGCAGCGAACAAAGTAACGGTGGATCGCCTTTTTTCTGATGTCGGTACGGCACGTTCCGGCGAGCGTCTGGGCGCGCCATTTCTGGCAGTCGAGGCCGGAGTAAGTCTTGCCCGTCCCCTTCGTGGGTCATCGAAGGATATCCTCTTTGTCTCGTTCTCAGCCTATGGTTCTTCAGGCACAATAATCACCATCGGAGGGGCCACGTTGGGAATCATCGGCAGTGACATCGATGGCCGGGCTCAGCTGGTGGCCCTGAAGGGCTTGGAGGAATGGGAATCCCTGCGCCTTCACGTTCCCTATGAGAAGTACGAGGGCAAGACCTTGGCCTCATTGCCGGTGCTGACCGTTCGGCTTGATCCGACGACAGGGGTATTTGATGTCTATGTCGGCACGCGCATGATCGCCTCGGACCTGCCTCTGGCTGCGGAAGACTCCCGACAATTCGTGATTACCCCCGGTTCCGAAGGTGCCTGGCTGAACGGTCTCGTGCAGTCAGACGAGAACCCACTCCACGAGGACGTCAACCGCAACGGGATCGATGACGCCTACGAGGTGGAAACCAAGGGCCGGCTGTTGGCATCCGATGCCCCGGCCGCCGAACGTCGGGAACTCGTCGCCAAGTGGCGAGAGGGTCAGGGCAAACGCCGCTCCGTGGCCCTCTTCTTCAACCGGCCAAGGCCGGATCCGAGGTAGGACTGAGGCCATGGGCTCGATTCACCAGCTTCCCCTCCTGTGCCTTTTGTGCCCTGGTCGCCTCTGGCGCCGCCGCAGGCGGGTAAACCTCTTGTGGCCATAGCTCTGTGTGCCGCGC
>JBGTGS010000024.1:0-22941 GCA_041746615.1 Opitutaceae bacterium | reverse complement strand
TGTCCATCAGCGCCTGCGCGCGTTCGCTCAGTCGCAGCCGGGGCGCTTCACGGTCCTCGTCGTCATCATCAGCGGACACGGGGATGAGGGCCATCCCGCACAGCGGGCAGGAGCCGGGTCCGGGCTGTCGCACCTGCGGGTGCATGGAGCAGGTCCATATCTGTGCGTTCGCTGTCGCTTGAATGGTCGTGCCGGATCCACCATGGCTGTGGCCGCCATCGCGACCCAACCACCAGCCGATGAGGAACGCAGCGAGGATGGTGACGATGGCGATGGGAGTATTCCAGGACTTCATGGCGGGTGGAGAAGAAGGGGGTTACGGGCGGGGGCCGGATGTCGGCCGCGAATCGCTGGTGGTGAGTCGTTCCCACTCGGCGAAGGCCAGCAGGTAGTCGGTGCGGGCCCCGAGGCGGTCACGGTCATGATCGAGCAGTAGTATCCGGGCCTCGAGCAGATCCGCAAAGGTGGCACCGCCCGTGCGGTAGCGCGATTCAAGCAGCCGCAGGGTGTGCTGCGCCTGCGGGATCAGTTCCTCGTCATAAAGCTGCATTGTGCGTTCGGCATTGTGAAGGGTGGTGAGCACCGCATCCACATCGGCCGTCACCGCGTTGAGCAGGTCGTCGTACTCCCGTTCGGCCGCCTGGGTTTCCGCCGCCGCCTGCCGTTCACGGGCCCGGTAGCGTTCACGCCAAATGGGGACGTTGAGGGAGACCATCCCCAAAACTTCATCCCGGGCCATGCCGCGGTTGTCCATGTACTCCACGCCGGCCATGATGTCCGGCTTGGTTTCACGCCGCGCGAGCCGGAGTGCGGTTTCGGAGCGGGTGATTTCACCGGCGGCGGCCTGGAGAGCGGGAGTGTCCGCCAGTCGCTCACGCATCAGGATCTGTGCATCTGGGGGCAGGACCGGAAGCTCGCCGGGCTTGATGATCGGGAGGGGTGCCGAGGCGGGTCGGCCGAGTGCGGTATTGAGGCGGACGTTGGCTGAGTTCGCCCGGGACTCGAGGACGCGCAGTTCCGTCTGGAGGGCATTGGCGCGGCCCTGCAGACGCAGAATGTCGGCCTGGGCGGTATCTCCGGTCTGAAAGTGGCCGCGGGCGATCTCGAGCCGGGCGTTCACGAGACCCAGGCTGTCCGTGACGATGCGGTGGGTTCCTTTGAGATAAATCTGGTCGGCCATCGCGGTCTGGACCGCGTGGCGGATGCGGAGCATTTCAGTTTCGAGACGGCGGGAGGCGATCACGGCCTCCGTGGAGGCGAGGTCCCCGCTCAGGGCGCGATTTCCGGACCAAGGGAACATTTGTTCGACGCGGAAGATCTGGCGGGTGTCCATCCGCTGGACGAAAACACCATAGGAAATTTGCGGATCGGGCAGGGCGCGGGCCTGCGGGATGGCCTCGGTGGCTGCCACCCAGCGGGCATGGGCGGCGCGGAGGGAGGGACTGTTTACGGCGGCGTGGCGGAGCAGGTCATCCGGAGTTGCCTCGGCAGGGAGGTCGGGGATGGCGGGGTCGTCCGCAGCGGGCGAGGTGCCGGCGAGCAGCACCCAGGCACAGCCTGATACAAGGAGGCGGAGCGCACGCATGGTGAAAGGCCGGTTTGCCTGCGCCTAGCGTCCGGCGGCGTCGATCAGGGCGAGGAATTTGGCGGGGAAAGCGTTGAGAGAGGAAGGCATGGCGTTCTTGTGGTTATCCGGTGTTACGCCGGAGCCAGGCCAGACCCTTGGACTTTTTGGACGCATCCGTCTGGAATGCCTCAGCCCTCCACTTTGGGGCGGGGAACGGTGTCGGCGGCTACCGCCTGGCGGGGAGGGATGACCGCCCCGCTGCGGCTCTTTTGCAGGGTGATGATGGCGACGGCGGTGACAATCACGGCGGACGCGCCGAGGATGCGCGGGGTGATGGGCTCGTGCAGAATGAGCCAGCCAAGGAAGACCGCGACGACGGGGTTGACGTAAGCGTAGGTCGCAACCCGCGCGGGGGTGCTGTTCTTCATCAGCCACACGAACGTGGAGAAGCCCAGCAGCGAGCCGATGAACACGAGGTAGACGAAGGCGGTCCATGACCGCAGGCTGATGGTGGCTAGGTCGAGCCGGGCAAAATCCCCGTGGAGGAGAGCGGCGATGGCGAGGGCGCCGCTGCCACCGAGCATTTGCAGGGCGGCGGACATCATTGGGCCGGCTCCGTGACGGGCGTGGCGTGAGTAGATTGAGCCCACCGCCCAAAAGACACACGCGCAGAGAATTGCGAGCACTCCACCGTTGTGCAGGCCGCCGGTTGATTCGGATTCCCAGGGAGCTGCCAGCAAGGCGACGCCAAACAGGCCCAGGATCAGCGCGCCCAGGGTGGTGGCGGTGGGCCGCGTGCCGCCTGGCCATGCCCATTCGGTAAGGACAATGAAGAGGGGGCCGACACCGATGAGCAGGGCGGCGATGCCCGAAGGAATGTATTGCTCGGCCCAGACCACGAGCCCATTGCCGCCGAGCAATAGAAACGTGCCGATAACAGTGTTCTCCCGCCACTGCCGCCGGGTGGGTGCGTGAGCGCCGCGGAGGCGGAGGAAAACAAACAGCAGACAGCCGGCGATGAGGAAGCGTGCGGCGGCCATGGCAAAAGGCGGCATGCTCTCCACGGCCACGCGGATGCCCAGGTAGGTCGATCCCCAGACGAGATAAATGGTGGCGAAGGCGAGGACCAAGGCCGTGCGGGTGGGGGAGGACATGGAAGGTCAGTGCGACAGGAGGCTGGCGGCGGCGGTCGCGCGTGAACGCGAGCAGCATTGAGAAGTACAGATTGAACCATGTAGGGGAGCAATCACGGCAATTTTTCTCCCTTGCGACGGGAAGGAAGCGGATTCAGGTGGGGTGGATGGATGCGCATGTGATGGATTGTTCGGAGGCAGATGGGCGTGAGTTTGTCCGGCGGGTGACTGCGGTGGTGCAGCGTGCGCTGGCACAGACCGGAGGAACAGTGTTATCGGCCCTTGAAGCGGAAGGGCTGACCGGCGTCCTCGTGCAAATTGGGACAGAGGGTGGTTGGGCGAGGCGGGCCGGGTGCGGTGAGCTCCGGGCGACCGAAGTGGCGGCCTGGGTCGGCCGGGTGGTGGCAGCGGTGCCTGCGCGCGGCCCTGAATTCGCCGGGTTGGCAAAGCAGTTGATCAAGGCCTGCTTCCAGCCGGCGCCGGCCAACTGCCGTGATTCCTACATCGAGACGGATGGTACCGGCCGTTGCCGCCGACAGGAACGGGCGTACGATCTCGCCCGCATCAGCGGAGCGCATTGCGTGGATTGCCCGCATTGGGCGGAGCTCACGCAGACGGCGCACGTCGCCTGGTTGGGAAAGCGCTGGCATGCGGGATCGCTGGAATTGGAGGCGCATTGCGGGGTCTTCCTCCCGGAGGACTTCCGGTCCCTGCGTTGCTGGCGACCCTGATTCATCCATAAACCCGCGCTTGCGGACCGGTGGGCAAGCCGCTAGCAGTGCGTTGAGCCATGGATTCCAAGTCGCCCAAGAAATCCAAGCCCGCCTCACCCCGAATCACGCTGATCGAGGATGAGACGGTCTTTCGGCAGTTGCTCAAGCGGGCGCTGCAAAAGCGCAAAGGCTGGGACGATGTGACGGATTTTGCCGACGGCCAGGCCGGGCTCGACCACTGCCTGGCCCACCCTCCCGAATTGCTGCTGGTGGATCTGAATCTCCCGGGCCGCCATGGGCTTGAGATCATACGTGAGGTACGCCAGCACTCCCCTAATACGCGCATTCTGGTGCTGACCGGGCATGCGGATCCCAAGCTGCCTGCACAACTGATGGGACTCGGTGTGGCCGGGTACGTGGACAAGACCGCACCGCTTAACTACGTGCTGCAGGCGATTGAAACCGTGATGGGTGGAGGCATGTTTTTTGCATCCAATGTGCTCCCGGAAACCGTGGTGTCCCCCATCAGCTCGCTGCCTCCGGCCAGCGATGCCTCCCCGTCGGTCCTTTCCGCACGCGAAATCGAAGTGGCCCGTTTGGTCGCGGCCGGGCTGTCCTCCAAGGAAGTCGCTTCGCAGCTCAATCTCAGCACCCGCACGGTGGAAAAACACCGGGCCAACATCATGGACAAGGTCGGGGTGCGCGAAGTCGCCAGCCTCGTGCGCTGGTGCCTGCATAACGGGCTGGGCTAGCAGCCAGCAGCCTGTTGGACTTGCGTTCGAAGCCATCAGAAAAGCGGTGATCCAATTGGCTGAGGAAAGAGCCTCCTCAACAGGCTGCTAAAACAGCGCTGCGCGCTGACTCGGAACCAAATATTGGATGTACTGCCTGCCGGCACAAAGTGCCGGCTTAGCAGCCCGTCGGGCAGAAAACCCCGGTTGCGGAACAGACATCAAACTCCCGAGGTTACGCTTCATCGCACGTCCGGCGGGCTGCTTTTGTAAGCAATAAGTAAAAAACGGCTTTACGCGTCTGTCACACCCGGGGGAGACCGGCTTGCCCCTCGACAAGGGGAGGGGCTCAAGCTTGGTTGAATGCTTGACGTCATGACCATGAAGGTGATGCGCATTTCTACCTTCCTTTGCGGATTGCTCCCGGCCACCGCTGAGGCCTTGCCGCGCCCGGCATTCACCCCGACTTCGCCTGAGGGGATCCCCCTAGTTTTTGGCGTGGTGGTGGATATTGGTTGGATGCATGGACTCGCCGCCATCCTTGCGCTCATCGTGTTGGTTCTTGCTGTTGGAATTCTTTGCAACTGGCGGCTCCGATCTGTGGCGGTTCGTTCCGTTTGCGAGCTGGCTGATGCCCGCGAGCGTCTCCGGCAGAGCGAGGAACGCATCCAGGCGCTCTTCGCCAACGCCAGTGAGGGCGTGTATGAATCCACGCCGGATGACGGCTTCATCTCGGTGAATCCGGCCCTCGCCCGCATCTTTGGGCATGAAACCAGCGATGGGTTCATGATGTGGGCGCGTCCCTTGGGCGCGGGACTTTATCTGCAATCCAGCCGCCGCGCCGAACTGCTCGCCGCGCTGCGCGCTCACGGCTCCGTGACCGGCTTCGAGTCGGAGGTGCGTTGTGCGGACGGGCGCACGAGATGGATTTCCGAGAGCGCCTGGGCCCACCGCGATGGCAACGGCCGGGTGTGCCGTCTGCACGGCTTCATTTCCGACATCACCGCGCGGCGGTTGGCGGAGGCGACCTTGTGCGCCAGCGAGGAACGCTACCGGGCATTGCTTGAACATTCACCGGTGGCCATTCTTGAATACGATTACCGCGAGGTGGTGGCCTGGTTCAACGATCTGCGCGGTCTCGGGGTGGAGGATTTTGAAGACTACATGTTAAAGCACCCCGCGGAGCTTGGTCAGGCCATGCGCAAGGTGAAGCTGGTCGGGCTGAACCAGGAGGCCGTGCAATTGTTCGGCACTCGCACCAAGAAGGAATTTGCTTCGCATCCGGAGCGGGTGGCCGCCGCCGGTGGATCTGCCGTCCACCGGCGCGTGTTTTCCGTTCTCTGGCAGGGACGCACGGAACTGGACGGCGACCTGATCCTCAAGGCCCTCGACGGCACGGAACATCAGGTGCACTACCGCTGGTCGCTGCCCACGCTCGCGGGGGGGCCGGACTACGCGTGGACACAGGTGGTGATCGTCGACATGTCCGACATCAAGCGGGTTCAGCAGGACCTCGCCGTTGAGCGGGAGCGCCTTATCGTAACGTTGCGTGCGATGGCCGAAGGCGTCATCACGACTGACAGGACGGGACGCATTCAATTCCTCAACGAGGCGGCCGAGCGCATCACCGGCTGGACGGAAGGCGCTGCGGTGGGCCGGCCGGTGGCGGAGGTTTGTCCCCTGCATCATGAACGGACGCAGGCACCCGTGCCGGTGCCGGTGGAAGTCGCCCTGGCGGGCACCGAGGTGGTTGAGCTGCCGGCGCATACCGTGTTGAGCCACCGTCGCGGAGTAATGTGTGTAGTCGAGGGCCGGTGCGCCCCGATCCATGATTCGCAGGGTCTTCCGTCCGGCACGGTGCTCGTGTTGCGTGACATCACCCAGCGCGCGCGGCTCGAGGGCGAGTTGCTGCGTGCCTCCAAGCTGGAATCGGTCGGGGTGCTGGCGGGCGGCATCGCCCATGATTTCAACAACCTGCTCACTGTGATCATGGGCAACCTCACCCTGGCGCTGCTCGATCCCAAGGTGGCGGCGATTGCGGGCAACTGGCTGCGCGAGGCGGAGCGCGGTGCGTTGCGCGCCCGTGATCTCACCGGACAGCTGTTGACCTTTGCCAAGGGCGGCGAGCCGGTCCGCCAGTCCGTCCGTCTGCCGGAGATCGTGCGCGAGGCGGCTGAGTTTGCGTTGCACGGATCGTCGGTGCGCTGCGACTTCCAGGAAGGTCCCGGACTCTGGCCGGCCGATGTGGACCAGGGGCAGATCGGGCAGGTGGTGCAGAATCTCGTGCTCAATGCCGTCCAGGCCATGCCCGAGGGTGGGATTGTGCGGATCGCGATGCAGAACGAGTATTTGGAAGCGGATGCCGTCCGTGTGGTGAAACCGGGCAATTATCTCCGGCTCACGATTGCTGATGCGGGCCTGGGCATACGCCCCGAGGATCTCAGCCGCATCTTCGATCCGTATTTCACGACCAAGAAGACCGGCAATGGTCTGGGCCTGGCCACGGTGTACTCGATCATCCGGAAGCATGAGGGGCATGTGGAGGTCGAGTCGGAGATGGGGCGGGGCACCACCTTCCGGATCTGGCTGCCGGCGGCGGCGGAAATACATCCGGTCGGCAGACAGGAGGCACCGGTTTCAGAGCCTGTAAGCGGGCGCGTGCTCTTTATGGACGATGAAGAGGCGATCTGTGAGATGGCGCATGTGCTGCTCGGGCGCCTGGGGTACGAAGTCGTCACGGTGACGGACGGGGAAGCGGTGTTGCAGGCCTATGTGGAGGCCCGGTTGGAGCAGCGACCCTTTGATGTGGTGATGATGGACCTGACCGTGCCCGGCGGCATGGGCGGGCGCGAAGCCATGCAGGAACTGCTCAAGCTGGATCCGGACGTGCGTGGAATCGTGCTCAGCGGGTATTCGAGTGATCCCGTGATGGCGGATCATCAGGATTATGGCTTCCGGGCCCGGGTGGCCAAGCCCTACCGGGTCCAGGATCTCGCCAAGGTTTTGCGCGGAGTGCTGGAGGAGCCCGTGGGGCACTAAAGCGTGTCTGGAAGCCGGTAGTGTATCAGTTTTGATTTTTTGTAGGTGGCCGTGCTTGCACGCCACGTTGCGAGACCAACTCGCAACCTACAAATTCGGCAACTTACCCACCACCCGCCCGCTTGAGGCAGGTAAACTCGCACCCCACATATTCGGCAGAGGGACACACTATTGGGAACCCGGCCGGCTTGCGTGATCCGGGCATCCCCGGCATTTTGCGATCATGGTCATGCGCTTACTCCTGTTGTTCACCCTGGCTCTGGTCGCCCTGCATCCGGCTTCCGGGGCGGAGGCGGACATGCGGCCGAGCCGTCCGGTGGTAAGGGCGGCCTTGGTGGCGGTGGTGGACGCGCAACTTGAGGCTTGGCGCGAGCAACACTTCACCGGCGCCTACGCCTTGGCCGCCGCCGGCATCCGGGCGCACTTTCCGCTGGAGGCCTTTGTGGCGATGGTGCGTCAGGGCTATCCGGAGATCGCCGACAATGTGCGGGCGGACTATGGGTCCGCGGTCGACAATGGGGATGCCGCGATGCTCTCAGTGCGGGTGTATCCTCGCGAGGGTTCTCCCGTTAACCGCCGTTATCTGCTGGTGCGCGAGGACGGGGTCTGGCGCATCGCCGGGGTGATCGGGGAAACGCGTCCGCTCAATGAAGTCTGAGCCTGGTTCAGAGAACGAGTTCCTCCTGGGTGGGACCGGCCGTGAGCCGGGCCTGGTGGCTGAAGTAGTGGTCGCTCAGCAGCGGGTGCAGGCTGTAGAGGCGGCCGAGTAATTCGGCGAGGAGTTCGTGCAAGGTTTGGCCTTCCTCGGCGGGCTCCGCATCACGCGCCCCGAAATGCCGGTCCAGGCGCAAGGCATCAAGCCAGGCCAGCGCATCGGCGACTGCCAGGATGGTCGGCTCCTCGGCCTGTTCCTCCATCGCCTCGTGGACAGCTTGAAGGCTGGCGTGAATCTGCTGGAGATTGGCATGGATGCTACGGGGGGCATTGGGTTCCCGCAGGAAGAGCTCGGCAACCAGGCGAGGCTGACTGCGGGTCTGATAAAGGCGGCGGTACACATCCTGGGAGCCGAGCATGCGGAGCAGGGCGGAGAGCTCGGGGTTGTCCCGGTAAATCAGGACCGATGACGTTTCGACGGCGCTGCCGTGCACGCCCAAGAGATGGCGCAGGGCGCTGCAGGTCATGATGGCCCGCTCGAGGTGCATGCCCATGCGGAGAAAATGCCAGCCTTCGTCATGCAACATGGTGCGCTCGGCGGTGCCGAGGAAGGCGTTGATGTCGCCGAGGACTTCATCGATGCCGAGCGAGGCGGACGGATTGTTGCGTTGATCCGCGGGCGCGGTTTCGCGGGGTTTGCGGCGGGCCAGATGGTTGAGCCGGTCGTGCAGGCGGGTGAGCACGGTCCAGCTTTCGGGGCTGACAATGTCGCGGAGCTGGCGTGCGTTGTCGCAGGCGGAGGCGACGGAGGAGCGGATTGAACTCGGGTTCTCCAAATCGAGCGTCATGCGCCAGGTGAGTTCAAGGGAGAGCGTGGCCTGGGGGGAGGCGCGGGCGCGAATCTTCTCGCTGGTGTGGCCGGTGGCCTCAAGAAGGCCGCGCCACACCGGCAGCCAGCGGCGACGGTCGCTCGGAGGGATTTCCTCGAGCGCGACATCATTGAGGATGGCGAGCATGCGGGCGGCGGCCTCAGCGCGTTCAAGGTAGCGGCCCAGCCAGAAGAGGTGCTCCGCCGAGCGTGAACCCAGGGTGGTGACGGTCACCCCGCCGGTGACGACCGCCTCGATGTCAGCGACTCCGCCGGCGCCGGTGTCGGTCGGGGTGAGGACGAGCACGTCGGCGGTGACGCCCACGCGATCCACGGGCGGTTCGTCCGGGCCGATGCGCACGAGCCCGCCGGGAAACACGTCGAAATGCCGGCCGCGCGCGAGCACGAACGCGCTCAGGCGGAAAGGCGGTGCCTTCTTGGATCCGGGATTCAGCGGCAGGGCGGCAAGGCGTTGCTGGGCGACGAAGGCGTGGGGATTCTCCTTCACCACCTGGGCCAGCCCGCGTTCGCCCAGCAACTCCGCTGCGCCCGGTCCGGGTCGCGGATCACCCAGCCGGGGGTCGTGCACCGGGCGCACCACGAAGTCCTTGCGGTGGTCAAGGATGTAGTCGAGCTGGTCGGTGTCACCGCAGGTGTGGGTGGGGATGGAGGGAAGCAGGGGGGACTCCCCGAGGTGGAACCGCATCAGGCGCGGCAGATAGACATCGATGGCCCGGCTTTCGGCGACCCCGGAGCCGATGGCGTTGGCGAGGACGACCGTGCGGGCGCGGATGCACTGCATGAGCCCGGGAATGCCGACGCTCTCGCGGTCGGTCGAGAAGACCACGGGATCGATGTGGGCGTCGTTGAGGCGGCGGTAGATGACATCGACGCGCTCTAGGCCGGCAATGGTTTTGAGGTAGACGCAGTTGTCGAGGACGAGGAGGTCGTCACCGCACACCAGCGGCAGACCCATCTTGCGGGCGAGAAAGCTGTGTTCCGAGTAGAAGGGGTCGCGCGGGCCGGCGGTGAGTACGACGATGGACGGTGCCCGCTTGGCCCCGGGGGCGAGCTGGTGCAGGCTGTCGAGCAGCTGTAGTGGGAAATTGATGACGCTATGGTAATCGGGCAGGTTGTGATAAAGCTCGGCGGCTTCCTGGGTCATGAAGCGGCGGTTTTGCACGGCATAGCTGAGGCCGATCGGGGTGTTGGCTTTGGTGGAGACGAAGACCCAGCCGTCCGCGGTCTTCATGAGGTCGAAGCGCAGCAGCATGGCCGGGCTGGAGCGGTCGGGTTCAAGGCCGAGGCAGGGTCGCCGGTAATAGGGGTCGGCGAGCACGGCCTCGGGCGGGAGCAACCGCTGTTTCAGGGCACCCTGCCGCGTGTAGAGGTCGGTGAGGAAGGCGTTGACGAAACGGGCACGTTGCTGAAGCGCAGCCACCAGCAGCTTCCATTCGGCCGCATCAATGATGAGCGGGGTGGGCTCGATGTCCCAGAAACGAGCCTCGGACGGGCTGGCGTCGGCAGGCCGGAGGTCGGTCAAGCCGGCATCGCGGATCGAGAGTCGAAGACGGCTGCGCACTGCCTGGAGCTGGGAGGAAGTGGGCAGACGGGGACTGGACGGGCGGGCGGGCATGTGGAACCGCAAGGAAGAGGCCTGATCCCGGGGTAGCAAGCCCGCGCATGGAGACGTTGCGCCCTATCCCTCACCATCAACCGGCTACAGTTCAACTTGGCACGGGCGCATTGACGGTACTGGCTGGAGACATGCTGCCACTCTGGGACACCCAGCCGCGCCGGCGACCGCCGGTGATCGTGCCTTGGTTTATTGCCCTCAACCTCACCGTGTTCGGTTATGAACTCTGGCTCTTGCTGCAAGGCGGGCGGGCCCTGGAGATTTTTTTGTGGGAGCATGCCTTGGTGCCCGCCAGGTTGCTGGAAGGATGGACGGACGGGCGTGCGTGGCTGACGGTGTTGACGTCCATGTTCCTCCACGGGAGTGGTGCCCACGTATTGGGCAACTGCTGGTTCCTGTGGGTCTTCGGCGGCGGGGTGGAGGCGAGGATCGGACCGGGCAGGTTCGTGGTGCTTTACCTGTCGACCGGGATCGGTGCGGCCGGCCTGCAGTTCATCACCGAACCCGGCTCAATCGTGCCGATGCTCGGTGCGAGCGGGGCGATCTCGGGGATCCTTGGGGCCTACTTCGTGTTGTTTCCCCGTACGTGGATCGTGACGCTGGTGCCATGGATCGTTCCCATCGTACCGGTGCCGGCCTTCGTGTTTTTGATCCTGTGGTTTGTTCTGCAAACCGTCAGTGGGGTCGGCGCGTTCATGGACGGTCCGACGGAAGGCGGGGGCGTGGCCTGGTGGGCGCACATCGGAGGGTTCGTCGCGGGAGTGTTCCTGATCCGCCTCCTCGGCCGGGCCCGCGGGAGATGGCGATGACGATGAAGTAGCGAGGAGCGAGAAGCGGGTAGCGAGTATCCCGCGCTTGCGGGACTGCGACGGAGGAGATGCTTGCTGTAGGCCTGGTCGCCGACCGGGCGGATGGACCTGTGACCGAGGGAGTATTGCTCAAGAAGAAGACGTTGGGAGATAGTATTACGGAGGTGAAAATGCACTTCCCGGGAGCCGGTGGTGTAGGTGGAGACGCTGGTCCCTCAGCGCGTTTCCAGATGCATCGCTCTATTTTCACGCCCCCAAGTGTGCAGAGGGACCGGCTTGGATCGCGTGGGTTGCGGGCTTGCGCAACTCTTGGGAAATCACCTCAGGCGTGCGGGAGAGCACGCATCTTACGCCTGGCCTACGTGAAGTAAAACCCAGTAAGGAAAAATCCGCGCTATCGTTTGACGAAGAGGATGCAGATGGGGCCGGGAACGTTGATGACGCTGCGGGTCTGGTAGGTGAGCTCGCCAGTCCGTTGATCGATGCGGTGCACGGCTATGGTGTTTGAGTCCGCTCCGGCTGCGAGCAGCCAGCCGCCGTCCGGGGTGAGGTTGATGTTGCGCGGGAAGGCGCCGCGGACCGGTTGCACCTGAACGACCTCAAGCGCGGCGTTGGTGGAGTTGGCGCGATAGACGGTCACCGTGTCATGTCCGCGATTCGACGAGTACACAAAGCGTCCGGTGGGATGCACAAGGATCTCGGCGGCGGAGTTGAACGCCTCCTTCGCTTTGGCCGCCTCGCTGAGCGCCGGCACGGTGGCGAGTTGACGGGTGGTGCCTGCGGCGGCGTCCCACGCGAAGGTGGTGACGGAAAGGGTGAGCTCGTTGAGCAGATGGATGAACTTCCCGTCGGGGGAGAAACGCATGTGGCGGGCTCCGCCCCCGGCCTCGGAGGCGGCAAAGCCGTGGCGCTGGATGGAAGGGGCGTCGGTGTTGACCCGATAGATGACGATCCCATCGAGCCCCAGGTCGGGCACCAGGGCAAAGCGTCCGTCCGGCGAATACCCGGTCCAATGCGGATGGGGACTATTCTGGCGGTTGGGGACAACCCCGGAACCCCCTTCATGCTTCGTCAGTTGGGCGACGCCCACCCGGCCTTGTTCGTCCAGGGGAAACAAGGCGACCGAGCCGCCACCGTACTGGGCGGTGAGGAGAAACTTTCCGGAGGGATGGACGCTGATATGGGCACCGCCGCCGTCGCCGATGGGCGACGTGTTGATCAGGGCGAGTGAACCATCGGTGCCGATGCGATAGCCGGCGACGCCCGGTCCACCGGGAAAATTGGCCACGGCGTAAAGTTTGGTGCCGTCGGGATGCAGCGCGAGAAAGCCGGGCGCGCCGATCTCTGCGGCGACCTCGGCCTGGCTGAGGCGGCCAGTCTCAGTGTCAAAGGTGGCGTGGTAGATGCCCTTGGTGGCCTGACCGCTGGTGCCAAAGAAAACCTGCAAAGTCTCGGCGCGCAGCGGGGCAGTGAAGGCGAGGGACAACAAAAGGACGAGGGCGGAGCGGACAAGGGGTGCGATCATGCCGGGATGTCTAGCATTTCGGACGGTCCTCACCAAGCCCGATCCGATGACCTCACTCGGTTAGACCGGCTGCTTGGTGCTGCGCTACAGTAAATCACCATTCATGAAGAATCGGCGTAATCCGAGATAGAAGCCCGTCTGGCTGGCTAAAACTAGCAGCACGCAGATGGATATGCCCATTGGAGATAATACCGTTTCGTAGTTAGATTGGATCATGAGTGTAAGGATGAACCCAACAAAATTCCCGCCGCCCGTTATGAAGGCTATTGTCCAAAGACCGCCTTTCCTGCCACCAATTAGGATGGCCCCATTAAATAATAGTACTACCCATTGAAAGATCGGAATGAGCGGCAGTCCGACCAACATAGCAATTATCACATATAGCGCTGCCGATGGATGAAAATGCAGACCGGCGATAGTTGCGCTTATCCATGCAACCGACGTGGCGAGAAGAATGAGCCCCGCGCCATAAAAGAACGTATGCATCGCCGCCGCGACGTAAATCGTCAATGCCCGCCGCGCGCGGGAGAGAGGATACAGGTACTCCGCCCGCAAGGATGGGATATCGGCAGAGGCGCTAAGCAGAAAGACTACCAAAAGGAGCGACATCGGCAATGCTTGAAGTGTTTGCGGCTCGGCGATGACAAAATATACTTTCTCGGTTAGACTTGCATCCGTTTTGGACGCGCCTACGCCCAAAAGTACATCGAAGGTAATCCAAGTAAGAAACCAGATCAGCAAGTATTCGCCTCTGCCCCCCCGCCTTAAGGCATATCGCTCGTGCGCTGCGACGCGCAGCCAGCTACGGACCGAGTTGCCAACGAGACCGTGTTTCCAGCGTCGGCCGATCCGATTGTTCGGTGCCTGAGCCCCCCGCCATGCGATTTTGCCGGCAATTGCAATAGAATCAGCTGTCGATCCTTTTGACATGAGTGCCCGCCACCTCAGTTGCTCGCGAGAGAAACCCAGTGCGAAGCAGGCGGTCGCGATTCCAAGGCCGAGCAGACTGGCGATCCAAGGTGAGCTATCAATACCTTGCCGCAAGGCGGAGGGGAAGACTCCGGCCAGCAGCAATGCGCCCCCGATTGTCGCTCCGAGCAGGCGTGATCGGGACCAGCGGCCACCCGAATCCAGCGGCAGGGCAAGCGAAAGTCCTGCCACTGCGATGCAGAATAGCACGGGAGCTGGAAGTATCCAATGCCCGACACAGGCACAAAAAATCGCCGCACAAACCGTGGTTATGAAGTGCCATCGGACGAACTTCCTCCTGGCTCCCGGCAGCATCATGGCGAAAGGTCTCTGTTGCACGACCTGAATGGTTGCAGCCAGTACCCAGCCCAACAGCGCCGGAGCAAAAAGGACGACACCAGTGAAGATCCCGTCTGACCGATCCCCGCGGACGTGGCTTACAATTACCTGAAGTAGGTTTCCGAGTACAATTCCTGCGCTCCACCCGCAGAACCCGATAAAGCAAAGCCTGCCGTATCCAATAGTGGAAAAATATCTGCGCAGCGTCATGATTGGATCCTCCGTTCCTTCAGCAGAAGCGGGAAGATCTGATCGAGATTCAACGGTCGGCGGACGATCTCAGCTTGATGGCGAATCTGGAACTCTTCTGCGGCCGCCGCGTTATGGCGCACCCGCAGGCGGGCTTGTTGCGGAGTTGCCTCCTGCGTGAGCACAAAGGATTCGAAGAACTTTGAGGGGAGAGTGCCGGAAGCGCTAGTGACGATCCATTCCGCATAGGTCTCCTGCAGTTCGTCGAGCGGCGCGCTCACCGCGAGTTCGCCGCGGTCGAGGCAGACTACCCAATCGATGATCTTTTCCACGTCCGTCAGGATGTGCGACGAGATGACGATGGTGCAGGCGTCCTCGCGCACCAGGTCGAGCAGGAAGGTGAGCAGGTCGGTGCGGGCGATCGGGTCCAGCGCGCTCATCGGCTCGTCGAGGAGCAGCAACGCCGGGCGGTGGCACACGGCGAGGATGACGGCGAGTTTCTGCCGGTCGCCGACGCTGAGTTGGGTAATCTTGCGCTTCTGATCGAGTTCGAGTTGCCCGAGCAGGCGGGACTGCCGGGATTTGTCCCAGGTCGGATAAAACGCTGCGGTGAATTCCAGATGCTGTTCAACGGTCATCCAATCGAAAAAGCGCGGTTCCTGAAAAACCACGCCGAGCCGGCTGAGTTCGGGTGCGTCGAGATCGGGCGACGCCCGGCCGAGGGTCGTACAGGTGCCGGACGTCGGCAGCAGCAGGCCGCAGGCGAGGTTGAGCAAAGTGGTCTTGCCCGAACCGTTGCGACCGAGAAGACCGACCACATGGCCGGTCGGGATCTCCAGGGTCAGGTCGGACAGGGCGGTGTGTTCGGCAAAACGTTTCGTGAGGGCCTGCGTGACAAGGGGGGCATGCATGGGGGAGGGGAGTCAGGGATTCGATTCGTCGAGGAGTTCACGGAAAATCTTGGTCGCCTGGGCGGGCGTCACGCCGAGTTGGCGGGCCACGGAGGCCGCGGGGGCGAGGTGCTGGCGGAGCTGGTCCAGTTTTTCGATCTGGACTTCGTCTGCGAGGAGGGCGCGCACCGTGAGGGTCTGGCCCCGGCGGCGTTCGAGGACGCCATCGCGCTCGAGCAGGTTGTAGGCCTTGCTGACCGTCATGGGATTGAGCGCCAGTTCGGTGGACAGCGCGCGCGTCGAGGGAAGCTCCGCGTTGGGCTTGAGCAGGCCGGTGGCGATATGAAGCCGGATCTGATCCATGATTTGCCGGTAGGCCGGGACGCCGCTGTGATGGTCGATGACGAGGAGCACGGGATGAGCTGGATCAGTGTATTATAACACTAATACAGTTAGGCAAGCCCGGATTTCAGTTCGTCCTTCAGTCCTTCGAAGCCGCGGTTCGCGATCTGGATTCGCCTGCGCTTGATCCTGAGAAGCAGCAACGTGGTAGCGCGTGATTCGCTACGAGCTTACGGAATTTTCCGAGAGTGCAAGCCGGGTGCCGGTTTGGGTTGCGGCCCGGATCAAGGCTTGGTCGAGCGTGGCCAGCGGCAGATTTCGGCGCAGGGAAAGCTCGAGGTAGGCGGCATCATAAGTCGACAACTGGTATTGCAGGGCAAGATCGAGGGTCTTGTTCCACGCCTGCGTCATGGTCTCGGGATCCACGGCGATTTCGTAGACGGAAAGACGATTGAGAAAGGCTTCCACGCCGGCTTGGTCGATGCGCCCCGTTCGCTTCGCGCCCAGCAACACGTTGCCCAGTTCCAAGTGCCACAAGGCGGGCACCCACGCCTGGATTCCTGTGGTGAGCTCATCCAGCAAGCGATCCGTCGCCGGCGTGGCCTCGTCGCCAAAAATCCACGGCAGGGTGGCCGAGCAGTCGAGGACGAAGCCTGGCCTCATGCCCGGCCTTCCTCACGCAATGCGCGGGAATCCAGCCCGCCCAAGCGGTAGCGGGTCCGCAGGGTGCGCAACGCGGCCGTTGCTTCGGCACGCCCGGTTGCGCGGTCGGATTCGTACCCCACCAGTCGGGCTATGGGCCGGTCATGTTTGGTGATGGTGAACGTGGCTCCTTGGCTCACGCGCTCCAAGAGCTCGCTCAACTTGGTCTTGGCTTCAAAGGCCCCAATCTGATCGTGCGATGATTTCATCCAAATAGACCAGTTGATCAAACCAGTTTGTCAATTAAATCGTGTTAGCCATTGGTTAACAGATATTAAGTCACCCATGCGCGTGGCTCCAGGCCTGCAACGTCGCTGCAGGTTATCTAAGCCGCCTATCCGACAGCAGCCACGGCAGCGACGAAGGCCTTGGCCCGGGCGGTGATGGCGGCCCAGTTTTTCTCCTTCAGGGCCTTGGCCTCGACGAGGGAGCTGCCGGCGGCCGTGGCGAAGGCGCCGGCCCGGATGAAGTCGCCCACATTCTCAGGGTTCACCCCGCCGGTTGGAACCATCTCGACGTGGGGCAGGGGGGCCTTGACGGACTTGATGTACGCCGGCCCGAAGAACTCAGCGGGAAAAATCTTGGCAGCATCGGCACCGGCCTCCCAGGCGGAGATGATCTCGGTGGGCGTGAGCGCACCGCTGAAGACCGGCACGCTGTAGCGTTTGCAGAGGGTGATCACGTCGGGCCGGAGCGCCGGGGTGACGATGAACCTGGCTCCGGCAAGGATGCCGGCGCGTGCGGTCTCGGCGTCGAGGACGGTGCCGAGGCCGAAGAGGAAGTCAGGCAGCTCGGACGTGGCCTTTTCGAGCATGCGGATCGCGCCCGGGGTTGTCATGGTGAGCTCGATGCTGGTAAGGCCGCCCGCAGCCAGGGCCTTGGCGCAATCAAGCAGACCGTCCGGATTGTCGGCACGAATCAGGGCAATGACCTTCTCGGTTTTGATCTTGTTGAGAATGGCGTCTTTTTTCATGTGAGCACCCAGATGTAAGCGCCCGGCATAGGCGGGCAAGCTGCAATGGTAGTAGCGAGTAGTGGGTAGCGAGTAGCGAGCATCCACCATCAACCACCGTCTACTGTCCACCGTCCACCGTCCACCGATCACCGGCTCAGGCCGGCGGCAGGGCGATGATCTCGGTGTCACCGCTGCGGCCCTCGTGGTCGAGTTCACGGTGCTGGTAGCCGTGGCGATTGAGGAAGGCCTTCACGAAGGCGTCCTCCTTTTCCCCGTGGGTCGCGATGAGAATGATGGGCTTGGCGCGGGCGATGAGGGCTTCCGCTCCTTCGAGCACGCCGATCTCCCCTCCCTCGACGTCGATCTTGAGAAAGTTGGGCGGGGGCGGTTGCTCCGCGCGGACCCAGTCGTCGAGGGAGATGAGCGGGATCTCGAGGTCGCCGGATTCCGAAAGGTGGCCCGTGCCGATGCCGGTACGGGCGTTGAAGCGCGCCTTCCCGGTGGTGCGGCCGACCCCGGTGCGGGTGAGGGTGACGTTGTTGAAGCCGTTGATGATCATATGCCGCTCGAACATGCGGATGTTGTCGGGCCGGGGCTCGAATGAAAATACCCGGCCGGACGGCCCGACGGCCTGGGCGGACACCGCGGAGTAGTAGCCGACGTGGGCGCCCACATCATAGACGACGTCGCCAGGCTTCAGGTGGGCGACGACAGCCTTGGTCTTGAAGACCTCGAAGGTGCCGCGCACGAAGTTGGAACCGGCGACCAGGCTCCACTTCCGTCCCTTCAGCGGGCCGTCCTTGATCGATGCGACTACGGGGGCGAAGAGAGCCTTGATATGGTCTTTGATGCGTCCGGCCATGAATGGGTGGTGTGGTCCGTCGAGTTGGGCGGTCCCGGTGGATGACGTCAACCCCGCTCCCAGACGGGCAGTGGTACAGTTTGCCGATAATGTAGCAACAAGGTTGCGTGCTTGCACACAACGTGGCGCGCAAGCACGCCAGCCCCATGAATAACACCCATACTCTACCACTCCCCAGACGGCACTCCGCCGGCACGCAGTGCCGGTTTAGCAAGCCTGTTGGGAGGTGACTTCGTCAGCTCATTCCACTCCCGGCCTGTTCATGACTTCCGATCGCAGGCCAGACAGGCTTGCTGATGGTGCCCGAGGCGAGACTCGAACTCGCATGCGGTTAAGCACAGGCTTCTGAGACCTGCGTGTCTACCAATTCCACCACCCGGGCGGGAAGGGATTGGAGAAAACAGGGAGGGTTGAGGCCGGAGGCAAGCTTTGAATTGGGCCGGCTTGCGCCGGCACCCGGGTTGTTCCAACATGAATGGCGTCATGCCATTCTCCCCCTTGATCGGCCGCCTTGTCCTGGTCCTGCTCCCGCTGGTTATGGCCAGTGCCTCTGCCGCTCGGGCTGAGACCAAGTATGCGACCATCGACGAAGCGATCGCCCGGGGCGATGTTGCGGACTTAAAGCGACACCTGCAACGCGATCCATCGGCCGCCAAGGGGAAGCCGGATGCACGGCTCGCTCCGCTGCACCAGGCGATTCTGCGCAGGCAAGTGCCGATGGTTGCGTTACTGCTGGAGCATGGCGCCGACCCCTCCGCGTTGGATTCGTCCGGGCGCAGCCCGTTGCACCTTGCGGTCGATCGCGGCGATGTCCCGGTGGTGCAGGCGTTGGTGGAGTTCAAGGCCGATGCCACGATACGTGACCGGACGGGCTGGACGCCCTTGCACCTGGCTGCGGCGAAGGATCGCCTGGAGATCGCAACCCTCATTCTCGATGGCGGCGCGAATCCCAATCTGCTCAGCGAAGGGGGCGGCACGCCGCTGCACGAAGCGGCCGCCTCCGGCAGCATTGAGGTGATCAAGCTGTTGCTCGCGCGTGGCGTGGACCCGACGATTCGGTCGAAGACCAACGTCACTGCGCTCGACCTCACCCGGGAGTACAAGCACCCGGAGGCGGAGGCGCTGCTGGCAGCCGTGGGCAGGTAGCTTAAGGTGCGCGGGCTCCGTTGCGTTGTCGCCGGGAAATCGCATTGACGATCGGACCTTTGGTTTGCGCTGCGCCGTGCTTTATTTCTAGTTGAGCAGAGATAATGGTTTCCAGCTGGTTTGCATTCCTTCGGCAAACGCCACGGGTGCTCGGGCAAGGGCTCGTGGCAGCCTGTCTGGCAACGGGCGGATATGCGCAAACGCCCGAAGTCGCCGAGCCCTTGAGCCTGCTGCAGGCCATCCAGCTGGCTCTCTCGCACAATCGCACCCTTGAGAAGGCCAGCCTGGACCGCGAATCGCAGCGCTTCGACCTGAGAGTTGCGGAGGATGAATTCGTCCCGAACCTCGACCTGTTGTCGGGTGTGCGTTACAACCCCGTGACTGCCAGCGGCACCGATACGACCACGCGATTCGGCACGGCGTCCGCGGTGGTCTCGCAACGACTGCCGACGGGAGCACGCTTCGGGATCGCCTGGGACAACGTGGCGACCGACCGCTCGACGCAGGCCACCAAGCTCTATGACTCCAGCCTCTTCCTCCAACTGGATCAGCCGCTGTTGCGCGGTGCAGGCCTGCAGGCCAACCTGTCCGGCCTGCGCATCGCGCGTTTGGCCGAATCGACGAGCTTCCTCGAGTTTGAGCGCATCGTCATCAACACGGTCACCAATGTCATTTTCTCATATCGGTCGTTGCTCCAGGCCCAGCATCAGGAGGAGGTCAGCCGGTCGGCCTACGATCGGGCCAACGAGCAGCTTCGGATCAACCGGGCCCTGGTGTCGGCAGGCATCCTGCCTCCGGTCGAAATCATCCAGACCGAGGCGGACATCGCGACGCGCGAGTTCAATCTGCTGACGGCCCAGGCGGTCCGCGAAGCCGCCCGCTTCGCCCTGCTCAAGCTGCTCGATGTCGATACGGATAGTGTATTTGTTCCGACTGAGGCGCTGGTGCTGCCGGAGTTTGTACTCGATTTCGAAACCTGCCGGGAACTCGCCTACGCGCATCGCGCCGACTACCAGCAGGCCATTCAAGCGAGGCGAATCGCGGAGCTCGCGGAAGCCACGGCCCGCAACAACCAGCTTTGGTCGCTTAATCTGAGTTCACGCTACCGCGTGGCGGGTGGTGACACGGCCTTTTCAAGTGCGATCGACCGGGTGTTTTCCGGACTGAATGAGGACTGGAATGTCGGCCTCACATTGCAGGTTCCGTTCGGCGACCTCAGCCGCCGGCAAGGCCATCTGCGTGCGCGCATCCGCGAACAGAAGGCCACGGTGGATCTCACCGAGATCACCGACAACATTGAGATCGAGGTGCGTGACGCCTTTCGGGCCATCGAGCTGGCCGGTCGGCGCGTGAAGGTGGCCGGGGTGGCTCGCGAGCTTGCAGAACGCAAACTGGACATCGAGAAAGGCAAACTCCAGGTCGGCCGCACTTCCAACTTCGCGATCATCACGTTCCAGAACGACCTCGTGACCGCGCGCACCAACGAGATCAGTGCGCAGATATCCTACCTCAATTCCCTGACCGCCCTCGAGCAGACCCTGGGCACCACGCTCCTTGTCTGGGGCATCCATCTCCAGGATTTCAGCGCCGAAAGTGCGGCGCGGGCCGAACTCGCCCCGGCACCCTGAGCCTCATGACCGAACCTGCACCCAATCCCGCGGGCGGCCCGAACCTGTCCCGGATCCTGATCGAAGTGATGGCGCGGGTGACGGAGTTCCTCGAGGTCGAGCGCAGCACCCTCTTCCTGTACGACGAGGAAAAGCAGGAGCTTTGGACGCCCGTCGCGCAGGGGACGGGTGAGATCCGCCTGCCGCGCGGCTCGGGCATCGCCGGCCATGTTTTTGAAACTGGGGAATCGGTGCGCCTGGCCGACGCCCACACAGACCCGCGCTTCAACCAGGAGATTGACCGGCGCACCGGCTACCGCACCCGCGACCTGTATTGTCGTCCGGTCCTCGACAGCGGCGGCCGGCGGCTCGGGGTGATCCAGCTCATCAACCGTCGTGATGAACCGCTCACGCCCCGCGACGAGGCGCTGCTGGATGCGATTTGCAGCCAGGCGGGCATCGCGATCGAGAATGCCCAGCTCTACCTGCGACTGAGCAAGGTGCGTGATTCCGAACGTGCCCTCCACACCCAGCTTGAGGCGAATCATGCAGAATTGCGCAAAGCCTTCCTGAAAGTGGAGGAGAGCGCCGCGGCGCAGGAAATGCTCGGCCGGCGTGTGCAGCAGGTTCGCTTCACCGCTCTCGTCGCCGTCATCGGGCTGTTTGTTGCGATCGGTCTTTTTGCCTGGCGGGGCGGAGGTGGCAATCGTCCGCTGGTCGGGACCGATTCCGCCGCGACGGAAGTGGCCTGGCATACGGTGGGGACCGCCCCGGTGCGCACGGGTGTCGTGCTGTTGGGGAACCTTGAACCTCTTGAAATCCGCAACCTCACCTCACCGTTGCGTGGTCGGATTGCGGAGAAAAATTTTGCCTACGGGGAACTGGTGGAGAAGGGACAGTTGCTGGCGCGGATCGACACCACCGACGTGGAGGTCGAGTTGCGCAACGCCGAGGCCGCACAGTTCCGTGCGCTCGCCGATCTGCGGAGGCTGGAGTCCTGGGAGACCGGCCCCGAGGTCGCCCGCGCCCGGCGCACCCTCCTGCGTGCCCGCCTCAACTTCGAGGCCAACCAGCGAAACCTGAGCGAGATGGAGCAGCTGTCCGAACTCGGCATCATTGCCCAGTCGTCGCTCGAGAGCGCCCGGCAGCAATTCGTGCTGCAGGACACCGAGTTCCGCTCCGCCCAGGATGAACTCGACAACGTGCTGGCAGACGCGACGGAGGAGCGGATCACGATCGCGCGCCACGATGTCACCAACACGCAACTACGGATGACCGAGTTGCGTGACCGCATCGCCCGCGCCGTGCTGCACGCGCCCTTCGACGGCATCGTCATTTTGCCCAATGCGCGGCCCACCGCCGGCCGGCCGGCGGGGAGCGACGGTTTCTTCGAGGTGGGCAGCACCATTGCGCAGAACGAGATCCTCCTCGCACTGGGAAATCTCGAAGGCGTCTCGGTCAAGACGCGTGCCGACGAAGTCGAGATCGGCCGGATCAGGCACGGCCAGGCGGTGCGAATCACCGGGGATGCCTTTCCCGGACTGGTGCTCCCCGGTCGCGTTGATTATGTATCCTCCCAGGCCATCGCCACCGGGGCCCGCCCGTATTTCGAGATCGTGGTGAAGACGGGCGCGCTGTCGCCCGAAGAGATGACTTCCGTGCGGCTCGGGATGACCGCGAAGCTTGATATCACCGTGTATGAATCGACCTCCTCACTGGTCGTCCCGGTTGCGGCGGTGCGGCGGGAGGGCGGGGCGGCGTTTGTTTTTCGGAGCACGACCGACGGGGGATCGGAGAGGGTGGTGGTGCAAACCGGGGCCACGACCCCGGGCGCGATCGAGATCGTCGAAGGGCTGGGAGCCGGCGACATCATTGCCGCCGATGCGAGGATGTTATCGCCGTGACGCCGGTCATCCAGCTTGAGGCGGTCACTCGCACCTACCGGGTGGGGCCCGAGTACGTACCTGCGCTGCGTGAGGTGAACCTGCAAATCGGGCCCGGTGAGTTTATTGCCATCACCGGTCCGTCCGGCTCGGGCAAGTCCACGTTGTTGAACATCCTTGGACTGCTGGACCGTCCCGATGCCGGCACCTACCGGCTCGACGGTCGTGACGTGTCCGTTCTGACGGACGACGAGCGGACCTGGCTGCGCAACCGGAAGCTCGGGTTCATTTTTCAAGCTCCGCCGATGTTGCCGCGACTGACTGCGGCGGATAACGTCGCCCTGCCGCTGCGCTACCGCGGCCTGAGGGCCCGTGCCGGCCG
>JBGTGS010000023.1:0-11978 GCA_041746615.1 Opitutaceae bacterium | reverse complement strand
GGGGCCGCCGGGTTTGCCGTCTGGAATCACAAAGGCGGAGCCGCCCTGGCGGAACTGGAGGCGGCCGGTGACAGGTTCATCCTCCGCGGGCAGGCCGATGCGCTGACCCTTGACGAAGACGAGGTCACCCTTGGAAAGCAGGAGGCGGACCTCATGGTCGAGCTGGCGCTGGTCGCGCTTGGGCAGTGCGAGGGCGCGGCCGAGGGCGGCGGTGTTGACCGGACGGTAGTCGGGTTGGCGGAGATGGGCGAGGATCGCTTCGCGAAATTTCATGAAAGGTGGCGGACAGGTTGTCGCTGCGATTGCCCACATCCGGAAACGCATATGGATTTGCGTTGGAAACAAGGGGAGGGTCGTGCTTAGTTCATCACGATGAAAATCGTCCACGTCGCGAGCGAAATGTATCCCTACGTGAAGACGGGCGGCCTGGCCGACGCCGTCGGTTCGCTGGTGGCCACGCTGGCGGATGCGGGTCACGAGGTGGCGGTGTTTCTCCCGGGTTATCGCGCGATCCTGGACCATGGCGATGCGACCGGGGCGGTGCGCCTGCAGCGCCTGCGCATCGAAATGGGCGATGCCTTCATGAGTGGAGATGTGCGCACCTTTTCACCGCGCCCCAATCTCACGGTCTACCTGATCTGCCGGGAGGAGTTTTTCGACCGGCGGAATCCCTACGGCAACGGTGAACGCGACTACGAGGACAATTACCTCCGGTTCATTTTCTTCAGCAAGGGCGTGGTCGAGGTCTTGCGCCTCAACCAGCTCCGGGCCGACGTGGTCCATGGCCACGACTGGCAGACCGGCTTGCTGCCAGTGCTGTTGCGGCATGCGGAGCAGCGCCACGGGGTCACGCTGGCGATGAAAACGATCTTCACGGTGCACAACATCGCCTTCCAGGGATTGTTTCCGATGCGCTCGTATTACCGGACCAACCTGCCGGATGAGTTGAAGGGCATAGATGGCGTTGAGTACTATGGGCAGTTGAGCATGATGAAGGCAGGGCTGCTGTACGCGGACCGGGTCACCACGGTCAGCCCGCGTTACGCGCTGGAGATCCAGACCCCTGAGTTTGGCTGCGGACTGGATGGCGTGGTGCAGACCCGCGCGGACGATCTGGTGGGACTGATCAATGGCATCGACCAGACGGTGTGGAATCCGGCGATCGATCCCCACCTGCCGGCCAACTACGATGCGAAGAATCCCGCCGGTAAGGCGGTGTGCCGGGCCGGGTTGTTGCAACAGGTCGGAATGGATCCGGCCTCGGATGCGCCGGTTTTTGGAATGATCTGCCGCATGACGGAGCAAAAGGGGGTGCAGCTGGTGCTGGCCAACCGGGATTTCTTCAAGCGGGAGAACGTTCAACTGGTGGTGCTGGGCACCGGCGACCCGGCGCTGGAGAAAGGCATGCGTGAGCTCGCAGCCGCGCTTCCGGGCAAGGTTGCCTTTGCCATGAGGTTGGATGAACCCATGAGCCACCTGGTCGAGGCCGGCAGTGATTTCTTCCTGATGCCCTCCCTTTTCGAGCCCTGTGGGCTGAACCAGATGTATTCCCAGGCCTACGGCACGGTGCCGCTGGTGTCGCGTGTGGGTGGGTTGATGGATACGGTGATCGACCTCAAGGAGGAACCGGCCAAAGGAACCGGGATCATGTTCGCGCCTACGGAGGAAGGCTTGTTGGAAGGACTTGAGCGGGCTTTGCGACTCCACGCGGACCGCGCCCGCTACACCGCCGCCCAGCAACGGGGGATGGCAAAGGACTTCGGTTGGACTCATGCCGCCCGGGCCTACGAGCAATTGTACGAGGACGCCCTCTGACGTCTTAACGTTCACCGCAATAGCCTTTGCCATCATCACCACCGGGGGGCATGAGGATTCCCTCCAATCGCCATGAATCCATCCGAATACCTCACATCCCTGTTTTCACTTCACGGCAAGGTGGCCGTCGTCATCGGCGGCACCGGTGAACTTTGCGGAGCCATGGCCGAGGGTTTGGCGGGTGCGGGGGCCGAGGTCGTGCTGGTCGGCCGCAATGAGGAGAAGTCCCGTCCGCGGATCGCCAAGATCGAGGCCGCCGGTGGCAAGGCCTGGTTTGCGCCCGCAGAGGCCTCGAGCAAGGCTGCATTGGAGGGTCTGCTGGCGGCGGTGCTCGCCCGCTCCGGCAAGGTCGACATCGTCGTCAATGGTGCCGGCACCAACTCACCGACTCCGTTTCTCGACATCACCGAGGAGGAGTACGACCGCATCCTCAACGTGAATCAGAAAAGTGTTTTTCTCGGCTGCCAGGTTTTCGGCAAGTACCTGGTCGATCGCGGCGAGGGCGGCTCGATCATCAACCTCGGCTCAATGTCGGCGGTGGTGCCGCTCTCGCGGGTCTTCACCTACTCGGCGACCAAGGCCGCGGTGCACAACCTGTCCAAGAATCTGGCGCGGGAATGGGCACCACACCGGATCCGGGTGAACATTCTCGTCCCCGGGTTCTTCCCGGCCGAGCAGAACCGCAAGGTGCTCACGCCCGAGCGGGTGGCCTCCATCATGGGGCACACACCGATGAAACGGTTTGGTGAGTCGCGCGAGCTGATCGGCGCGACCCTGCTGCTGGCCAGCGACGGCGCGGGCAGCTTCATCACCGGTTCCGAAATCATGGTCGACGGCGGCTACCATGCGATGACGATCTGAGCATGGCGGCCCCGGCGGGTTGCGTGTATCCTGATATACGATACGCAAGCCGGCTCCCGTGATGGACCCGCGGTATTCCTGATGGGCGGGACTGAAAGGCAGTCCAGTTGGCCATGGCCTGATGCGAGGATCAGTCATCGCCTGATTGCATTAGTGGATCCTGGCGGATGGATATTATGGTATTCCCCGCTATTTATAGGCTGTATATATTCGGCTTGCTATAGTGAGGCTGGAATTGCTTGATCAGCTCATGGTCACTGACAAAATTCAAGAACTCGCCGCGCTCAAGGCCCGTGCCGCCAAGCTGCAGGCTTCAATCGAGTCCCAACGCGACAGCGAACTTGCCACCCTGCCGTCCAAATATGGATACGACTCCCTCAAGGATTTCATCAAGGCCCTGCAGGCTGCGTTGAGCGGCGGCGGGCGCAGGAAGCGCAAGGGTGGACGGGGTAAGGCGAAGTCCGCCGCGGGTCCCAAGCCCAAGGCCAAGGCGAAGGGCAAGGGAAAGCGCAAGCGCGCCAAGATCACCCCGGAGCTGAAGGCTCAGGTCAAGGCGGGCGTCGAGGCCGGCAAGACCGGCGCAGTCATCGCCAAGGAACTGGGCATCTCCCTGCCGAGCGTGCAGAACATCAAGAAGGAATTCGGCCTCGTTAAAAAGCGTGGTTGATGACTGCCACCTGATCCTTTCATCGCGATTGCCCCCGCGTCCTTCCGGACCGGGGGCGTTTTATTTAGCGCTTGCGACGGGGATTGGTTGTGGTGCCGTCACCTGACATGTCCGTTCCCTATATTCAGGCCAATATCAATGGCACGCTGCAGTCGGCCGCGGTTCCGGCCATCGCTCCAATCAACCGGGGATTTTTATATGGGGATGCAATTTATGAAGTATGGAGAACCTACCGCGGGGTGATTTTTGCGTGGGAGGAGCATTGGGCCAGGTTGGGGCGCTCGGCGAAGTCACTTCATCTCTCGTTGCCGTTTGACGCCGGGTATATCCTGACCGAGATCCGCCGCACGGCGAAGGCCTTCCGGGAGCAGACCGGAGACCGGGGCGAACTGTACATCCGTCTGCAGATCACGCGTGGGGGTGGCCCCATCGGACTCGATCCGGCCCTGGCCGACGCGACTGATTTCGTGGTTCTTGTGCAGCGCCTCCCCTTGCCGTCGGACGAGGTGGTGCGTACGGGCCTGCGGCTCTCGCTCGGAACCGGACTGCACCGGAACACGCCCGGTTCGTTGGATCCCGCATGGAAGACGGGCAATTATCTCAACAACATCCTCTGTCTGCGCGAGGCGCGCGCCCGCGGGGCCGATGAGGTGGTCATCACCAATCAGGCCGGCGAGATAGCGGAGGCGGCGGTCTGCAATCTGGCCTTTGTGCGGGCCGGCGAGGTGCTCACCCCGCCGCTCAACGCAGGGATCCTCGGGGGCATCACGCGGGAGATTCTCCTGTCCCGGGTCGGACCAGCCGCTGGCATCACCGTGCGCGAGGCGGTCCTTAAACCGGAGGATCTGGCGTCCATGGAAGAATGCCTGCTGCTCTCGACCACGAGGGATCTTCAGGCTGTGCGGGAGATCGATTCCGTGACCTATCGCACGGGGGAGGGGACCGTGGGCTGGCGACTCAAGCAGGCTTTTGGCGACTATGCAGCCAACAGCGCCCGGGAGCATCCGGAACTGGCGGTTTAGCCTGAAACTCTTGTTGCAAGTTTCCAGTTGCCCGGGATGGCGGCGGTCCGCTTAGCTGAACCCTTGCATTTGCCCATGAAGCGCACCCATCACTGTGCCCAGCTCACCTCAACTGACCTGACTGCGACCGTTTCGCTCCTCGGCTGGGTTGATTCCATCCGCGACCACGGTGGCATTCTTTTCATTGACCTGCGTGACCGCAAAGGGATCACCCAGGTCAAGTTCGACCCGCAGGCCAACGCCTCTCTGGCGGCGGAGGCGGCGCACCTCAAGCCCGAGTCCGTCATCGGCGTGACCGGGCTGGTCGTGGCCCGCCCCGAAGGCACGGTCAACCCCGCGCTGCCGACCGGCGGCATCGAGATCGATGCAACCGCCTTGGTCATCCACAATCTGTCAGACACGCCGCCGTTCCCCCTCGATGACGCCGGGGGCGACAAGGTGAACGAGGATTTGCGCCTCACCTATCGTTACCTTGACCTGCGGCGGCCACGGATGCGCCGCAACCTGGAGGTGCGTCACCGCGCGACCAAGGCGGTCCGTGATTACTTCGACGCGCAGGAGTTCATCGAGGTCGAGACACCGGCCCTTTTCAAGAGCACGCCCGAGGGTGCACGCGAGTACCTGGTGCCGTCCCGCATTCACCCGGGGGAATTCTACGCACTTTCGCAGTCGCCCCAGCAGTTCAAGCAGATCCTCATGGTTGCCGGGGTGGAGAAGTATTTCCAGATAGCCCGCTGCTTCCGCGACGAGGACCTGCGCGCCGACCGCCAGATGGAATTCACGCAGGTCGACGTCGAGGCCTCGTTCATCGACCGGGAGGGGATCTACACGCTCTTCGAGGGCATGTTGCAGCGGGTATGGAAGGATGTGCTCGGTCACGAGCTGACGCTGCCGTTTCAGCGCATGGCCTACCATGATGCGATGAACCGCTTCGGGGTGGACAAGCCTGATGTGCGTTTCGGCCTCGAACTGCAGGACTTCACCGCGCTCTTCAAGACCTCGGCCTTCAAGGTCTTTGCCTCCACAGCGACCGGTGGCGGCGTGATCAAGGCGATTAACGCCAAGGGTCTGGCCGACCTGACACAGGGTGAGCTCAAGAATCTGGAGGAGGTCGCCAAATCCCTCGGTGCGAAGGGGCTCGCCTTCATCAAGGCGGAGCAGGGGGAGTGGAAATCTCCCATCGTCAAATTTTTCTCTCCGGAGGAGAAGGCCACGCTGACCGCGAAGTTGGGCATTGAGGACGGCGACGTGGTCTTCTTTGCGGCGGCTCCATGGGAGCAGGCCTGTGCGATCCTCGGCCGCATCCGGCTCGAGGCAGCGCAACTGCTCGTGAAACGCGGGAAGCTCACGATCCGGGCGGACGACTGGCAATTTCTCTGGGTGGTGGACTTCCCGCTGATGTCCTACGACGAGGAGCGTGGAGGCTATGCGGCCACCCATCATCCCTTCACCGCGCCGGTGCCGGAGGATGTTGCCTTGCTGGACACGGATCCGAAGGCGATCCGGGGCCAGCACTATGACCTGGTGCTAAATGGCATGGAGCTGGGCGGGGGCTCGATCCGCATTCACCAGCCCGCGCTGCAGAAGAAGGTATTTGAGGAAGTGCTGAAGATCCCGGCCGACGTGGTCGAGAGCCGCTTCGGTTACATGCTGAAGGCTTTCACATACGGGGCGCCACCACACGGAGGCATCGCCTTTGGACTCGACCGCATGGTTGCGCTGCTCTGCGGCACCACCAGCATCCGCGATGTGATTGCCTTTCCGAAGACTCAGAAGGGGCAGGATCTCATGGCGCAAAGTCCAACCCCGGTCACGGCCAAGCAGCTCAAGGAGCTGCACATCCAGACGGTGATACCGGAGTAAACGCACGCCGGATCACGGCGGATATTGGCTGCAGGCCGGGGTGCATTCACTCCGGCCTTTTTGTTTGCGCGTGCAGGAGAGCGGGTTGGGAGGCCATGAAAATAATTCAGTTGCGCGCGGATCCTTGGCACAGCCCGTGCTTTTTGAGCTCAGGCGCTATCGTGGTGATACTGCCGTCAACGTCCCACCAAACATTACACGCTACCAATAATTATGAAGCTATGGTCCCAGCCTCTGACCGGCGCATTGAAGACGGCCGCCCTCTTCGCTCCGCTGGCCTTGATCTCGACAGGTTTCGCTCAGGACGCTGAGGAAGCGCCTGCTTACGAAAGCTACGAAGCCTTTGCGGAATCCGCAGGCTTCGCGCTCTTCACGGTAAACAACCTCTGGCTGCTGATTGCAGCAGCCCTGGTTTTTACCATGCACTTGGGCTTCGCCACACTCGAAGCCGGTCTTACCCAGGCAAAGAACACGGTGAACATTCTTTTCAAGAACGTGTTCATCATCTGCGTGGGCATCGTGGTCTACGCCCTTTACGGCTTCAACGCCATGTATCCGGGTGATTTCAACGGATATTTCGCGATGGGCTCCTGGTTTGGCGCGGATAATGCCGACGTCTCCCTGATGACCGATTCCTACGCCGCCTACACGTGGTGGACGGACTTCATCTTCCAGGCCATGTTCGCCGCCACGGCTGCGACGATCGTGTCTGGTGCCGTGGCCGAGCGCATGAAGCTGGGCAGCTTCATGGTGGTGGCGACCCTGCTGGTCGCGTTCATCTATCCGATCACCGGTTCCTGGCAGTGGGGCGGCGGCTGGCTGAGCGAGATGGGCTTCTATGACTTCGCCGGATCCTCACTGGTGCACGGCTTCGGCGGTTTCGCCGCGCTGGCCGCAGTGCTGGTGCTCGGTCCTCGAGCCGGCAAGTATCTGCCCGGCGGGCGCATCAAGCCTATTCTCGGTCACAGCATGCCGCTGGCCACCATCGGTGTCTTCCTGCTCTTCCTGGGCTGGTTTGGTTTCAACGGTGGTTCGGTGCTGAGCGCCGATCCCCTGCTGGTGTCCTACGTCTTCGTGACCACCGGCCTGGCTGCGGCCTGCGGCGGTCTGGCCTCGATCTTCGTTGGCTGGATCCTGCTCAAGAAGCCCGACCTCTCCATGGCGCTCAACGGCATCCTGGCCGGTCTCGTGGGCATCACCGCCGGTGCCGACTCCATTGGCGTCGGCTCCGCGATGCTGGTGGGCGCCATTGCCGGTGCCCTGGTCGTCTTCTCGATCATCTTCTTCGACAAGATCAAGATCGACGATCCGGTCGGCGCGATCTCGGTGCATGGGGTATGCGGCGTCTGGGGAACCCTGGCGGTCGGCATCTTCTCTGATGCCGGCACCTTCGGAACCCAGCTGATCGGCACGCTTGCCATCTGCGCCTTTGCCTTTGTGTCGGCCTTCATCCTCGCGTTCGCCGTCAAGGCGGTCATGGGCCTGCGGGTCAGTTCCGAGGAGGAATCCGAGGGGCTCGATATTGGCGAACACGGTGCCGAGGCCTACCCGGACTTCACCCCCGCCCACAAATCGTGATGTCCCATCCCATCCGGCCGGTGCCTGTCCCCGGGCTTGCACCGGCCTCCCGGGTCAACCATACTGTACCAATCCCAGAATAATTCATCCGCATGAAACTAATCATCGCAATCATCAAGCCGTTCAAGCTGGAGGAAGTGAAGGAGGCGCTCTCCGAAATCGGCATCGAGGGTATGACTGTCACCGAGGTCAAGGGCTTTGGCCGTCAAAAGGGCCATACCGAGATCTACCGCGGCAGCGAATACACCGTCGATTTTCTCCCCAAGGTTAAAATCGAGATCGTGGTCGCCAACGAGATCGTCGGCAAGACGGTCGATACCATCGTGAAGGCGGCCAAAACCGGCAAGATCGGCGACGGCAAGGTCTTCGTGGTCTCGCTGGACGACGCGGTCCGCATCCGCACCGACGAGCGCGGCGAAGCCGCCATCTGAGGCCCGCCCGTCCCATCTGTTCAAGCCGGCCCCCACGCGGGGGCCGGCTTTTTTGTGCGCACCCCGGTCAGGAATGATCGGATATGAACAAAATAGATATGAATCCCTTTCATGGCATTCCGCCTGCTACAAAAGGGGGCCCATATGAAAAACTGGTTTACCCTCAACATGCGCATCCTGGCCTGGATAGGCCTGGGATGCTTGACTCCGCTGAACCTCCCGGCCCAGTCCACCGAGACTCTGCCGGAACCGACCATCGAGCAACGCCTCGCCGATCTTGAGGCCTATGTGAACAACACGGAACGCACCCCCGACGTGGCGTCGAAGATCCCCGGACCCGGTCCGGGCCATAACGCGTGGATGATGGTTGCGACCGCGCTGGTGATCTTCATGACGCTGCCGGGCCTCGCCCTCTTTTATGGCGGGCTGGTGCGCAGGAAAAACGTGCTGTCCGTGCTGGCCCAGTGCATGGGCATTGCCGGTCTGGTCACCATCCTGTGGTGGGCCGTGGGCTACAGCCTGGCCTTCTCCGGGGGCAACGCCTTCATCGGCGACACCGCGAATGCCTTCCTCAAGGGTGTCGAGCCCGGTGCCACCGGGGCGGGTTATTACTGGATCAGCGACACCATGTGGGCGATGTTCCAGCTCAGTTTTGCCATCATCACCCCGGCGCTGATGGTCGGGGCGATCGCCGAGCGCATGAAGTTCAGCGCGGTCCTGCTCTTCGTGACCCTCTGGATGTTTGCGGTCTATTTCCCCTTCACCCACATGGTGTGGTCGACCACCGGCCTGATGGCCGGCCCGTTCAACGAATTCGCCACGATCAAGGCCATCGATTTCGCAGGTGGCACCGTGGTGCACATGACCTCGGGCTGGAGCGCGCTGGTGCTGTGCATCATCCTCGGTCCCCGCACCGGGTTTGGACGCGAAGCCATGCCGCCGCATTCCCTGGTGCTCTGCATGATCGGCACCGGCCTGCTCTGGGTCGGCTGGTACGGGTTCAACGCCGGGTCCGCCCTCGGGGCCGACGCCATCGGCTCCAACGCCTTTGCAACCACCACCTTGGCCGCCGCGACTGCCGGCTTCGCCTGGGCCATGATTGAATGGATCACCCGCGGGCACCCCAGCGTGCTGGGCTTTTGCTCGGGTATCATCGCCGGCCTGGTCACGATCACCCCCGGTGCCGGGTTCGTGACGCCGTCCTCCGCCGTGATCATCGGTGTATTTGCGGGCATCATTCCCTTCTTTGCCGTGGCCTACATGAAGAAGTGGCTCGGGTACGACGACGCGCTGGACACCTTTGGCGTGCACGGAGTCGGCGGGACGCTGGGGGCCATCCTCACCGGTGTCTTCGCCAATGAGGCGGTCAATGAGGCGGTGGGTCCGCTCAAGACTGGAATCATCATGGAGCAGTTGAAGGCGGTGGGCCTGACCATCGTCTGGAGTGTGGCCGCCACGGCCATCATCGCTTACATCGTCAAGGCCGCAATCGGCCTGAGAACCACACCTGAAGCCGAACGCCAGGGGCTTGACCTCGCCGAGCACGGTGAGGAAGGATACATCGGATAACCCTTTGTTCACCCACACCATGAAACTTATCATTGCAGTCATCAAGCCGTTCAAACTGGAAGAAGTTAAGGAAGCCCTCGCCGAGGTTGGCGTGGACGGCATGACCGTGACCGAGGTCAAGGGCTTCGGTCGCCAGAAGGGTCACACCGAGGTTTATCGCGGCAGCGAATACACCGTCGATTTCCTGCCCAAGGTGAAGCTGGAGATCGCCGTGCCCGACGAAGTTGCCGACCGCACGGTCAACGCCATCATCAAGGGGGCCAAGACCGGCAAGATCGGCGACGGCAAGGTTTTCGTGACCAGCCTCGAGGAGGTCGTGCGCATCCGCACCGACGAGCGCGGCGAATCCGCGCTCTGAAGTCTTCTCTCCCTGTTCCCTGTCGCCGTCAGCTTCAGCCGATCCCGTCCGCGGGACCGGCTTTATTTTGTCCGGAGAACGGATGATCACACAGAGGGCACGGAGCCAATCAGGCACCACGCGTTTGGATGGTGTTACAGTGATCGGCGTAGGTGGCGCGCTTGCGCGCCACCCTCGAGTTTGGCACGTCTTCGATTTAGTTATGGGAGTAAAACAGGGCGGAGGCTAGGTCGGGGGAAGGTTTATCGGACTTCTGGTCTGGTTGGGGCCGGGAGCATAAGTGCGATAAACTCTCCGGTCGGATGCAGCGGGCCCACAGTTCGATACGCAGTTGATTGATGAGCAGTGAGGTGGTGGCGCGACGCGGGGGCTGGTGGCGCCGCCATTTGGCCAGGGGCACCGACGGTGGCAGTTGGTGCGGGCCATAGGTTCGATGGGCAGCGAGGAGCAGCAGGGCATACGCAGCCACCGCGCAGGCGGGCTGGCGTCGCACCGCCTCCGGCTCCCGGACCTGGGCCTCGCTGACTCCGAGCAGGCACTTTTCGTCGCGGAAGTTAACTTCGATGTCCCAGCGCCACAGGTATTCCTGGAGGAGGTCTTCGAGGGGCACGTCGGGGTCGGTGCAGATGAGGTAGGCGGGCTGGCGATAGAGCAACTTGCCGCCTTTCTTCAGCCGGTAGCCCAGCGGCGCGATCACCACCACCCGTACAAGCATATCCACTCCGGTGATACGAGCGAGAACCGGACCCTGCGTTTTGAGCTTAAATTCGTGCCGCTTATCCGCCGCAAAGGCCGGCACCCGGTGCCACCGGGTGTCGCCCGTGCGCAACTGCTCCGGCGTGGGCAGGGTCTCGCCATACTTGCGGGGGCGTCCGTTTTTACCGGGCTGCCCCGCGCAGGGTGCATAAAGCTTGGTGTCTTTGCGCACCCGGCCGATCAAGACGGTGTTTTCCGGCAGGCGGCGCAGCAGGGTGCGGTTGGTGAAGCGTCCGTCGCTCACCCAGTGGATGGGCCGCGTGGTCACCGTGCGCAGGTGAGCCATGCGCCCCGCGGCGACTTCGTTGATGTTGGCCTGTTTGCGGGCCTGCCCATACGCCTGCTGGGTTTGGGCATCAGCGTTTCGCGAGGGCCTCTGGGGCAGTGGCGCCTCCTGCCAGTCCACCGGCACCAATCGGGCCGAGCCGTCGGCCGCGGGGATGGCCGCGGAGAACTGAAGCACACGCTGGCCCCAGATAAAGTTCAGATTGAAGGGGGGACCAAGGGGATCCTTGCGCCACCCACAGCCTGGGATGCGGCGGCCGGTTTTGCGCGTGATGGAGTCGTCCAGTGCGACCACCCAGGGCCTGACCGTGTCGGTCGCAGCCAACGCTTCACGTTGCACCTGTGCAAAGATTGGCTCGACGGGCAGGCGTTGCAGCAGGCGATACTGCGCCGACCAGTCCTGGTGTTGCGCGCCGGCGGTGCTCAAAGCACCGGTCACCGTGTGGCGGCCCAGATTGAGCAGTCCGGCCACCCACTGAGCCCGGGCGCGGGCAAAATCCACCCGCGACCCGAAGGCCGGGGCCACCGCCTCGAGCAAGTGATCGAAGGCTTCGCTCAACGAGCCGTTTTTTTTACTGGGACCGGATCGGGCGGTACATCGCGCCGAGATACGATCAAATGGCCCTTGTCATGGATCGTCCACTCGACGGTCTCGCCTTTGGAGAAGTCCATCGCTTGAGCGATGGGCGCGGGGAAGTTGATGTAGAACTGCGATGTATCCTTACGCTGGATGCATTGAACTTTGGTTGGGTAGCCCATGCTGTTACATAGTC
>JBGTGS010000022.1:0-21959 GCA_041746615.1 Opitutaceae bacterium | reverse complement strand
CCGCGCTCGCGGCCGCCGCCCGGGCCCGCACCTGCAAGGATTGGCCGGCCTATGCCCGGGAGCTGACCAGCTGGATGGGCACGCTGCAACGGCGCCACTGAGTCCGCTTTGGATTTGCTAAGACCCGCGCTCTCCAGCTATGTCCTGACCCCTTAAATGGCGTTTTCCCTCTTTTCCAAAAACAAGAAGACCCTCCTCGACCGCTGCCGCGATGATTACGCGACCAAGATGCGGTTGAAATACGCGCCTTTCTACCACGCCATTGAGGAGCAACAGGGCACGTCCATCCGCCTGGATGGCAAGGACATGATCATGCTTTCGAGCAATGATTATCTCGGATACTCTTTCCACCCCAAGGTGATTGAGGCTGGACGAACCGCCATGCTCAAGTGGGGCACCAGCACGACCGGCGCACGCACCTCAAACGGATCCCGGAGCTATCATGTCGAGCTCGAGGCCAAACTCGCCGCCTTCCTCGGACGCGAAGCCTGCCATGTGCACGCCGCCGGCTACCTCTCCTGCCTCTCCAGCGTCGCCTCCTTTGCCCAAAAGGGTGACGTGATCCTCGCCGACAAAAACATCCACTCCTGTCTCTGGGACGGCATCCGCCTCTCCATGGCCACGGTGGAGCGTTTCTCCCATAACAATCCCATGGCCCTCCGGGAAGCCGCGTCCAGCGTCGACCCGAAGGCCACCAAGCTGCTCGTCGTCGAGGGGGTTTATTCGATGGAGGGGCACATCGCCCGGTTGCCCGAGCTCATCACCATAGCCGATGAATACGGCTGCTTCAACGTGGTCGATGATGCCCACGGCTTCGGAGTGCTCGGCCGCCAGGGCCGCGGCACCGTGGATCATTTCGGTCTCAACGACCGGGTGGACATTATCTGCGGCAGCCTGTCGAAGTCCCTCGCCAGCACCGGCGGTTTTGTCGCCGGATCGAGTGAAGTGATCGAGTACCTCCGCACCAATTCCAAGCAGACCATTTTCAGCGCCGCCCTCAGCCCCGGTCAGGCCGCCTGTGCCAGCGCCTCCCTCGATCTGATGCAAAGCGATCCCGAGGCCCTCGACCGCCTCTGGCGCAACACCCGCCGCTACAGTGAGGATCTCAAGCGTCTGGGCCTCGACACCTGGGGCAGCGAAACCCCCGCCGTACCCATTGTCCTCGGCACCAAGGAACGCGTCTACCGCTTCTGGCAGGCCCTCATGGAAAAAGGTGTGTTCACCGTGATGTCGATCGCCCCCGCCGTCCCGGCCGGCAAGGACCTCATCCGCACCGCCATCTCCGCCATGCACTCCGACGAACAGCTCGACCGCATCGCCGAAGCCATGGCCTACGCAGTGAAGAAACTCTAAGCGCAAGGCGGCCGGCCGGCCGGCACTATCGTCGGCAGCATCGATAGGTGGAGCGACTTGCCCCCTCAATGCGTTGGATCGAAGCCCCAAAACAAGCGCACATTGCGCCGTTTGGAACCCATTGCCGGCAACATGTTCCGACTGGGGTCAGCCTGCCAGCCGAGTTCCAGCAATGCGCTTTGGCACCGTGCGATTGGCCAGTCGAAAGCGTGCGTTGGCCCTGCCCATGCCCAAACATGAAAATTGCACCATTGACTGATGCAATTCATTTTTCTTAATTCATTTGCATGATCTCTGCCATACAACGCGGTTGAGGTTAATAACACTGTTCGGCAAAACCAAAACCCAATGCGCGCACCGGCCTTCCTCGCCGTTATCTCACTCGCACTCGGCCTCCTGGCTGTAAGGGCCTATGCGATGAAGGCCGGCGATTATTTCGCACCCGGTCCCGCCCGGGCATTAGCGGAAGCCGCCGCTAGTGGTCGAACCAAGGAAATTGACAGGCTTCTTTCGGCAGGAGCGACGGTGAACTTCCAAGGCAAAGAAGGAATGACGGCCCTGATCTGGGTTCTTCTTCACCAAAATAAAAAAGGCTATCAGTACCTTTTGGAGAAAGGGGCCGATCCAAATCTTCAGATGACTGAAAGCATACTTACTTCCGATGGTCTTACCGATGGGAACTCGGCCACCTCGCTGTCAGCAATGCACGAAGACCCATCGTACTTGGAATTGGCCCTGAAGTACGGCGGCGACCCCAACATCTTAAACCCCGTGAAGGGCACACAGCCGATATTCCAATGCATCATGCTCCTCGACCATCGTCGGCCACAGCCGAGACTGGAACAGTTGAAAATGCTGATTGCAGCAGGTGCTGATCTCAATGCCCGTAACAAAAGCGATCTTACGCCCTTAATGTACGCCGTCAGGATGCTCCGTTACGACTTAGCGCTTGTCCTGCTGCAAGCGGGAGCGGATCCGAAACCAAAAACAAAATGGGGAACGACCGTCGTGTACGAGATCCAAGAATCTCGATTGGATCCGAAAAGCCCGTTAAACCAATGGAAGATTAAGACCATCGAGTTCCTAAAGGAAAAGGGTATTGATGTGGAGAATGGGAGATAGACCGACCCAACAAAGAAAGAAGGCCTAAGGGGTCAATGTTTAATGATTAAGAAAGAAGGCCTAAGGGGTCAATGTTTAATGATTAAAGTCTCCATATGCTTCTTGCCCATGGTCGATGTCCGCGTTGGGCCGCGGACACGCGGCTGGAATGTCAATCGTTAATCATTGTCCCCTTTGGACCGTTCCCCCCGCACCGACCGGTTGCACCATTTCCAGGATTCTTGAGCGTGCCGCTCAATCCATTCCCCCACATGCTGGTGCACCTCACGCAACGCTTCCAGTGAGAGCCGGTCCCGCGACTGACAATACGCGCTGGTGCTCTCATCCGGTGCCGGGCGCCCCTCGGCAACACACCAAGCCTGCACCCTGCGCACCGCTTCCCGACAGGTGCTTCCACGGGTCAAAACCTGTCCAAGGAAAGCCACAAACGTCACCCAAGGGGTGTAAACCCTTTTGCGGGTTCCTGCCGCCGGGGAAAAGCACTCGGCCGGGATGAACCGCGCCACCAGTGCGCACAGGCCGTCCAGCTTGGTGGCCCGCTCCCTTAAAGAGCGTTTCTGACCCTCGGATGGACGTCCACAAAGATGATGTGTGAAGCCGGGAAGATACTCGGTTTTGCCCATGCCTTAAGTATCCGCATGATGGATACTTTTGGCAAGCGTAATCTGTTCGGAAGAAGGCCTAAGGGGTCAATGTTTAATGATTAAAGTCTCCATATGCTTCTTGCCCATGGTCGATGTCCGCGCTGGGCCGCGGACACGCGGCTGGAATGTCAAACGTTAATCATTGACCCCTTTGGACCGTTCCCTGCTCGTTGACGAAGTAGGCCCACTTTCCGTTCGGGTGAAACTGCAGGTGGCGCGGCCCCTCGCCCTCACCGCCGGGGAGATGCGGAGGAGTGTTGTGCGTGAGCGTGCCCGCCTGAGCATCAAAGCGGAGCTGCTCCACCTTGTTCAGCTCACCCACATGCGGCACAAAGGCGAATCTGTTGGCGGGATCGGTCTGGATGGCGTGCGCTTTACTGCCGGTTTCAAGGGCGGCAACCGGCAATCCAATCACGCGGCCCTCATTGATCGCCGACAGGCCAACGACACCCTCGCTGTAGGCCGCCGCGAGCAGCCAGCGACCGGTTCTGTCGGTGAAAATGTAGGCCGCGTTGAATCCAGCATCCGCATAGGATGGATTTGAGAGATTCCCGGTTTTCGGATCGATTTCGAACGTCGCAAATTGCTTCTCCGAGCGCACCGCCGCATAAAGATACCTGCGATCCGGACTGATCGAGAGACTCCCCGGCGATCCCGGCAGCACGGTATGCCCAAGCCGTTTCAAATCGCCCGAAACGTCATCCAACGCCCAGATTGAGATGCGGTTCTCGCCGCCTTCAGAGACATAAACGATGGTCGGTGCGGCAAAGACAGACGCGACGAGGAAGTGAAGAGCGATGATAGCTTTCATAACGAGAGGGTCAGACTGGGGTTTCTCCCTCGCCCACGTCGGAATCAATTTCCGTCATCGTCGTCATGGATCAATACGGTAGGCACCCGTCTCCTTGTCCGCAAGCACGCCATCGGCTATCATGAGGTTTACTTGGTTCCAGTCCATAGCCTGAAAGGGTAACCTATGTCCCCGGACCATATCTGGTCCCGTCGTAGGTCTCGCACCTTGCAATTTACCCCGAGAATCCATTGATCGGGTGCTCCGATTATCCCTTCATGGTCGTTACCCCACTACGCGGAACTTTCACATCCGTCCCAGAGGGTCTCAAAATAAACCGCCCAGGCATCGAACCGTGCCGGCCACTCTGGCCGAACTCGATTGAAGCCGGACAACTTCGTACTGTATCTCCCGGCAGGCCCAGGATAGCCTGGGACTCATGAAAAGCGCCTACGAACTCGCGATGGAACGCCTCGACAAAACTGACAAGGGCCGGGGCAAGCCGCTCACTCCCGCCCAGAAGGCCCGGCTGGGTGAGATTGACGTACTCTACAAGGGGAAGCTGGCCGAACGGGACATCTTCCTGAAGAAGCGGCTGGATGAAGCCCTGTCAGCGGGCAAGCTCGAGGAGATTGATCAGATCCGCAGTCAGATGCAGAGCGAGCGGGCCCGTCTGGAGGAGGAGCGCGAGGCCGAGAAGGAAGCGGTACGCAGTGGGCGGTAATCGAGTTGCCGGTCGGTGACGCCAGGCCAGGTGTGGTTTTCCGCCGGCTTGGCTGAGTTCGGGCAGGGGGTCTGGTTGCTGAAAAGTTGCGTGCTTGCACGCAACGTGGCGTGCAAGCACCCCACCTACTTCAAGATTCCGAACTGGCCCCTATCGGAATTCAAAATCGGCCACCAGCGGGCGGTGGTCGGAGACTTCCGTGGGCGATACCTGGTGCCCGGTGCAGCGCAGGTGCTCGTTGTAGAAGATATGGTCGAGCACGTAGGGTTTGCGCCACCAGGTGGGCTCGGTCGTCTGCGCACTCGTAAAGCCGACTTCCGCAAATTGGGTGACCAGGGATTCGTGGCGGCTCACGTTGAAGTCACCGGAGAGCAGGGCCGGCCCGTGCAGGTCGCGCAGGCGGTCGGTGAGGATCTGCCGCTGGATGCCGTGCACCTCGCTGCTCGAGTTGAGCATGAAGAAAGCGAGCAGATGCGTGTTAAGCAGCATGAGATTGCGACCGTGCAGCGTCGTCTGCGCACCCAGCAACACGCGATCCGTGGGGGTGAGCGTTTCCCCCTTGAAATCGAACTCCACCGGTGGGGAAACCACATCCTGCCGGAATATTTCGCACAGCGGGGTGCGCGAAAGGATGGCCAGGCCCAGACCAAAGGGAAGTTCGCGGGGATCGGGTTTGGGATACGCGAAGCAACCGTGATAATCCGGAAATGCCGCCCGCAGGAGCTGGTAGTTGGGGGGCGGTTCAATCTGGCTCCCCCCGGGCCGTGCGCGCTCCACTTCCTGCAGGAGCATCACATCGGGTGAATGACTACGAATCTCCGCAATGGTGTCCTCCAAATTGATCGGTGCATGATCAGGGTCACCCGCATCCCAGCGCTGCCCAAACTGAATATTAAACTGTAGGACGCGAAAGGTGCTCATAACCGTCATGGGTGATTCGCAAACCTATCCACCGGGCATCCAGCCACGGAAAGATGGGCCTCGAAGAAACCTGACGAACAACCGAACAATTGCTGATGGATTAAGGAACCGCATGGCGGACATGGGAATACGATACCCGACATCACCATCCGGCAAGTTTATTCCGGCTCGGCCGTGCCCTCAACCACCCAGGCACGGGCCTCCGGCACCTGCTCAAAGAAAGCATGCAGCACCCGGCTCAGGTGCTCGGCATAGCGAAAGTGGGCGCCCATGCCGGTGCGCAATTCCGCCTCATAGATAAACTTGTCGGCCTGGGTACTGTGCTCGAAGGGGGTCTGCGCGCCCAGCAACAGGGAGTACAGGTAGGCGGGCGAGCCACGCTGCATCAGTTCACGGGTGAGCGCCGCCTGCTCATCGAGCAGCGCTTGGTGGCCGTCATGACCAATTTCCGGCGGCAGATAAAACCCAGCCTGGATGAGCGGTGTGTACCGGTGGCCGGTGCGATGCCGGTTGAGGTCGCGCAATTCTGCGATCGCCATGTTGTTCCAGGCGAAGGTCACGCGCATGCGGCGGGTCGCCGTGCCTTGATGACCGTAACGGTTGGCGCGATGACGAAGGGCTTCCTCCACGGATTGGGTCTCGGCCAGCCAAGGCGGAGCATCACGATCCACTTTCACCCATACTTCGTCCGACAAGGGAGCGGTTGAAAGACGTTCAAGGCCCAGGGCAACGCTCGCAGCCAGTTCCTGGCTGGCCTGGGCCGCGTAGGATTCCTCCGCCATGCTATGGCGCATGAGCCGCGGCGACTGCTTGAGCAGTTCATCACGGATGAGCTTCGCCGCCGCCCGCGCCTCGGGCTGGGGCAGCGAGTCCAGATGCTTCACCGTCGTCGCCCACATGCGCGAGGATTGAACCAGGCCGAGGTTGGTGCGGGTAGCGAAGGGGATGAAGTAACGGGCGCGATCGAGCGCGTAGTTCTTGCGGAGGCGGGTGGCGACGGCGGGTTTGGCGTCCGGCGGAAGGCGGACGAGTTCGGGGCGGGTCGTGGCCAGGGCGTCGAGCCGGGCATACTCGGCATGATAGGCGGCAAAGGCCCGGGCCATCAGGGCCGTCCAGCGCGGCGCGAGGTCGTCGGGCACACCCAGCTCGGCGGCGGTCGGCAGGTTGTCCGCATCCATGGTGATGTAGCGGGTGCTCGACTCCTGGCCGTCGGCCATCTGGGCAATCTCGAAAATTTTGTAGGCCAGCCACATTGACACCCCGTCCAGGGCCACGGCGAGCCCACCGGTCAATCCGCCGATAGAGGCATGCCCGTAATCGACAAACTTGAGAATGCGGTCGATCGAGGCATCGGGATTGGCCAGGTCCACCTTCGCGAGAATCGACTCCAGCCCGTCGTTGCTCCGCGAATAGCGCGCCAGCACGGAGGCAAGCAGTTCGGGGGTGACCTTGGGGAGATCGGCGGCGGTCGGTGGCGGTACGAGGGCGAGTCCGGTGATGCGCATGGAACAGCTGTCAGCAAGGCACGAAACGCCGGTGAAGGAAAAGAGCGAAACGCCGGAGACGCGGGTTATTTGTTTCCGGCCTGATTTTGTGAGGACGTGGCCGTGTAGCCGGGGGCGGCGACCCCGTGCCTTGAGTATGTGATCCAACCGGGGTCAGCGACCCCGGCCACAGTTTTATTAGAACCCCTCTAATTGTCCCTGCGCTCACGCGCAGGGCTACATGGCAGGCGGCTTAGTGAAGGGACAGCCATTCACCGAACGGCCCTTGGTACAGGCCGAGCAGCACCGAGGCGAGAGCCAGGGTCGCGAGGGTGATCCCGGCTGCCAGCCCGACGGGTGTGCGCGCGGGAGTCGGGTCGGCTTCGCCTTCTGTCAACGGAGCGCGCAGACTCGGGAAACAGGCGGCCTTGATCCAACCGAAGTAGTAATAGATCGAGATGACCACACCGATGATGGCCACGACCAGCAGCAGGTACAGGCCGGCCTTGAAGGCGGCGATAAAGATGAGAAGCTTGCCCATGAACCCCGCCAGCGGAGGGATGCCCGCGAGCGAACCGAGTCCGACCGCCAGCACCATGGCCAGGAACGGATGCGTTTTGCCGAGATCCGCATAGTGATCAAGGTCCTGGTCGGCATCGTCGGGTCCGGCCACATGGGTCATCACCCCGAATACCGCGAATGATCCGAGCAGGTAGGCGAGCAGGTAAAAGAAGATCGCGCCGACCGCGAGCGGTTGGGTCATGGCGGCAATGACCCCGATCAGCAGATAACCCGCATGAGCCACGCCCGAGAGTCCGATGAGCCGCTTGACGTTGTGCTGGGTGATGGCTGCAAGGTTGCCAAAAAGAATCGTGGCGATGGCCATGGCCGTGAGGACCGGCACGATGACAGAGTGATAGGGACCGAAAACGCGGACGAGAATCAGCAGGATGGCAAAGCCGGCGGCCTTGGAAGCGACGGCGAGGAAGGAGGTCACCGGGGTCGGTGCACCCTGGTACACATCGGGAATCCAGATCTGGAAGGGCACGGCGCCGATCTTGAAAGCCACGCCGGCCAGCACCAGGACGATGCCGATGGCTGCGAGGAGATTGTCGGGATTGGCCTGGAGAAATACCTGGAGCGCGCCGAAATTCATGGCCTCGGCGGTCGCGCCCGCGAGGGCCGGGTTGCCGGCCACGCCATACAGCAGGGCGATGCCGAAGAGCAGGATCGCCGAACTCAGCGCACCCATGATCAGGTACTTGAGGCCGGCCTCGAGCGAGAGCGGGTTGGTGCGGGTGTAGCTGACGAGGATGTAGAAACCGATCGTGATCGTCTCCAGGGCCACGAACAGCATCACAAAGTGGTTGGACTGAGCCAGGAGCATCATCGCTGCGGAGACCACAATGACAATGTGGAAGAACTCGATCCGGGGCATGCGCTGTTTTGCCAGCGCGACCATGCCGAGGATGCTGACCAGGATCGACGCCAGCAGGAAGAAGCAGCGCAAAAACTGTCCACCGGAGGTATGCAGGAGCATGCCGTTGAAGGTTTCCTCGCCGATGAACGCCGTGCGGTAGTTGATCAGAAGGCCGACGAGCACCGCTCCCTGGCCGATAATGGCAATCGTCGGGATGAGCTCATGCTGCTTCTTCGGCAGCACCATCTCGAGCACGAGCAAAAACAAGGCGAGGCAGCCGAGCATGAGCTCGGGGAAAATCGCCAGCCATTGGTTGGAGGCGGCGGCGGCCTGGAGCATTTCGGTATTCATCAGGACGTTGAAACGGGGTTACTGGCCCGCCACGTGGACGGTGAGCGCCTCGACGGCCGGATAGATGGCTTCGAGGGCGGAGTTGAGAGAGGTCGAGATGGCCTTGGGCCAGATCCCCAGACCGATGAGGGTGACCAGCAGAATGATGGCCGGGATGCGCTCGTTCCAGCGCAGGTCCTCGATGACGCGGCCCTGCTGATGGCATTGGAAGGCCTCGGTGGCCGGACCGTAGAAGACCCGGCCGACGGCGCGCAGGCCATAGATCGCGGAAATAACCACCCCGAGCACGGCCGGGACGACCATCCATTGGGCGTGGTCGTAAACCGCCATGAAGATTGTCAACTCGCCCCAGAAGTTGAGCAGGCCCGGACCGGGCAGGCCGATGCTGGCGAGTACGGCGGTGAGGAAAAAGGCGGCCAATACAGGTGCCTTCTGGGCCAGCCCGCCCATCTGATCCATGTCGAAGGTCCCCGTGCGGTGATGGATGCTCGTGGTCAACAGGAAGAGGAGTGAGACGGAGAGGCCATGCGCGACCATGAAGAGGACCGCCCCACCCGCCCCGAGCACGGAAAGACAGGCCACGCCCAGGAAGCCGTAGCCCACATGCATGACGGACGCATAACCCACCATCTGCTTGAGGTCACGCTGGGCCAGAGTGATCAGACCAATGATGATGATGTTGCCCAAAGCCAGCCAGGCGAGCATCGGCGCCCATTCCATAGCCCCGGCCGGCACGAGCGGCAGGGCGATCTGGACGAGGCCGTAGAGCCCGAATTTCTTGAGCACGCCGGCGTGCAGCATCGAGACAGAGCTGGGGGCGGCCCCGTAACCGAGCGGCGCCCACGTGTGAAAGGGCCAGAGGGAAACCAGAATCCCGAAACCGAACATGAGCAGGCCGAAGATGGTGGTCTGCGTCGAATCCCTCATGGGATTCATGAGCAGCTCATTCCGGAGCGTGATCATGTCGAAGGACTCAGCCCCGCTCTTCATGTAGATCGCGATCAAGCCGATGAGCGAGAGCATGGCACCCACCGTCAGGTAGATCGTCATCTTCATCGCCGCGTATCCGCGGTCACGCCCGCCCCAGATGCCGACCATGATGAAGGTCGGAATCAGCGCGAGTTCGTGGAAGAAATAGAAGAAGAAGATATCTATGCTCGCAAACATGCCCATGAGGCCCGCGTGCATGACGAGGAGCAGCATCAGGTAAATCTTCAGGCGTTCAGCCCCGGACTGGATGGCGTAGAGGCCGGCGGCGAGGCCGACAATGCCCGCCATCATGAAGAGCGGCATGGAGATGCCGTTGAGACCCAGGGTGAGCTTGATGCCCAGGCCCTCGAGGCCGGTGGCGTAGCTCGTCATGAAGGCGTACTCCGCACCGGGATTGGCGGGGAACTGGCTCCAGAGGTAGCAGGCAATGACCGCGGGCACGCCAAAGCCGACATACGCCAGTTTGATGGCATGGCGCTTGGGCAGGCCTAGCGCAATGGCCAGAGCCACGGCCAGGGGTGTCGCGATGGACAGCAGGAGAAGATCGACGGGCAGGTTGTTCATCACGAAAACGCGTTAGAAAAGGCCGGCCGCAATGGCCCAGAGGATCACCGCTCCGAGAAGAAACCAGTGGACGTAGGCATGCAGGCTCCCGACATGAAGGGCCCGGGCGCCGATCCCCACGAGGCCGACCAGTCCTGCGAAGCCGCGGATGATGAGGCCGGAGAGAAATATCTGCTCAAGAAAGTTGAGGAGCAGGGCAAAGCGCTGCTGGACCTTTGCCACATACCAGTCGTAAAGCGCATCGATGAACAGCCGCTGCTCCAGGGTCCGGTATAGGGCGGGCATGCGGGTCTGAAGGAAATCCTCACGCGCACCGGGCCGGTACAGCAGGAAGCCGAGAGCGGCACCCACAACAAAGACCCCGGTCCCGGCGACCGCGGCCAGGGTGTGGCCCTCGCCCTCCAGGAGGCCATGGGCGAAACGCGGGACTACGGCCAGCGCCTCCGGATAAAACCAGGTGTACCCGGCCAGCACGGCGCCGACAGCTAGGAATATCAGCGGAATCGTCATCGTCAGCCCGTTCTCATGCGCATGAGCGGCATGGTCGGTGCGCGGCACACCGAGAAAGGTGATGACCCACAGGCGCGTCATGTAGAAAGAGGTCAGAAACGCCCCGATGAGGAGCAGCACGAAGACCTTCGGATCATACTGGTAGGCGAGCAGGAGAATGGCGTCCTTGGAGAAAAATCCGGACAGGAAGGGGGCTCCGACGAGAGCAAGCGTTCCGAGCGTGAAGGTCGCGAAGGTGATGGGCATGCGCCGGGCCAGTCCCCCCAGGCGGTAGATGTCCTGTTCATGATGGCTGGAGTGGATGATCGAGCCCGCACCCAGGAAGAGCAGAGCCTTGAAGAAGGCATGGGTGGTCAGATGAAACATGGCCGCGGCGGCTCCTCCGGCGAGTCCGGCGAGGGCTCCGTCCACCCCGCTGCGCAGCGCCAGCAGGGATCCAAGGGCGAAGGCGGCGACCATGAAGCCGAGCTGTGAGATGGTCGAATAGGCCAAAATGCGCTTGATGTCGCGCTGACCAAGGGCGGTCACCCCGGCAAACAGCGCGGTGGCCACACCGATCCAGAGGATCACGGTGAGGGCGTCGCCCGTCATGATGACCGCCACCCGGCAGAGCAGGAAAATGCCGGCGGCCACCATGGTGGCGGCATGGATCAGGGCGGAAACCGGGGTCGGACCCTCCATGGCATCGGGGAGCCACACGTGCAGCGGAAGCTGTCCGGACTTGCCGACCGCACCGCAGAAAATGAGCAGGGCGATGGTGGTCGTGACCAGTTCGGGCGAGGTATCCAGCCGCAAGGCGATGTCGGCGAGGGTGATGGTGCCAAAGGCCCAGTAGGCGAGAATGATGCCGATTAGGAAACCGAAGTCGCCGATGCGGTTGACGATGAAGGCCTTTTTGGAGGCGGCAACGGCCGCCGGCCGGTCGTAGTAGAAATTGATCAGCAGGAAGGAACTGAGACCGACCAGCTCCCAGAAAATAAAGAGCATGATCAAATCATCGGCCAGGGTGAGACCGATCATGGAAAACATGAAGAGTGACAGGCACCCGAAAAAGCGCGCCGCGTTGGCATCCCCCTTCATGTAACCGACACTGAAGACGTGGATGAGGAAGCCGACGAAGGCCACGACGAAGAGCATGAGCTTGGCCAGATCATCGACGAGGAACCCGAGTTCGATGGTGAGCGGGCCGATCACGAGCCATTCAGCGCTGCGTGAGAAGCCATCGGTGGCAAAGATCAGCATGCTGCTGAACACCACGATGGCGGCGGCGGCGGCGAGTGACAGCGCCCGGCCGACCGCCGGGCTGCGGCGGAAAAACAAGGCGGTCAACAGGGCCGAGGCGAGCGGCGTGAGGAGCAGGAGAAATGCGAGTTGGGTGGGCGCCATGGCGTCAGTTTTTCAGCGCGTTGAGTTCATCGACCTGGATGGTCATGCGACGCCGGAAAAGCGCCACGATGATGGCGAGTCCGACTGCGACCTCGGCCGCGGCGACGGTGAGGATGAAGAAGACAAAGACATTTCCATCCATGGTCCCGTTGTAGCGCGAGAAAGCCACCAGCACGATGGTCGAGGCAATGAGCATGAGCTCAAGGCACATGTAGATGACCAGGGTGTTCTTGCGGAGCAGCACGCCGAAAAAGCCGATGGCGAAGAGCACACCTGCCAGCATCAGGTAATGATAGAGCGTGACGGTCATTTGATGTCCTCCAGGCCTTCGAAGCGTTTGCTGAGCACGATCACCCCGAGCATCGCGATGAGCAGGAGAAACCCGACGACCTGCACCGGCAGCAGGTAGGTGGTGAAAAGCTGGTTGGCGTAGTGCTTCAGATTGACACCGACCGGCAGCACCGAGGCCGCTTCAGGGGCGTGAAGGGCCTGGACGGCTCCGGAGAAGGAGACCAGGCCGACAACCAGCAGCCCGGCGGTCACCACGCCGGCGGCGATGGCGGCCGGCCGAAAGGGCTTCCGCTCACCGCCCTGCATGTCGAGAAGCATGACGATGAAGAGGAACAGGGCCACCACCGCACCCGCGTAGACAAAGATCAGCAGCAACGCGAGAAAGCCGGTGTCGAGCAGGGCAAAGACCCCGGCCACCCCCACGAGGCTCAGCAGCAGAAACATCGCCGAGTGCACCGTGTTGCGGTTGAACACCATGGCCAGCGCGGAACCCACGCTCAGGAAGGCGAAGAGGTAAAAGATGGTAGCGAACATGTGAGGTGAAAAGTAGCGAGTAGCGGGTAGCGGGTAGTGAGTAGTAGTAGAAATGGGCGGGAAAGGGATGTGGCTGGATTGAGATGCTCGCTACACGCTACTCACTACTCGCTACCAATTCAGTGGTGCGCTCCTCCCTGAGCGGCGGCTTCTTCGGCGGTTTTTTTCTTGTCCCACTTGAAATGATCGTCGGGCAGCGTGCCGCCGAGTTCATAGAGACGGTCCTTGTCGTTGATCATCTCCGCCCGGGTGTAACCGGTCATTGAATACTGGTTCTGCAGCCAGATGGCCTCCTCGGGGCAGACCTCCTGGCACAGGCCGCAGTAGATGCAGCGCAGCATGTCGATGTCAAAGGCCCGGGGGGCCTTCTCCACGTGGGCGGTGGGGTCATCCTCCGGGATTTCCCCGGGGGTGATGCGAATGGCCTTCGGCGGACAGACAAATTCGCAGAGCTGGCACGACACACACTTTTCGCGGCCATTCGGATCCTTCACCAGCGTGGGCACACCGCGGTAGCCCGGGGGAATCGCCGGGCGCTGTTCCGGGTATTCCAGGGTCTCCTTGGGCTTGAGGAAATGGCGCAGGGTGGTCCGCATCCCGCTGGCAATCTGCGGAAGGTAGGTGCGCTCGGCGAAGGTGAGCGGTTTGCGTTCGAGAGGAATGACGGCCATCGGATAAGGCGTTGAGGGTTGCGACGGTGTGCTCAGCCGCGGGTTTCGATCAGGGCGATCACGAGGGCATAGAAGATGAGGTTGCCGATCGAGAGGGGCAGCAGCCGCTGCCAGCCGATTTTCATGACCTGGTCATAACGGAATCGCGGCAGGGTCCAGCGCACCCACATGAAGAAGAGGATGCCGGCGAGAACCTTCCCGAGGAAGACGGCGATGGCGATGATCCCGCCGAGCCAGACCGGGAGGTCCGCGATGAGTGGGGCGAGCGGCACCCAGGGCAGTGGATTCCATCCGCCCAGGAACAGCAGCGTGAAGACCCCCGAGCCAACAATCATATGCGCGTACTCCGCGACGAAGAACATCGACCACTTGAACTCGCCGTACTCGGTGTGGAAGCCGCCAACGAGGTCGGACTCCGACTCCGGCATGTCGAAGGGCTGGCGATTGGTCTCGGCAAAAAGCGCGACGAGGAAGATGAAGGCTGAGAGCGGCATCAGAAAGATGTACCACATGCCACCGAGGAAGCCCGGCTGACTCTGGGTCTGAACCACCTCGAAAAGGCTCAGGGTGCCGGAGCCGCCGGGTGCATTCACCCACAGGAAGACCGGCAGCACGGACAAGGTCAGCGAAAGCTCATAGGAAACCAGCTGGGCGGAGGCGCGCACGCTCCCGAGAAATGGGAACTTCGAGTTCGAGGCCCACCCGGCAATGATGATGGAGTACACCCCGAGCGAGGAAATGGCGAAAACCGCCAGCAGGCCGATATCAAGATCGGCCAGGATGAGGGGCTTGAGGGCGCCGGCGGTGGCGTCCCAATAGGCACCGAAGGGCACCACCGTGACCGTCATGAGCGCCGGGATCAGCGCGAGCAGCGGCGCGATGTAATAGTAGAATTTGTTAACATGGCCGGGGACCACGTCCTCCTTGAAGATGAACTTGCCGCCGTCGGCCATGAGCTGGAACACCCCGAGACGCTGGAGGGCGCGGCCGATGAAGGGAATCGGTGCCACCCACGGCACGACGGTACGGTTGGGACCGGGCCGACCCTGCACCCATGCCGCCACCTTGCGCTCCGCCATGGAGCAGGCGGCCGAGATCGGAAAGATCACCGCGATCACCGCCAGACCCTGCAGGGTCAGCCGGAGCCAGAGCGGAAGGTCGAAGTAAAAGGAGAAATCCATGCTGAGAGTAACGGGTAGCGGGTAGAAGTGAAACGGTGGGCGTTATGTCTATGTGGTGGGACGCGGGTGGTTCGAATGCTCACTACTCGCTACTCACTACTCGCTACTGGTTTGTAATGCAGCGTCTCGCCCTCGACGAAGGGCAGGCCGGACCAGGGAGTGGAGTCGAGGAGGAGGCCGGTCGCGGGGAGCGTCGCGTACCCGGCCTGGGCCAAGGCGGGAATCTCGGCCGCGATGACCAGCCAGAGAGCGGAAAGGTCGGCGGGAACGGCACTGCCGGTAACCGTGGTCAGGAGCTTGGCGAGGACGAGGAGGTCGTTGGTCGCGCCGTCGGGTCCGGGAACGACCTCCGTGAACTTCTGAATGCGGAACTGCTGGTTGATGAACGATCCGCTCTTCTCGAAGACTGTGAGCGTGGGCAGCACCACTTGGGCGGCGGCACTGGTGGCATTCACGTGCGTGCCGAGATAAACGATGGCCACTTTGGCGAGTTGGGCGGCGGTCAGACCAGCGGTGGTCAGGTCCTCGCCAATCGAAACGACGGTCTTGATCTTCCCGGAATCAATGGCGGCAGCCAACTCGGTGAGCTGCGCCGAAGGCAGGGCGGAGACAAGCCCCGTGACGAGGGCGCCGCGCACATTGGGATTGCGGTCGGCGGAAATCAGGAGGCCGTCCCCCTCCCCTGTCCGGCTCACCAGATGGGTGGGTGCCTGCTGGGCTGCGGCCAGTTTGCGGTTGAGGAACTGTTCCTCGACGGAACTGCGACCGGAGCCGACGACCGCGACGTTGCCCCCCTTGAGCAGGTCGGCGGCGCGGGCCACAAGCCCATCCACCGACTCGGAGGTTTTCAGTCGGTCGGAGGCGGCGACCTGCTTGTAAAGCAGCCGCCCGCTGTCGGACATCCACGTGTCGTTGACCTCGTCATTGCGACGCGGGGTGATGCGATAGATTACGCCCTCGCGTGACCAGACCACGGTGTTGGCACCGACGGAGGACTCCGTGTCGATGCTGTTGACCTCCTTGAGAAACCAGACGCGCATCCTGAAACGGAAATCCGTCGAGGTGAGCGCACCGACCGGACAAATGTCCACGGTGTTGAGCGAGTAGTTGTTCTCGAGCTGCTTCCCCGGATAGCAGGTGAGCGTGGAGTAGCTGCCGCGGTCGATGAAACCGAGGACATCGTCCTTGGCGATCTCCTTGCTGAAGCGGATGCAGCGCGAGCAGAGGATGCAGCGCTCGTCGTCGAGCACCACGCGCGGACCGAGCAGGGTGCGCTTGGGCTTGACGTTCTTCTTCTCGACAAAGCGGGAGTAGCCGCGGCCGTAGCCGATGGCCTGTTCCTGCAGCTTGCACTCGCCGGCCTGGTCGCAGATCGGGCAATCGAGCGGATGGTTGATAAGAAGGAACTCCATCACCCCCTCGCGGCAGTCCTTCACGAGCGGCGTGTTGGTGCGGATGTGCATGCCTGGCATGGCATTGGTGCCGCAGCCGATCTGGGGGCGCGGGATCCAGTTGATCTTCTGCTTGCCTGAGGCGGGGTCCATGACCGGGGCCTTGGTGGCGGGATCGACGGCGGGCATGCCCATCTCGACCAGACACATGCGGCAGTTGCCCACGATCGAGAGCTTGGGATGGTAGCAATAATACGGCACATCCACGCCGACCTGGCGGGCGGCTTCGATCACGTTCGTGCCCTTGGGCACGGCGATCTCCTTGCCGTCGATGTTGACGGTGATGAGGTCGGGTTTGGCAGGCTGGATCATCGGTAAAGGAAATCAGATCAGTTCGACGGCCTCAGCGGGTTTGTCGTCCGCTTTGGCTTCATGGTAGGTTTTGAATTCGTCGTCGAACTTTGCGAGGAAGCTCTGGGTCGGCCAGGAGCAGGCTTCGCCAAAGGCGCAGATGGTACGGCCGGGAATCTGGTCAGCCACGCTCTTGAGCAGGCCGGCATCCTCGGGGCGGGCGCCGTCGTGGACCATGCGGCTGGTGATCTTCTTCATCCATAGCGAGCCCTCGCGACAAGGCGTGCATTGGCCGCAGCTCTCGTGGGAATAGAACGCATTGATGTTGGCAAGGGCCTCGACCATGTTGACGGAGTCATCCATCACGATGACGCCACCGGAGCCACCCATCGTGCCGATCATGGCAAGTGAGTCGAAGTCCATGGGCACGTCCTCCACGCCCCAGTCGTACTCGACGCCGGCGCGCGACTTGCCCTTGAAGCGCTCGCCGAAGCGAAGGATCTTGGCGGAGGATCCGCCGGGAATGACCGCCTTGAACGTCCGACCGGGCAGCGGGCCGCCGCAGACATCGTACAACAGCTGGCCCATCGTGATCTTGCCGGCCTCGAACTCATAGTAACCGGGTTTCTGAACATGACCGGAGACGCAGAAAATGCGCGTGCCGGTGTTGCCGGGCGTCCCGATCTTCGAGTACGCCTCGCCACCGATGTCGGCGATGGTCTTCACGTGGCAGAGGGTCTCCACATTGTTGACGATGGTCGGGCACTGGTAGAGGCCGAGGACCGCCGGGAAGTACGGTGGCTTGATCCGTGGGTAGGCTCGCTTGCCTTCAAGCGATTCGATCAGCCCGGTCTCCTCTCCGCAAATGTAGGCGCCGGCGCCGCGGTGCACGAAAATGTCGCAGGAATAACCCGTACCCAGAATGTTCTGTCCCACGAAGCCGGCATCACGGGCCTCCTGAATCGCCTTTTCAAGGATGCGCGCGCCGTGGGGCATCTCGCCGCGGATGTAAATGTAGGCCTGCTTCACATTGTTCGCGAAGCACGAGATCATCGTACCCTCGAGCAGCTGGTGCGGATCCTGATGGATGATGTAGCGGTCCTTGAAGGTGCCGGGTTCGGACTCGTCGGCATTGACGATAAGATAGATCGGCTTGCCACTCTTGCGGTCCACCAGGCCCCACTTCACGCCACAGGGAAACCCGGCACCGCCGCGACCCCGCAGGCCGGACTTCTTGACCTCATCGATCAGCTCAGCCGGCGGGCGGGTCACCGCCTTCTTCAAGATCTCATAGCCACCATGACGAACATAGCAGGCGAGATCATTCGTGTAGCCGGACTCATCGATATGCTGGAAGATGAGTCGGTTTTGTTCGGGAGCGGACATAGAGGGAAGAAGTAGCGAGTAGCGAGTAGCGGGTAGCGGGGAGTGAGGAGAGGAAAGTGCGTTGTAAGGTGATGCGCGGTATCAGTGTAAAGTTATGGATTCAGGATGCTCGCTGCTCGCTACCCGCTACTCGCTACCTTTCTGATGGCTTTCTCTTTGATCTGAGCGGCAAGTTGTTTCGCTTTGGCAACGTCGACCTTCTCGTGGAGATCGTCGTCGATCAGGACGACCGGAGCCGTGCCACAGCTGGCGAGGCATTCGACGAACTCGATGGTGACCTCGCCGTCGGGCGAGACCTCGCCGCGCTGGGTTTTGAATTCCTGTTCAAAAGTCGCGCAGGTCTTGTAGCCGCCCAGCAGGGCGCAGGAAAGCGTGCGGCAGACCTTGATGTGACGGCGGCCAATTGGCTTGCGGCGGAACATCGGGTAAAAGGTCACGACCTCGTACACATTAATCGGCTGCAGCTCGAGTTTCTCCGCGATCCAGGTCATCGCCTCCTCCGGAATGTAACCGACGTCCTCCTGGATGAGGTGCAGCAGCGGCAGCATGGCGCTGCGCTTGACCGGGTAATGCGTGATCACCTCATCGATTTTGGAAAGGGTTTCGGATTTGAGATTCATTGCTGGCTGAAAGGAGCGAGTAGTGAGTAGCGGGTAGCGAGCAGGTCGAACGCAAGCGGCCGACAGCTGTATCTAGCGCGTGTCTTGGGTGTCTTTGATTGGAAGGTCTTCATGCTCACTACTCGCTACTCGATGCTCGCTACCAGTTTCATCGGTCGCACTCGCCCATGACGAAGTCGAAGGACCCGAGGATCGCCACGACGTCGGACATCAGGCAGCCGACACAGATTTTCGGCAGGATGGAAAGATTGCAGAAGGAAGGGCTGCGGATCTTCAGGCGCCACGGCACGCCGCCGCCCTTGCTCACCACGTAGAAGCCGAGGGCACCCTTGGGGTTTTCCGCCTCGAAGTAAACTTCGCCCGGGGGCATCAGCGGTCCCTCGGTCACGATCATGAAATTGTTGATCAGCTCCTCCATCGAAGAGAGCACCTTGGACTTGGGCGGGGCGAAGACACGCACGGCGTCCTTCGCGTACCAGTCGCCGCCGGGAAGCTTGGCGATGGCCTGTCGCACGATGCGCACGGCCTGTTTCATCTCCTCGCCGCGCACCAGATAGCGGTCATAGGAATCGCCCTTGGTGCCAACAGGAACGTCGAACTCGTACTGCTCGTAGCCGGAATAGGGTTTGTCCTTGCGCAGGTCGAGGGGAACGCCGGAACCGCGCAGATTGGGGCCGGTGAGGCCGTAACCAATGGCATCCTCTCGGGAAATCACCCCCACGCCAACGGTTCGATCCATGAAGATCTTGTTGCGGGTCAGCATGGCCAGCATCTCGTCGAGGATCGGGAGAAACTGATCGCAGAAGGCGAGCACGCGGTCCGTCCAACCCTCAGGCAGGTCGCGGGCAACGCCGCCGATGCGGGTGTAGCTGGTGGTGAAGCGCGCGCCGGTGAGCTCCTCAAACAACTTGTAGAGTTTCTCGCGCTCGGTGAACTGGTAGAGAAAGACCGTCCAGGCCCCCGTATCCATGGCGAAGGCACCGAGGCCGAGCAGGTGCGAGGAGATGCGGGCGAGCTCGGCGATGATGACGCGGATGGCCTGACAGCGGGGCGGCATCTCGAGCTTGGCCAGGCGCTCGACGGCAATGGCGTAGGCCACGTTGTTGGCCAGGGGCGCAAGGTAGTCCAACCGGTCCGTGTACGGCACGAATTGGTTGTAGGTCATGTTCTCGGCGATCTTTTCATCACCGCGGTGCAGGTACCCTAGGATCGGATCGCACTTGGTCACGATCTCTCCATCCAGTTCGAGTTGGAGCCGGAGCACCCCGTGGGTCGACGGATGCGAAGGCCCCATCGCTAGGGACATTTTCTCGGTCTGAAATTCCGCAGGGGCGGCGGCCGTCTTCGCGGCGTTGTCAGGAAATGCAAAATCGGTGGCCATTACTGGGAAAGGCTGAAGGACTGAATAGCTGAAGGGCTGAAATCAGGCATGGTTATCATGGACGGGTGGGCTTCAGCTTTTCAGGCCTTCAGCCCTTGGGGTTTTGCTCGGACCAGCTCTCGTCTTTGGCGCGCGGTTCGGCTTCGGTGAGGTTGATCTCGCCCGTCGAGGCCACGAAAGGGCCGCCCATCATCGGAGCGGCCTTCACCTGGGCACCGGTGGCGGCAACCACCTCGAGATCGGGCAGCTCGGTCTCGATGCCGGCGAGAGGAAACTCCTTGCGCAAGGGATGATAGGGATAGCCCTCCCACATGAGGATGCGACGGAGATCGGGATGACCCGTGAAGGTGATGCCGAACATGTCGTAGGCTTCGCGCTCGTGCCAGTCGGCCGAGGGCCAAAGACCAGTCACGGTGGGCATGGTTGGTTCCGCCTCACTGATGCAGTCGGCGGCCACGCGCAGATAGGTGGCCGTCGCCGTGGACAACACGTGCCAGACCACGGTGAAACGCGGGGTTGTCCCTTGGGCCCAGTCGATGGCGGTGACATCGACCAACATGTCGTAGCCAAACTCATCGCGCAGGGCCTGAAGGACGGCCACCACCTCGGCGGCAGCAACGTTGACCGCCGGATGGTCGGCACTGGCACGCGGGGTGGCCTGCGGAAACTTGGCTTGAAGGGAGGCGATGATGTCGGCGGGTGCGGTCATGCAGGACGGAACGTGGTCGGAATAGGCTCAGGCCGTGAGGCGCTTGGCGGAGGGTTCGCGTTTCATCTTGTTTTGCAGCTTGATGAGCGCATCGAGCACGGCCTCAGGCCGGGGTGGACAGCCGCTGATGTAAACATCCACCGGGATGATGCGGTCCACGCCCTGCATCGTGGCATAACTGCGGTACATGCCGCCGGAACTGGCGCAGGCACCCATGGCGATAACCCACTTGGGCTCGGCCATCTGGTCATAGATGCGCCGGACATGGGGAGCCATTTTATAAGTGACCGTGCCGGCCACGATCATGCAGTCAGCCTGACGGGGGGAAAAGCGCATGACCTCCGCGCCGAAACGGGAAATATCAAAGCGGGCACCCCCCACCGCCATCAGTTCAATGCCGCAACACGCCAGCCCCATGGGCATGGGCCAGATGGAACTGGTACGGAGCCAGTTAATGACCGCATCGAGCCGGGAAACCACAACCTCCCCCTCAATCTTGCTGTTGTAGGCGAGTTCGGTGTTGGGAGAGACCATGGCGTCGTGGTGGATGGATGAAGAGTGGCCGTAAAGCGCAGAGCGTTGTGAAGCCCGCCGGCCCGTGCAAGACGCTTTTGCCGGATTTGCAGCAGGAACCGATGGTGAACAAGATACGCACTAGCGAGAAGTTGCCGGACTTATGGGCCGACGGGGCGAAAGTTTGCCTGGTGTCTTCGCAAACCGCCCTCCTACGCTAAAGCTTCGGAGGGCATCCTTCGCCTCGCGGGCCTCTCCGCAGATCACACCCTGCCACTTCCGAAAGGATGGCGTGCCATCCGTAGCCCCACCGGCGAAGGATGGCGGAGAGGGAGGGATTCGAACCTCTCAGGCCCAACAACCGAAAAGCTTCATGGAGCGTGCTTTTTGTGTTGTTACGAGTGACTTAAAACGAACAACAAAATAGACGCCGCTGGCAAATCCGTGGCAAATATTTTGGCCGATTTTGCGAGCGACACGCGCTAACGACGCATGATGCGTGGCGCAGCGCCCCAGCATTCTTCCCAACTTTTCAAGCCGAGCCATTTTCTGACCTATGCGTCGGCATATCTGCCGTAGCCATGGATCGAAATAAACGGGTGCAATGTCCCCGCCTCAATGTCGGTCCGCAACTTCTCGCGGCTCTTGTTCGTTCAGTTCTTCGCGCGAAAT
>JBGTGS010000021.1:0-4209 GCA_041746615.1 Opitutaceae bacterium | reverse complement strand
CTGAGCGTGGTCGAAAGCCGGTCTCGTTCTGCCGCCAGCCCGGCGAGATTCTGTTCGCGTTCCGCGAGGGTCGAGACGGTCGTCTCCAACTGCGCGGCCAGTTCGCTGCGTTGGGCGGCGAGGGCATCCTGCTGGGCCTGCTCGTCCTCCAGGGCCATCCGCATCACCTCGACCAGGTCCTGATCAGCCGTGGTGGCACCCGCGGTGGGGTCCGTTGCCACCGGGGATGGCGCGCTGCTGGCGGGTTCCGCCCGCTCCCAGTTGGTCAAGGCCAGCAGGTTGAGCAGGAGAAAGTCGCAGAGGATGAGGAGGAGCGTCCGGTTCATACGGAGGATCAGGCGACCATGACGGGTGTGGCGGCCTGGCTTTCCATGATGAGGTTGTACTTGTAGGGGCGCACATGGCGGATCTTGACCAGGGCGACGCAGGTGATGCCAAAGAGATTGGAGGAATAGGCCGCAAGCAGGTTGGGCTCGATCAGGCCGAGGACCTGGAGCACGAGGGCGGCGGCGGTGCCGCCGATGCCGAGGTAGAGACCGCCGTCGAAGAGGTTCTCCTCATTTTCCATGAGCTTGAGTTTGACCAGTGGCGGCATGGCCTGGCGCGCGATCTCGGCGATCTTGCGCAGACAGATGATGTACATGCCCACCTGCAGGGAGGCAAAAAAGATGATGGAGAAGATCGTGCGGGTATCCATGGATGTGGTGGCGGGAACGGATTCGATCGAGGAGGAATCAGCGATGTTGGCGAGGACGGGAACGGTGAACTTGATCTGGAACTCGGAAACCGGGTCGGCTTTGAGGAGGAAAGGTTCGGTGGCGAGGACGAGCAGGGCGGCGGAGAGCAGCGCGAGCACCCCGCTCGACATGCGCGGCAGGGCAAGCAGGCCGCCCCGCGCAAAGAACAAACCTTCAAGACCACGGAAAAGACAAAAGGCTCCGGCAAGGAAGCCGAGATATTTCGCCACCAGCGTCGGCCCCGGATGGAGCAGCCCTAATTCAGCGGCGGCACCCAGGGCGGGACCCGCGTCGTGATTGACGGGGATCTGACGCTGCAAAAGCTGCCGGACCGCGCCCTGGCCATGGCCGAGGGCCAGGCGCAGGTCATCCACCCCGGCCTTGCCGAAGCGCAGCAAGAAGGCGGCCACGCGGTCGGCGGAGTCCATGAAAAGGGCGGCGGTGTAGATGAGGGGAAGTTCGTCGGGAGCGACCCGACCCAGGTGGGCGAATTCGCCGACGGTCTTGGTGCTGTCACTCCGGCGCAGCAGCTCGCCGAGCTGGGTCCAGTCAAGGCGCCGGGCAAGGGAAAGCAGGTCGAGGTAGAACAGTTCCAGTTCGCCGAACTCCCCACTGGCCACGGCGGTTTCGGCGAGACTGCGCAGCTCGCGCTGAAGGGAGGTGGAAAAATGATCGCCTTGATACAACAGGGCGGTGAGGGAAATCACGGCATCGAGGGTCTGTCCTCCCGCACGGTGGGCGGGCACGAAGCGGGCGGTGCGATCGATGTCGCGCGTCGCCAGAACAGCCAGAACGCCCTGCGAGCGGGAATTGGCCAAGTAGCCACGCAGGGCCGTCCGCGCCTCCAGGGTGATGAAAAAGGCGAGCACCGGGGTGCTTTGCGTGCGGCCGGTGTTCTCCCGGAGGTTGAACAACGGATCTAGAAAGGGATCCCAGCCGCCCCAGGCGGTGAGTTCAGGGTGGCGTGCATGGGCGTTGGCCAATCGCTCCGCGAGCGCCGGTGCCCCGGGATCGCCGACCGCCTCCGCAGTGGCCAGCACCAAGGTGGCCGGACCGGGTTTTTCCTCCTCAATCAATTGCACCCCCAGAGCCGCGCTGCCCGGCGTTGCCCGGCCGGCGGCCTCCAGCAAGGCGGGCGTGACTGATTTCAGATTAACCGGCACCAAAAGCGCCATCGTGCCCAGCATGAGCCCGCCCAGCAGCCACAACAGAGCCGGGAGACGGGAGTCACGCGAGGCGGACGGATCACTCATGAACGTCACTATCGGGTTGCGGCGGGCCGGAGGCAAACCCACCTTTGCGCCCTAATCGACGGACCCATGGCGCTCAGAATTGTTCACTACAACGACCCCATCCTGCGCAAAAAAGGCGCAAAAATCACCGCCTTTGACGCGGCTCTCACCGATCTGGCCGACGCCATGGTGGAGACCATGCATGAGGCCCACGGCATCGGCCTGGCTGCCCAGCAGGTGGGACGGGCTATCCAACTGTGCGTGATTGATCTCAGTGGGGTGAAGCGCGACTTCACCTGGGATCTCGACGGCAAACGCCCGCCCCTGGATCTCTGGATGCCCCTGGCTCTCATCAACCCCGTGGTGACCGTCCTGCCGGGCGACGACTATGAATACGAGGAAGGCTGCCTGTCGTTCCCGGAAATCCGTGCCGACGTGATCCGTCCTGATGCGATCAGCGTCCGCTATCAGGATATTCTCGGCACCCCGCACGTGCTGGTCTGCGACGGCCTCCTTGCACGCTGCATCCAGCACGAAGCCGATCATCTCAACGGCGTCCTGTTCATCGACCGCATGGAGAAGAAGATCCGTGCCGGGATCGACAAGGCCGTGAAGGAACTGGCGAAGCAAACCCGCGAGGAAGCAGCCGCCGCCGAAAGCCATAATCCCGCAAAGTAACCGCCCTGTCCGACCCGCACTCACGCTAACCCATTCCATCTCTCATCATGAGCCAGAAATCCGACGGCATGACCTACGCTCCCAAGGGCAAACCCAGCCCCGTGGTGAAGCCCGGCGAATTCACCTTCGCCGCCGCCCACCTCGACCACGGCCATATTTACGGCCAGTGCAACGGGCTCATCGAGGCCGGAGCAACCCTCAAGTGGGTTCATGATCCCGATCCCGCCAAGGTGGAGGCCTTCCTCAAGCAATTTCCCGGCACCCCGGTCGCCCGCTCACTCGACGAGATCCTTGACGATTCCGCCGTTCACCTCGTCGCCGCCGCCGCCGTCCCCTCCGAACGCGGTGCCCTCGGCTGCCGCGTGATGGAGGCCGGCAAGGATTACTTCACCGACAAAACCCCATTCACCTCTCTCGACCAGCTCGATGAGGCCAAGGCCGTGGTGGCCCGCACCGGCCGCAAGTACGGGGTGTACTTCAGCGAACGGCTCCACGTCGAAAGCGCGATGTACGCGACCGACCTCATCAAGGGCGGTGCCATCGGCCGCGTGCTTCAGGTGCTCGGTCTCGGCCCCCACCGCCTCAGCAAGCCCTCACGTCCGGAATGGTTCTTCAAGCGGGCCAACTACGGCGGCATTCTCTGCGACATCGGCAGCCACCAGATCGAGCAGTTCCTCACCTTCACCGGGGCGACCGACGCCTCCGTCACCCAGGCCACCGTGGCCAATTATGCCAACCCCGACGTGCCCGAGTTCGAGGATTTCGGCGAGGCTTCGCTCCTCGGCAACAACGGCACCTCGCACTATTTCCGCGTGGACTGGTTTACGCCCGACGGCCTCAGCACATGGGGCGACGGCCGCACCATCATCCTCGGCACGCAGGGCTACATCGAGCTGCGCAAATATGTCGATGTCGGCCGCGACCCCAAGGGTGACAACGTCATTCTGGTGGACGCCAAGGGTGAGCATGCAATCAACGTGACCGGCAAGGTGGGCTTCCCCTTCTTTGGCCAGTTCGTGCTCGACTGCCTCAACCGCACGGAGAAGGCCATGACCCAGGCCCACGCCTTCAAGGCTGCCGAACTCTGCCTGCGGGCACAACTGGCGGCGCGCCGTATCCAGTAAGCCACCCGCCCACCCCAAACCCCATGTCACGCAGCATCGCCACCCGCACCGGCGACGACGGCACCACCAGCCTGCTCTACGGCCAGCGCGTTCCCAAGGATCATCCCCAGATCGAGGCGGTGGGGGCCTTCGACGACTTGAACGCGGCCCTCGGCTTCGCCAAGGCGACGGGAACGGACGCGGAGCGAAAGGCCGAACTCGAACGCATCCAACGCGACCTGATCTCTCTCATGGGCGAGATCGCCTGTGCCGAAGCGGATCTTGAACGTTACCGGACGTCCAAATTCACCCGGATTGGCGCGGACGAACTCGCCCGCGTGGATGCCGCGGTCGCGGCACTCGAAGCGGGGACGATCAGCTTTGATGGGTGGGCGACCCCCGGGGTCAACCTGCATGCCGCCGCCCTGGAACTGGCGCGCACCGCCGCCCGACGTGCGG
>JBGTGS010000020.1:0-23161 GCA_041746615.1 Opitutaceae bacterium | reverse complement strand
TCCGGGCCCGGGCCATGGCGGCAACCGGACTGCCGGTTGTGGCGGCCTCGAGAGCGGACTCGAGGGTCCAGCCCCCGGCGGATACGGACGGCTGGGCGGTGAGGGGAAGGGCCAGCAGAAGACTGACGAGGAGGGGAAGCGACCGCATGGGATGGATGCCCGAGGTTGTGGTGGGTGGACCGGGGTCGGCAGCTCAGTGTAGGTGGGACTTATGACCACCCCAGGCGATGGTATTGTCGGACCGCACCCAGCCCAGCTTGCGCAGGACCAGGCTTGGGGGACAGAAGCCGGTGAAGGAGGACTGGATCAGGTTGAAGCCAACGAAGGCCGGGAGCAGCAGCCACCACGGGCTGACGAAGTGGGTGAGGGCGACGCCGAGCAGGACCATGGTGCCGGCGAGGATGCGGATGAAGGATTCGAGGTTCATGGATTTGGCTTGTTATATGAGCATATACGCATATAGTTGAAATTATGTCAAGCTTTTGTTCAATGGCGGCTATGGCCAAAAAACCACGTTCCCTTTCCGACGAAGCCCTCGGTTTGATTGCCCGGCGGTTTGCGATCCTGTCCGAGCCGATGCGGCTCCGGCTTCTGCACACGCTCTTCGCGGGGGAGCTCAACGTAAACGCATTGGTGAAGGCCAGTGGGAGCACCCAAGCCAACGTTTCACGGCACCTGCAAACCCTCGCCGAGGCGGGGGTTCTTTCGCGACGCAAGGAAGGCCTGCAGGTATTCTACGCCATCGCGGATCCCTCGATCTTTCAGCTGTGCGAGCTGGTTTGCGGCAGCCTGGAAAAGCAGCACACCAAGCGCGTCGAGGCCTTTGCGCGCTGATTTCGCGCAGGCGCGAAATCAGGAGATTGGAAAGGCGGCGGCGGACCGGTCTACTGCTACGATTGCGGCGGGATCCGCTTTCAACGTCCCGGCGCGGGCACGGGCAGGGGACGGCGGCAGGTTGCGTGGAGTGCGCAGGCGGCGAGGGCGAACCCCAGCGTCATATGGCCGGTCATCCCGCGGATGTCGCGGGCGCTGGCGAGCCGGAACTCCTCAGGGGTGAGTTCGCGCAGGATCTCGCTCTTGCGCTTGAGCACCAGCCGGTCGCCGTCCCGGGAGGCGCTGCCGTTTTCATTCAGCCAGGTGGAGGCGAACAGGTTGATGACGGCGTAAACCGCCAGCACGATGAGCGCGGCCTTCAGGTTTCGGGGGAGAATGCCGAATAGGGCGGCGAGGGCCTGCTTCGCGGGCACCTTGCGCCAGGCCCAGACAAGCAGGGGGATGATGATGAAGATCCCCGGAACGAGCAGAATCACCGGGTAAAAGGGCACGCCGGCGTATGACATCACATGCGCGGCAGCGCTGGCCACCGTGGCGAAGACGGACCCGAGAAACATCAATCGGAACAGCTGGGACATGGGTGAATATCAGAATGGTTGCGGGAATGCGCACGAAAGGCGTAGGTAGCTGGCGCGCTTGCCGCGCCACGGATTGGGCGGGTATTGCCGGTCTCCGGGCTCCCTGCCGCCCGCTTTCAATCTCCGATCATCTGATTTCAAAACGGGAGAAAGAGAAAGATTACGAGAAAGAGAACGAATCGGAGGGAACTTACCGGGTCAGGTCGTACAGGGCGTAGCCGGCGAAAAGATTCGGGCGGAGGGTGCAGGGAGTTTTCCAGTCGCCCCGCAGGTGGACGCGGCGGATGATGCGGATTCCCTTGAGCTCGCAGAAATGCTCGAAGTCGGCCACGCCGATCGGATTGGTCGGCCGGCTCTCGTACCACTCGGTGGTATAGACCTCGTTGCGCGGCTTGCGTCCGCGGAGGAGGGTGGTGAGTCGGTTCTTCCAGAAGCTGTGATTGACGAAGCCGACCGTGAGGATGCGGCCGACCCGCAACGCCTGGGCGATGATCTCGCCGGGGTTGGGCACTTCCTCCAGGGTGCGCGAGCAGATGACCCGGTCGAAATGCCTGTCCGGAAAGGCCTTCATGAACGATGCCATATCCCCCTGATGGGCGGTGACTCCTCGGCGGACACAGGCGGAGATCTTGTCAAAATCGAGGTCGACCCCCACGGCAAAGATGTCCTTGGACTGCACCAAGGCATCCAGAAGCACCCCGCGACCACACCCTAGGTCGAGCACGCTGGAATGCGGCTCCACCCAGTCGGAGATGATCTGCATATCGACGGTGCGCTTGGGAACAGGTTTCACCATGGCGGTAAGGGACAGGGCGATTGACGGGACGAAGCGCCCCAGCGTCAAGAGTGCGGGTCTGCCGGGGATGCCACCATGAGGAAGAGGAGCTATACAAAAACCGGGGTGACTGGCTTAATCATAAATGGACACGAACAAAGGCGAATGACGGCAGGGCAGGCGCTCTAGTGGTGTGACCCCCACATCTTGAGCAATCGTTCCGGTACTGCTGAGTGTGCCAGCCATAATTCAAAATATTGCCTTTAATGCTAAAAAAAAATATTTTAGAACAAATACTTGATATAATAGTGTAATTCTAATCATTCTAAAATTAGAATGAAAGGTATGGTATCCCCATTTTCATGGCTCGATCTCATGGCGGAATTGCCGGGGGAGAAGGTCGGAGAGATTTTGGCGGCGGTGGGACATTGGTCGGGCAGGAGAGGGTGGCCGCACTGGGAGGATTTGGAGGAGGGGGCGATTCCCGAGGGTTTGAGCGCAGAGGAGACTTGGATGGGACTGAAACTGGGCCGGGTGAAATATTTTCAGCTACCCGGCTTATTGGATGCCGAGGGTCGCTCCTTTCACTTTTCCATACCGGAGTCCTTGGCGGCGAGCCTTCACCGGTTGGATCGAGGCATGGATTTGGGTTTCGACAACCCGTCGGAGGGGGCCCCGCGTGATCGCGAACCTTATGTGACAAGTGCAACCATCCAGGAGGCGGTTGCCTCGGCCCGGCTGGCCAGGGTGGAGACACCATGGGAGGCCGCCAAGGGGATGTTGCTCACGGGGCGGAACCCGCGCGATCGGGATGAACGGGTCATTCACAACATCCATCTGGCCCTGCAACGGGTGCGGAAGCCGGAGTCCGGCCCACTTACCCCTGGACGGGTGCGCGAACTGCATGCGCTGCTCATGGAGGGAGCTGGGGCTGAAACCGACGAATCGCCAGCTGAGGGGTTATCGATGCGCTTGGAAGCGATGAGTGATTTTGCCAATGGCATCACGCCGGACGAGTTCGTGCATCCGGTGGTGCGGGCGGTCCTCCTGCATTCGTGGGTGGCGTTTGCGCGCCCCTTTGCGGATGGCAATGGCCGCCTTGCGCGCACGTTGTTTCATGGAGTGCTGGCCCGTGAGGGCTATCGGATCTTTGAGTGCCTTTCCCTCTCCCGGGTGATGCTGCGTGAGCCCGACCGTTATGCGCAGGCGTTTCGCCGCGTCACGACTGACGAGAATGACCTGACGCATTTTCTTGTTCATCAGATGGAGATGATCGATGCCTCCGTGCAGGTGTTGGCGGACGACCGGCGGCGGCGAAGTGCGGAGTTCCGCGAAGTGGAGGCGCGTTTGCGCGGTGCCGATGATCTTAACCACCGCCAGCAGGCCGTGCTGGTGCATGCGTTGGGCAATCCCGGGGCCCGTTACATAATCGAAGGTCATCGTCGGTGTCATGGCGTGGTGTTCCAGACCGCACGGACGGATCTCTTCGATCTCGCGGAACGGGGACTACTGGACATTCGCAAAGAAGGCCGCGTGAACGCATTTTACGCCCCCGGGGATTTGCGCGACAAACTAGCCCGCCTCTCCGGCGACCTGAGCGAGGCCCCGGGATTTTTCGAGGACGACAGCCTGCCGGTGAACCTGCTGTAGCGGAGGCGTTGCGGATACCCTGAGCGCTCTGGTCAGCAGACCCTAAGGGCTCGCGACAGTGCGGTCATTGTGCCCGAGGACGCGCCCCCGCTGTTCTTCACAAGGGCGGGGGCGCTGACTTCTTCATGGATCGCGTGAGAGATTGGATGCAACTCAACGGCTGGCTGTCCCAGTAGTCCAGGCGGGGAGTCGATGGACCAGATCGGCTTCGGCGATTCCTTCCATTTCTCAAAAAATCTTCCATCGGCACGCAGGCCTCTCCCCACGCCAATATCATCGTACTCCGTTCGCCCCGCAGACACAATGGTGAGCGGCGCATCCCTTCTGCGTTCAATCAGCCCGGCCTTGAAGGGGTGCAGCTGGGCGGCTTGAGTCAGGCCGTGGCGCGGGGGTGGTGGGGCTGGCGGCTGTTTCCGTCGACTCGGAATAAGGCACCTGGGATAACTGGACAAGTCGGCGGAGCAGATTGGAGTGCGGAGCACCTTTATCGAGCGAGTTGTGGTGGTAGCCACTGCCAAGTTCCGCAAGGGCGTTGCGCAGGGCCGGCGAGTCTTGAAACAACAGGCCCTCCTGCGGGTCGGTCGGGAACTCCATGGGCTCGAAATGCCGCCAGTCGTCCCCGTCAAGCGCGAGCTCGTAGCCGTCCTGCCGGAAGCGTTGAATGCATTCCTGCCGCATGGATCCGACCAGAGATGCGAATTTGGGATCCGCAGCGAGATTGAGCTGCTCGTTGCCATCGCAGTAGAGCCATTCCCGGTCGTCGGCGGCGGAATATATATATTTTAAATTCGCCCGGACCGCCATGTAGAGCCCCAGCCGGTTCTGGGAGAACTGGCTGAAGACCGTGCGGTGGCGGTAACGGCTTTGGATGAGTTGCTGCAAGGCAACGCCCTCCCGATGTCCGGTGCATCTGCCTCCTGCGGCTTCCACGAAGGTCGGAAAGAGATCGAGCAACGAGGACGGGTGCTCACAAGTCTGGTTCGCGGCGAAAACACCGGGCCATCGGGCGATCATCGGGACCCGCACAGAGGCATCGAGCATGGAGCGTTTTCCATAGCATCCATAGTCGCCGAGCATTTCGCCATGGTCGGAAGAAAAGATGATCAGGGTGTTGTCGATCTCGTCGCCCAACGCGTCGAGGAGCCGTCCGATGTGATGGTCGATGTGGGCGATCGTACTGTAGTAGGCCGCACGGATCATCTTTGCGAGATGGGTGGAGGGACCGGAATCCATGTACTTGTACCGGTCCTGCACGCGGCTCCAGAAGTTGCGGTGATCCTTATACCCGTCGGGCAGATAGGGATCGTCCATCTCGTGCATGCGAAAGAGGCGCGACCACGGGACGGGGCTCTCGAATGGCGGGTGAGGTTTGATGAAGCTGGTCCACAGAAAGTAGGGGCGGGATTTGTCGCGCTGTTCGAGGAAGGCGATGGAGCGGTCAATGACCCAGGTGTTGGTGTGGAGCCGATCGGGCAGTTGGGACGGTTGGGGCAGATAGTAGAATTCGCTGCGAAAGCCGTATGGGTCGAGCAGGTGTCCGAAGCCATTTTGGGCCAGATGCGTGCGGTAGTCGTCCCGCGGGCACTCGCCTTCGAGTTCCTCCGCGTAATCGCGGGTTTCAAGGCCCCAGTCCCCTTTGCCCCGGGTAAAATGCATTTTACCGCTGCCGTGGGTTTGGTAGCCCTGTCCTCCCAGCAGGTTCATGAAACTGGGCCGGGTGCACGTGACCTTCATGTTGTCGACGCAGCCCGTGATGTGAGGGGCTTCGCCGGAGGTGAGGGCATGGCGCGCGGGCACGCAAACGGGGCTGGGTGAGTAGCATTGCGTGAAGCTGGTTCCCTGACTCACCAGCCGATCAATATTTGGCGTGCGAATCTGAGGATTGCCGAGGGCACCGATGCAGTCGGCGCGAAATTGATCCGTGAATATGAAGAGAATATTGGGCTGCGTGGTCGCCATGGGGAGGACAAGTATTCTCTTTCAGGGGATCGGGGAAAAGTCGCGGGCGCGAACCATGAGCGCGTCTTTAATGCGGAATCGCAGAATGGGACGGGTGGACCAAGGGAAGCAAACTGAGGATTCCGCTGTTCTTTGTACTTTTCAATCGCCACGAGGAGCCGGCCGAAGATCTTGACCAAGGGGCCGGGGCCCTTATCGCGAGACGGTGATGGTGCCCTGAAACCTGTCTCTGGGATGCAAAACAACACGAAATACGAGGTGTATCCATTGTTTGAAGGAGGGCGTCTACCCTATGATGGAAGCCGCAGACCAGTAAACGGGTTTGCCTGCTCCTCCCTTTGGATTCCACCTGCAAACTCATCGAGACTGCCATCCGTGCTTCTTGCGCAGGAATCTGCGCGCGCCTCCAATCATGACGACATTGGGTGACCCAGCGCCGCCGATAGGGAACCTGGCGGCAGACGAGCTTCGTTGTGAGGGGCTCATTGCCCCCCGCCTGGTCGAGACTCGCAAACCCCGCTTTTCATGGCGGATGCAGTCCTTGGTGAGGGGCGCTGTCCAGCAAGCCTACCAATTGAGAATTCGTGAAGTCACCCTGGGCGCGGGCGAATCACCACCGTTTTTCGAGACTCCGCGAATCGAGCGCCCTGACTCGCAGTGGGTGCAGGTGGAAGGCCTCACGGTGCTTTCCCAAACCCGTTACGAGTGGCAAGTGCGCATCTGGGACGAGCAAGGCCGTGAGAGCGGCTGGAGTGAGATGGCCGTCTTTGAAACGGGCTTGCAGGGCAAGGATTGGTTGGGTGAGTGGATCAGCGACGGGAGGCAGGTGGCGGTGGGGACTGCTCCGCCTGCCCGCTATTTCCGCGGGCGCTTCGCAGCACATGGCCCGCCGCAGCGCGTCACGCTTTACCTCTCGGCGTTTGGTCTGGTGGAGCCTTGGTTGAATGGCAGACGCGTGACCGAGGATCGCTTCATCCCTGGGTGGCCTGACTATCGGAAGCGCGTGTTTTACGTGACTTATGACGTGACCGCCTTGATTCTGGAGGGAGACAACGTGCTGGGACTGGCGCTGGGGGACGGCTGGTACAGCGGCACGCTCCTCTTTGATCATCAATATGGTCCCACCCCCATGGTGTCGGCGTGGCTGGAGATCGTGGAGGCCAAAGGGGGCACCCGTGTCGTGAAAACTGATGCGACGTGGGAGTGGGCTGACGGACCGGTCCGGGCAAATGGTTTATACTTCGGTGAAACCTTCGACGCCCAGCGGGAGAATCCCCTGTGGGCAACCGCGGGAAATCGACCGGGCGAGTGGCAGCCCGCGACGGTCGAGCGGAAACCGGAAGGCGCGATCAACGCCCGGCTTTCTCCGCCCGTCCGGGTGATGGAGGAGCGCATGCCGGTGGAGGTGCGAACGACTGACCGCGGCTCCCAGGTCTACGATATGGGGCAGAACATGGTGGGGTGGGTCCGCTTGAAGGTGCAGGCGAAACCCGGCCAGGTCGTGACGCTGCGGTTTGCCGAAATGCTCGAGTCCAACGGTGCCTTGCACGTGGCGAACCTAAGGTCGGCGGAAGCGACGGCCCGCTACATCGCACGGGGTGAAGGCATCGAAACATGGGAGCCGGCATTCACCTTTTTTGGTTTTCGCTACGTGGAGGTCGGCGGGATCGAGCATCCATTGCCCGACGCGATTGTTGGCGTCGTCGTTCACACCGATCTGCCGCGCACCGGGGACTTCGAGTGTTCCAATCCACTGCTGAATCGTCTGTTTTCGAATACCCTTTGGGGACAGAAGGGGAATTTTCTGGAGCTGCCTACGGATTGCCCGCAGCGGGACGAGCGACTCGGGTGGACCGGTGACGCCCAGGTGTTTTGTCACACCGCGCTCTACAACATGGAGGCGGGCGGGTTCTACCGCCAATGGCTCGCGGCGGTGCGGGATAGTTTCGAGGACGGACCGGAGGGAGGCTTCGGCGGGGTGGCGCCGTTCACCGGGTTTGGGCGGGGGGCGGCCGGTTGGTCCGATGCGGGGGCCATTGTGCCCTGGATCACGTGGCTGCACACGGCGGATCGGTCCGTCTTGTCGGAGAACTTCGAATACGTGGAACGGTGGGTTCACCTGATGCAGAAATCCGCTCCAGACGGGATCCGGATCAGTAAGAAAGAGTGGGGGGATTGGCTGGCTCCGGGTCAGCCGCCGAAGGAGGCCCCGACGCCCTATCAATTGATCGCCACCGCCTATTACGCCTACTCGACACAGATCGCGGCACGAATGGCCGCGGTCTTGGGCTACGCGGATCGAGCGGCCCACCACGAAGCGCTGTTTGTGAAGATCCGGGCCGCGTTCCAAGCCGCCTATATCGACGAGGAGGGCAGAATCACGAGTGACGAACAGACCGCCTATCTCCTGGCGCTGGCCTTTGACCTGGTCTCGCCTGCGTTGCGCCCCAGGATGATCGGCCATCTCGTGGCGGCGATCCGGCGCAAGGACAACCACCTCGCAACGGGGTTCATCGGCACCCCGTTGCTGGCACCCGTGCTCTCGTCCGTGGGGCAGAGCGAGCTCGCCTACGAACTCCTGCAGCAAACCACGTATCCCGGATGGCTCTACAGCGTCGTCAACGGGGCAACCACCATCTGGGAGCGCTGGGACAGCTGGACGCCGGAGATCGGGTTCAACCCGGACGGGATGAATTCCTTCAATCACTATGCCTACGGGGCCGTCGTCGGATGGATGTACGATACGGTCGCGGGTATCCGGCTCGATCCGGCACAGCCCGGTTGGAGGCGCTTTGCGATCGCGCCGGAACCGGGGGGCGGGCTGACCTTTGCCCGCGCCAGCTTCATCAGTCCTTACGGGAAGATCCTGTCGGCGTGGCAGATCGTCGGCGACCGGTTTGAACTGACCGTGCAGATCCCGCCCAATTCAAGCGCCCTGCTCACGTTGCCTACGGACGACCCTGAAACCATCGAGGAGTCCCACAGCGATTTTGATTGGCGGGCGGCGATGCCGAGTGACGGGAGGCAGGGGGGGCGGGTGCGTCTGACACTCGGAGCCGGCGCGTATCGTTTCATCGTCAAATCTTATCATAAACCGGGCCGGCCAGGATCAACGGGTGTTGCCCGGGCAACCGGCTCATAACAGGCTGAGTCCGTCCATCGACGCCGGATAAGAGTGTACTCCCCCCATGCCCGACACCGGTAATGCCTCTGGCGCTCCCATTCCCACCGTCGGGACGAACGATGCGTTGTATTGGAATGCGAACGCGCGGATTGCCGATCGAGTGGAGGATCTACTCGGACGAATGACCCTGGCCGAGAAGGTGGCGCAGGTCACGGCGGTCAGTTTGCGCGACTCCACGTCCGCTGAGGAAGGGTTGGCGGGCAAGGTCAACGCCGTGCGTTCGGGCATACGCGAAGGTATCGGGCAGATCGAGAATACGTTCGATCCGCGCGCCCCGGGAGACAGTGCGCGTGAGGTGAACGACCTCCAGCGACTCCTGCGCGAATCGACGCGGCTGGGCATTCCGGCGCTGGTGGGCAGCGAGTGCGCGCATGGCCACGCGGGTTTCAATTCGACCGTCCTGCCGGTGCCCCTGGCGATGGCCTGCAGCTGGAATCCGGAACTGGTTGAGCAGGCATTCGACATGGCCGCACGGGAAGCGCGGGCGCGAGGCGCGCACGAGGCTCACACGCCGGTGCTCGACTTGGGACGCGACCCGCGTTGGGGACGGATGGAAGAGACCTTTGGCGAAGATACTTATCTGGTCACTCGGATGGGCGTGGCCGCGACAGCCGGCTTGCAGGGCGGGCGAAGTGGTAATCCGGGACGAACCCATGTTGTCGCCGCCCCAAAGCATTTTGCGGGCTATGGCCAGGTGGTGGGAGGGAGAAACTTCGCGGCAACGCCGGTGGACACGCGAACGCTGCGCGATGAGGTGCTGCCGCCGTTTGAGGCCGTCGTAAAAGACGTGAAGGTTCAAGGCATGATGGCGTCACATTGCGACGTGGAGGGAGTACCCGCCCACGGCAATCGGTGGCTGTTGACGGGCCTGCTGCGCGGGGAGTGGGGGTTTGAGGGCATGGTGGTTTCCGACTATAATGACGTGCCCCGCCTCGCGTATTTCCAGCATGTCGTGGAAACGGTGGAGGACGCCGCCGCCTTGGCATTATCGGCCGGCATGGATCTGGATCTCCCCGTCGGCGAAGGCTATGGTCGTTTGCTGGAAGTGATTCGCACGCGGCCGGAGTTGGAGCAATTCTTGGACTTTAGCGTGCGCCGGATTTTGAGGCTGAAGTTCATGCTCGGGCTCTTTGAGGACCCGTTTGTGCCGGTCATCGGGGCGGAGCAGTCGGCTGGCTGCGCCGAACACGTCGCGCTCGCTGAGAGGCTTGCCACCGAATCGATCGTGATGTTGAAAAACCACGACGATTTGTTGCCGCTTGATCTGATCAAGCTCGCAACGATCTGTGTGATCGGACCGAATGCCGCTTCGCCAGCCGTCGGAAATTACACCGCTGGCACGGATCGGACGACATCCTTGCTCGATGGCGTCCGCCAGCGGGCCGGTTCCACCATCCAGGTCGATTACGCCGAAGGCTGTTCAATCCCGCGGGTGTCCTGGGACGGCAAGCAATCGGTGCTGCTCCAGGCTCCTCTTGCAGATGAGGAGGCCGCGATCGCGGAGGCCGTGGCGCGGGCGGCCGCGGCCGATGTAGCGATTGTCTGCGTCGGAGGCAGCACCCAGACCAGCACCGAAGCGTTCTTTGTCGATGGGATCAAGGGAGACCGGGCGACCCTGGGTTTGTTGGGGAATCAGCGAACACTGGTGGAGCGGGTTGCCGCGACGGGGACCCCGACAGTCATCGTGCTGATGGGGGGACGGCCGTTCTCGATTCCGGAGATCGCCCGACTGCCGGTGTCGCTGCTCAACACGTTTTATCTCGGCGAAACCAACGGTCGGGCGGTGGCGAAGATTCTCTTTGGCGATCTCAGCCCATCTGGAAAACTGCCCGTGACGATTCCGCGTTCAGTGGGACAGTTGCCGGTGTATTATTCCCAGAAGGCGATTTCCCACTACAAGGATTACCTGGACGAGGAACCGGGGCCGCTCTTTCCGTTTGGATTCGGGCTCTCCTACGGACGGTTTTCCTACAGTGATCTGGTGCTGGAGAAGACAACGATATCGGCTGGCGAGGACTTGGGTTTTTCTGTGACGATCGAAAACACTGGCGGGCGTCCGGCTGCGGAAGTGGTGCAGGTCTATTTCCGCGATTGCGTGGCCTCGGTGGTGCGCTCCGCGAAGCTGCTGATCCGTTTCCAGAAGGTGCAACTCGATCCCGGTGTGCGGCGACGGCTGCGGTTTTCGATCACCCCCAGGGAGGACCTGGCCTTTACGGGCATTGATCTGACGCGTCGGGTTGAGGCCGGAGCATTTGAGCTTATGATTGGAAGTTCATCGGCCGACATACGGCTGCAGGCTCATTTCACCCTGAGCCCGTCTCCGTGATCTTTGACGGTGCGGGCTCACCCTTGGGGTTTGCTTGCTACTACGTTCGATGCAAAAGCACATGCAATTCGCCGGTCACCCATTGTGTTTAAAGTTGGAGTTCGGTAATCTTTGTCGTCTTTAACCCTACTTGCAGAGCTGCCTTCCTCGTAAGTGCTCGATTTCACCCCATACCCCAGCCCTTCGCTAAAGCCTGGAACCCGCAGTGCCCTTTCATCGCGATCCGTGCGAACCGGTGATTTCCGGCAACACCTTGCGGTATAAGCGACAATGGATTCGATGGCGAGCCCGCTGCCCCCCTTCATTATACGCTTAGGTCATTTTTGGTGCGGCGGGTTTCTCGCTTAGATCCACTCACCTCCCATGTCGTCCAAACCCAACGAAGCGGTCCTTAAAAAACTTTATGGTCCCGGCGGGTTTGCCGAGAACTTCTCGGCGAATTCGGTGGCCCAGTTGGTGAATCCGGTCTTCGCGATCGCGCTCGGGGTCAACCCGGCCTTGGTCGGCGTCGCCATGGCGATTCCGCGTCTGGTCGACGCGTTCACCGATCCCATTATGGGATCCGTTTCGGATAACTGGAAGGGAAGGATGGGGCGGCGGCGGCCGTTCATTCTGATCGGGGCGATCCTCAGCGGACTGTGTGCAGCTTTGATTTGGTGGACGCCGGCCGGGGCATCGCCGGACTTTCATTTTTATTGGCTGGTTGTCTTTATGCTCTTGATGACGATAGGCACCACGATGTTCGGCGTGCCCTACGCGGCGCTGGGTATGGAGTCGCCGTCGTCGAAGACGGAGCGGACCAGCTGGATGGCGTGGCGCTCGCTTTATCACAAGTTGTCCGGAGTGGGGGTGCAGTGGCTCTTCTTCTTCGTGCAACTGGCGTACTTCTCCTCGGTGCTCTGGGGCGCGCGGATAGTTGGTGCTGTGGCCGCAGGGTTGATTGTTGTGACGGGGATCCTGCCGGCGTTGTTCATCCGTGAAGATCCGGCCCGGGTGCAGGTCGTTGAGCGGGTGCCGCTGATGCGGAGTTGGGGACTCACGCTGCGCGATCGCAACTTCCTCGTTCTGGCGGGGGTCACCGTTTTGATTTTTTCGAGTATCCTCCTCGTCGACACCCTGGGCTTTTTCCTGAGCGTCTACTACGTGTTTGGCGGCAATCTGCAGGAGGCCGCTTTCTACAAGGGTGTGGGCGGAACCACTTTCCACCTCGTGGGCATCGCCTGCATTCCGGCGATGACGTGGTTGGCAAAGAAAGTGGGGAAGCGTCGCGCCTTTGAGATTTGCACCTTCTCCATTGTCGTGGGTGGAGTGGCGAAGTTGTTCTTTTTCATCCCGGGAGCGGGATGGATGATCATCATCCCCAACTTCTTTCTCGCGCCGGGACTGGTGGCCGTTCTCGTGTTGCTGCCGTCGTTGCTGGCCGACGTCGCGGCGCACGATGAAGCCCTTACGGGAAACTCCCGCCAAGGCATGTACGCCGCGAGTCTCACCTGGGTGTATAAATTGTCCAACTCGGGCGTCGCCTTTGCGTCGGGGTTTATTCTTCTCGCGGTTGGATGGGTGCCGGTGCTCGCCGCCAATCAAGAGGAAGGTACGTTTCAGGCGATGCGATGGACCTTCTCCCTGGGCACGGTGGTCCTGGCCATCTCTGCATCCGTCCTTTTGCGGCTCTATCGTCTGGATGAAGTACGCAAAGTTTGAGATTCGGCTGATGGCGAGGGAACGTGCGCAAGGGCGGCGGAACCCCCGACTTCCGAGAAAGCACATGGATTAATGGACTCCGACATTGTTTGTCGGGGGTGGAGTTGGTAAGATATCGCTGCTTTCAGCCCCCCCGTTTCATCCCCACCTGCGCCCCGGGTATCCTATGCGTTTTCGTCCATTCATTTTTATTACGGCCATGTCTCTCGTTACCTTCGTTGCGCAAGCAGAAATCAAGCATGGCCTGCGGGACCAAGACGGCCGGCACTTCATCCCGCGCGGGTACGTGGTGAATACGAACGATGGCCGTAACCCGGCGGTTTATGATGCCGGCGACTACCACCGGATGGTGCGGATGGGGGCAAACTCACAGGTTATACGACTGGAGCTCGGCCGGCTCAGCAGCTTCCCGGGAGCCCAGCTTGAGGAAGACTACCTGCAGCGTCTGGTGGAATTGACACGAATGGGACGGGAGGCGGGCCTGAAGACGATTTTCAAGATGACCGTTTACGGGGTGGGCAGCTTTTCCTGGGAGGCGTTTTGGGCCAATCAGCACGGCGAGCAGGATATTTATCTGGAGGCGTGGAAGCCGGTTTGGCGGCTGTTTGCGGACGATGAGTCGGTCTTGGGCTACGATTTGGTCAATGAGCCTCGCAAGCTGACCATGGACATCTCGTACGACGATCTCACCACCCGATATTTGATACCTTACTACGAGCGGTTGATCGAGGAGGCGCGGCACGTGAATCCCGACAAACTGTTTCTCTGTCAGACGATCTTCATGAACAAGGGAGAGGCGATCAACCACAACCAGTACGCGGAGATCACCGCACCCATCAAGGGGGAGAACGTGATCTTCGCTCCGCACATTTATCAATGGGAGCCGGAGTGGATCAAACCGACCATGGATCGCTTCGACGCTGAGGCCACATTGTTGGGGGCGCCGATCCTGATTGGCGAATGGGGTTTCCCCACCTTGAAGACCGCCGATACGTCGGTGGCCGAGCAGCTCGAGTACTACCATCTCTACATTCAGACCGCCGAGGTGTTCGACAAAATGGGGGTGGGGACGATCAAGCCCTGGTTTGCGGGCAACCCTTCCATGCAAAATTTCCTGCCGGGGGGGCCGTCCACCTGGGCCATTTTCAGCGATGAGCGAGCCGTCGGCACGGTCGAGCGGAAGTATATCACCGATGTCATCGTGCGTCCCTATCCGCAGGTCATCGCGGGGGACATCCACTCGTTCATGTTCCACTTTGCCACGCGGACACTGAAGGTTTCGCTGCGATCCAACAACCGCTTGGGTGCGTCCCGGATCTACGTCGCGGCCGACCGGCATTACCCGGACGGCTTTACCGTCCGGTGCGGGCCCGATCTGGTGTTGGAGGTTGATCCCCTTTCCACCCGGGGCTTGCGGGTGGTGCAGTCTGGACCGAATACGCGTCCGGAGGATTTCGTATGGAATCCAGCGACGCAGCAACTCATCGTGGTGCGGTGGCCGGTCGACCAAGCGGACCTCGAGCTTTCCATTACTCCCGGCATGTACTTCGAGCGGGACACATCGCGGGTGTCGTCCCAGTCGCTGGCCCCGTCCGAGATCGAGTAATCTTCCAACCGCCCCATGAAATTGCATCCCTTTATCCACGCTTCCTTTGTGGCCGGGTTCAGCCTGCTCGGACTTGCCTTTGGCTCATCCCAGATCATGTCGGCGGAAACCGGTGCGCGGCGCGCGACCGAACTCGTGTATTTCAATGAAGCACAGCTGGCGCAGTCCAAGGCGGCGATCGCTGCCCGTGACCCGGAATTTCTGGCGGCCTATCAGCAGTTGCTGAGCGAGAGTGATGGGCTGCTTTCCATGGATCCGGATCCCGTGGTCAACAAATCCATCGTACCTCCCAGTGGTGATTTGCAGGATTACCTTTCGTATGCGCCGTATCGCTGGCCCGACGAAACCAAAGCGGATGGGCGCCCTTGGGTGCCGAGGGATGGCGTGGTCAATCCGGTGGCGCGCGGGCCGGACACGGACTGGGTCCGACTGCAGAACCTCCTGACTGCCGTGGAGAAACTATCTTTCGCCTTCTATTTCTCCGGCGACAGCAAATACGCAGACAAGGTGCTGGAGCTGTTGAACGCATGGTTCATTTCACCGGATACCCGCGTTAATACCGACTTCAGATATTCCCAGTCCATTCCTGGTTTGCCGCCGGGAAACCCCGCCGGGTTTATTGATTGGAGGCCTTTTTCACGGGTGATTACGGCGGTGCAATTGCTGAACCAGGGCGGAGTGCTCCCCGAAGACGTGAAGCTCGGAATGGATACGTGGTTTGGGTCCTATTTGGACTACCTGCTCACCAGTGAGCAGGGCCAGAAAACCAACGCGCTCCCGCAAAATCATGCGACCTGGTATTATTACCAGGTTGTTGGTCTGATGATCCATCTTGGACGACTGGATGAGGCGAAAGCGAAGCTGGAGGATGCCAAGACCAGCCGCATTGCGTCGCAGATCCGGCCGAGTGGCGAGCAACCCCTGGAGACAGGGCGGACCCGGTCCATACACTACTCTACGACAAACCTTTGGGGCCTGACCAAACTGGCGTTCATGGGGCGAAAAGTGGGGGTAGATTTATGGGCTTTTGAATCCGAAACGGGGAGCAGTCTGCCCCAAGCCTACCGTTTTCTTGAACCCTTTGCCCGGCACGAGAAGCCTTGGCCCTTCCGGGAGATATATCCGGGTGGTGTGGAAACGGCGATCAATGCGGTAATGCGGCCTCTTTTCCGGAATGCGTCGGTATTCCTAAACCTGGAGGAGTTCGACTGGAGCTTGAAGGAAGACATCCCGCGCACGCCGCTGGAAGTCCTTCAATATCCCGTTCCAAGGAACGGACGCGCGGCTGCACGAAATTAGTGGCCGTTCCAACCGGCGCGAGACGTTGCAGGGGCGGACTCGATCAGGGATTGCCATCCGGATCCATGCGAATTGGACCGTGATTGAGTCGGGAGGAGCTCGGTGACAAGCCCATGTGCCGTCGAAAGAGCTTGGAGAAGTGGTAGCGATCGGAGATGCCGACCGCCTGGCCGATTTCGGCGATCGTCTTGGTGGTGCTGAGAAGCAGTTCGTTGGCGGCCTGTAACTGGCGTTTGATCACGTAGTTCTTGGCCGAAGTGCCGAGATGGGTGTGAAACAGCTTCAGTACGTGCGAGCGGCTGCGGCCGATGACCGCAGCGAGGTCCGTCACGGTGAGCGAACGCATATAGGCGGATTCGATGTGCGCGAGGAGCCGGACCAGTTCCTCAGGATAACTTGCGTTTCCGGTCCCGTGAGAGACATGCAACCGGTTGAGTTCGCATAGGAGCAGGTGCCCGAGGTGGCGGGCTTCTGCCTCGTCGCTGCCGCGACTGCGGAGGAAGCTGCGAATCGTGTAATCCAGCAAAAGTGCGATGTTGTCGTTCGCACTGATTTTGAATTTCGCAATGCCCTGGAGATCCGGCCAGTTTGCATCGCGGCGGTCGGGAGAGTTATACGCGGTATCACCAGCGTGATGGGGCACGTTCGCGATCCAAGCCGAACCGGGGCGATAGTAGGGCACCAGGTGTACGTGTCCCGTATACATGGGGTCCACCAGGTCCGGGAGGTAGCAGATGGTCCGATCCCACGGCAATAAATAGAGATCGCGGGGGTCCAGCGTGTGCTCTTCGCCGTTTACGATGAAACGTCCTTTACCACTCTTGCACCAGAAGAAGGCGCGGCTCTGAACGTGCGAGTTGGTGAAGCTGCGGTTGCTGGAAAATTGGAGATATCCGGCCCGGCAGACGGCGGGCGCCAGGGTTTCGCTGCTGTCCGGGGGCACTGGGTGGGTGATCTCAGGACCGGCTATGGGCATGGGACGCATTAAATCAAAGGGCGTCGTCGCGTGGCTATTCAAATCGGTCGGCCGTGATGCTCAACTTATGTCCGTACTTTCAATGTCACTTTCTTTGAAAGGAATCGGGTGAGTCGCTGATAAATTGGTGGAGGTGGCGGGAATTGAACCCGCGTCCCCCCGACCTTCGCGCAACGCGTCTACCTGCATAGTGTTGGTTTTATCTCGCCGGCGTTACGCGACAACACGCGCTTAATCGCAAGCCAATCCCCGGATCGAAGTACGGTGCGCAAACCGCGGATCGCTCCGCGCACTATGCCTGCTGTCGTCGTCCACGTCGGCTAGCAGGTGTCGCCGGGCGGACGTCACTGCTTAATCAAGCAGCGAGGGGCATTTCTTCGTAGGTGCCGTTTGTTTTTTTGAAGGGGGATTTACGAGCGACCTTCATGCTCGACAGGCAGCGGTGCACTCCAATCGAGGGTCGAATCCAGAACACCCCCAAAATGGGATGGACGTGGGTCCGCCTGTCAGCAGGTGGACCATACGACCGACTGGCGTGAACCAGTCAAAGAACAGGAAAGAAGACCCTAGTCCGACCGGGGCGTAACGCAAGCGCAGTGTGTGGAGCGGGGGCAATGCGTTCCCCTACAGCCCGTCGGACTTGCGATTATCGCCTCGGGGAAAAGGGGCGAACAATCTTGCGGCAAAGGGAATGCAGATGAGGGTGAGTCGTAGGTGGTGCGCTCGCCGCGCCATGGGTTGGAGTCTGCTTCCTGTCTCCCTGAACTCCGGCATTCGGCTTCCGAAGTCCCGACTCCCGACTCCGGAACTTCCATACCGCTGAACTTCAAGCCGGAGAAAAAGAAAGATTACGAGAAAGAGAACGAGGCGGGCGCTACCCTCCGTAGCTCCGGATCACCGGCCAGTCGGCGGGGGCGAGGTTATAGGCCTGGAGTCCTGCGGGCTCGACCCAGGCGAGGGCCTGATGCTCGGTGACTGTGGGCTCCGGGCTGTCCGCCGTCAGGCGTGCGACAAAGGGGATCATCTCGATCATGACGGTGCCGTAATCATGGGTGAAGGCAGGCAGCGGGCGCACGAGGTCGATGACGCAGCCAAGTTCCTCGCTGATCTCGCGGAGGATGGCGGTGGCAGGGGCTTCGTCCGGTTCGACCTTGCCGCCGGGAAATTCCCAGGCAAGGGGCAGGTGCTTGTGTGGCGGCCGTTGGGCGATGAGGACGCGGCCATTGCGTTCGATCACGGCGCAAACAACGGGGATGGGGGCGGTGGCGGCCATGAGGTGGTTTGAACCGTGAGTCAAAGGACGCTCCGGCATCAACGCTAACTTTCCGGGGACCTTGCGGATTTGATGCAACTTCGAGCCCCCCCCGGGGTTATTGGGAGCATGAAGACTTTTCTGGTGACCGTGCTCAAACTCGCGCTGGTCGTGATGGTGGCTTTGCTGGTGTATGAACTGTTCCCGCTGCTGGCGGTGCCGTTGATGGCAGCGGTGGGCGTGGCCATGGTGGTCGGAGGCGCCCTGACCACCGGGTTTGCCATCATCGGGGTGATGGGCATTGGGCTGGTGCTCAGCCTTGCGGTGGTGACGCTCGTGGTCATAGGGGCGCTCTCGCCGCTGTGGATCCCGCTGTTGATGATGGTGGGATTGATTGCGCTGATCAGGGCCGCCTGTCGGCGACCGGAAGCTTGAGGGGGATTGAATTTGGCATGGCGTTGTTGCGGGTCGCTGGCTCAATGGGGCGCTTACTATGGCGAAGGCGGCGGGTGACCCGCATACGTTCATTTCCCGGATCAGTTTGGTCGGCCGTGGCGGCGGGGCATGCAAGGCTCTGCGCGGCTTCGACCGCAAGCGGCACACCGTGCCTGATATGGTCAATCAGGCGACGAGCGGATTCCTCGCCCGGCTCTGCGCACCCGAATTGACCTCCGAGGCTGAGGATTTTTTCCAGCGCGCCCGCTCCGCGCTGAATTACAAACGCAAGGATCTCAGTCTCGATATCACCAGTCCGGTGGCCGTGCTGACGGCGCGGGACTTTACGCTGGAGCTGACCTATGCGCTGGACGAGGCGGAACCGGCCAGCTACCTGGTCACGCGCACGCTGCACAGCCTGGGCAACGCCGCCTTGATCGCGGTGCCGGAGTTCGACGGCCTCTTCGCCGGTGGGTTTTCGGCGATCCATTTTGCGCTGGTGAAAGGCGTGAGCGTCGAGGCGGTGATAGATGCGGTGGAAAACCTTGATGGCGATGTGGCCCTGCGCGTGGATTATCCGTCGGACTGCCGCGACTGCACGTTGACGGTGGCGGAGGTGGATGCAGCGGTGGTTTGCGACGGTGCGGCTTTGGAAATGAGATTCCCGCGCCACGGCTCTCCACGGGAGCTGATCTCCGCCTTTGGAACCGTGCGCGAGGCCTTCGCCCTGACCAAGAACCAGGCTCTCGCCGGCCTGCTGGGGTGAGCGCGCACCCGGAGTTTTCAACCACTAATAGACACTGATTGGCACTGATAAGTGAACTCGGATCCAGGAGATTTTATTGTCCAAGCAAATGCCGGATCCTAAATTCACATTAGTTCATGTCAATTAGTGTATAACGTAGATTTTGGCTTCTGCCTTTCCTGTTTCCTGAATGTAACGTTGTGACCCTTTGACTTTGGCCTGATCTATGCTAGGGTGATGACAGCTCCCGCATAGCGGGGGTTTTTGGGGTAACCAAGAAAGCAAATGGCCGGTCGCTTAGGGGTAGGCGACCGGCCAACTTTTTCCCCGGGTTCAGCGAACCAGGGAGATGCCGGCGCGCAGGGCCTCGGATTTCTCATCGTAGGCCAGCAGGCTTTCGCCGTAGCCGTTGAAGTATTGGATCAAAAAGTAGGTCTCGAAGGAGAGCAGACGGGTCCGGAACGGCCAGCTGAGGTCGAGTTTGATGCTGCTGCGGCTGGTATCACGTCCCAGCCGGCCGGTGGCCAGCAGCATGGGTCCATTAGCCTTGCCGAGACGAAGGCGGAGCTGGGCATTGCCACGATAATCCCTCAGGTCGGCATTGTTGTCCGACCCGCTGACGTAGGTGAGCACCTCGGGCATGACCAGCAGGTGCCAGCTGTTGATTTGCCCGAAGACCATGGCGACACGCAGATTGAGGGTGTTGCTGCTGCGTGAGATCGGTCCATCGCGTCCGTTGGACTCGTGCTTGTAGCCGGCCTGGTAGCCCAGCCAGGTGAATCCACCCGATCCGTCCTCCGGCATGGGGGCCAGCGACTCGAAGAAAAGCTCCGGCATGTAGCTGGTGTCGTAGAAGGGGCTGGAGGCGGCATCGATGTCCCAGAGCGATCGCTGGGTGAAGCCGAACTGGAGGGTGGCAGGCACTTTGTTTTCGCTGTCGCGGCTGAAATTGAGAAACCGGTATTTGAAGCTGATTTGGAATTTGGCGGCTGGGCTCTTGGTTTCCGGTCCATAGATGAAATAAATGGATTCGTGGGCCGAAACGCGTCCGGCGAAGGTGCGTTCGAGGGCGGAAGCCGCCGGCTGGCGCACGGTCAGGTTGGTCCGGGGCGGATCGGCTTCAGTGGTGGCGGGAGCGACGCCGTCCACATTGAGAACCGTACGGAAGACCTCCGTGCCGCGGGTGAATTCGACGATCACTCGTCCGTTCGCGGCGGCCGGCAGGTTGAAGGTGTAGGATTGCACGGCGAAGCCGCCGGGGAAAATAACGTCGGGGGTGGGGCTGGTCGCCTGCGGCTCCACGGGCCAGGTGCGGCCTCCGGTGATGACGGCCCCTTCGTGTACGGGGGTCGTCTCAAACCGCACTTCAACTTCCCCAGGGTTGAGCGATACCAAGTCGATCTGCACGGGAGATCCGGGGGCAACGGCTTGGGCGGGAGGAACGAGGTGGGTGAGCGTGTTCTGGGCCTGAAGCAGAGACAGGGACATAATGGCCGTGAGGGTGATGATCAGCGGAATTTTCATATGGTTCCGCTGACCATGATGGCTGGCACTGAACGGCTTGGCGAGTTGGTCCGTGGGAAAATTCCGGATCAGGGTTTTCCGCAGACGATTTTGCCTGCGATTGTCCATGTGAGCTGATTAATCTGAACCAACACCCGCCGTACCGGTCCAAACATTTGACCGACCCATGGATATGGGCGTATTATGCATACGCCAGAGTCGGGCATTAGTATTCAACCTGAAACTTCAACCAAAGACTTATGAAAAATCGTACCACCAGTGCCACTGATCCGACCGACACGGTCATTGAAAACCTCCGCACCCTCATCGGTGAGGCCGAGAAAATTTTGCAGGATGGCGCCAAGGAAATGGAAGGTGACGCCCTGGCCGAACTGCGTTCCCGGCTGGAATCCGCCCGGGTGCGCGCCGAGGCTCTTTATGAGGATACCCGCAAGAAAGTGGTCGCGGGAGCCCAGCAGGCCGATGAGAAGATCCGTGCCCATCCTTATGAGTCGCTCGCGATTGCGATGGGGGTCGGCGTGTTGCTGGGTGCTTTGATCCGCCGCAGCTGACCTCGCATTCGGATATCATCCGTCCATGGATAAGGAGCCTCCAGCCTCCCTCGGTTTACTCGGTACCCTGAAGAGCTTGGGTGATTCCCTCATCGGGACCGCCCAAGATCGGCTGGAGCTCCTTTCCACGGAGTTGCAGGAGGAGAAAGTGAGGTTCATCCAGATCTTTGTCTGGATCACCGCAGCCGTATTCGCGGGCATGATGGTGGTTACGTTTGCGAGCCTTACCGTGGTCTATCTCTTTTGGGACAGCGCCCGCTTGGCGGCACTCGGAGGTTTGACCCTGTTCTATGCCCTGGTGCTGGCCGGTATCATCATTGCCTTCCGGCGCTACCTGGCCAGGCAGCCGCATCCCTTTGCTGAAACCCGGCAGGAACTACGCGAGGACCGCGCATGTATCCGGACAAAGATTTAGGCCAGATTGAACGGCGCAAGGCGAGCATCCGTGCGCGCATCCATCGGCGACGCATGGACTGCATTGAGCTTTGCGGCGAGCTGGCCCGGCCGGTTGGCTGGATTGATGCCGGAATGGCCCGCTGGCGTTGTCTGTCCCCTTGGGCCAGACTGGCAATGGTGCCCATCGGTTTGATGGCCGGGCAGCGTTTGAGGCGGGGACGCCGCACCCTCACTCGGATCGTGCAATTGGCCCCGATGGTTGTCAGTCTGGTCCGAACGGCCAGGCACTATCGCGCATCCCGCTCGAAAGCCGCGGCTCGGACACCCGTCCAACCGACCCCCATCCCATGATCAAACCCATCGGCATCATTCTTATCATCCTCGGTGCCGTCCTCCTTTATCAGGGGATCGCGCGCAAGGATTCCATCGCCGGCCATGCGGCCGAGTTTGGCACCGAGGTGGCCAATACCTTCGACGGCGGCACTCGCACAACCCAGCACATGGTCTCCATCATCGGCGGAGGCATTATGGTGCTGGTCGGCGCGGGTCTCATGTTCCGAAAGAGCGGCTGAGAGGGCAGAGCCCCGGACTTCTTACTCCTTTCCCTCATCTTTCTCTTGAATCCACCGATTTTAAATCGGAGTCGGGAGGCTGGAGACGGGACGAGTAAGGGGGCCGACGGGGCCCCCGTAGGAATTCACGGGAGTTTGTTTGCGTGGATCTTGACGATGCATTGGATGAGCTTCGGCTCTATCCGAACTCCCGGTCGTTGCGTGCGACCATAACCCCGATCCCGCATCGATAGGAATCCCATGTCCGAACCCATGACGCTGCATCCATTTCACCGCCTGCCCGCTGCGGCCGGTGTGGCCCTCGCCCTCCTCTTTCAGGCCGGCTGTGCCACGGTGACATTGGATGTGCCCTACGTGCCCACGCCTGATTTCATCGTCAATCGCATGCTGGAAATGGGCGATGTGGGTCCCAACGATTACCTGATCGATCTCGGATCGGGGGACGGTCGCATCCCCATCGCAGCGGCGGTTCGGCATGGCACGCGAGGGCTTGGCGTCGACATCGACCCGGAGCGCGTCCGTGAGGCGCGACAAAACGCCGCCACCAGCGGGGTATCCCGTCTGGTCGATTTCAGGGTGCAGAACCTCTTCGAGACGGCGATCAAAGATGCAACCGTGGTGACCCTTTACCTTCTGCCGACAATCAATCTGGAACTGCGTCCGCGCCTGCTCACGGAGCTCAAGCCGGGCACCCGGGTGGTCTCGCACGCCTTCGACATGGATGACTGGAGACCCGATCAAAGTGACATCCTTCAGCATCGTACCCTGTACATGTGGATCATCCCGGCGCAGATCGCC
>JBGTGS010000019.1:0-5245 GCA_041746615.1 Opitutaceae bacterium | reverse complement strand
CCGAAGGCCGCGCATCTGGCATCCCGGATTCTGCCGGCCTGTGCGCGAATCGACGGCCAACCCAAACCGGCCGGCGCGCGTCGCCCTGTGCTCCACATGGGCCACGGCATGCAATCGCCGTCCGCATACGCTCAATGCTCGATCCGCTTCTAAGGGGGCGGTCCGGCTGAATCGGGGCGCCCTGGGCGACTCGCGGCGGGGCGTCCAAGGTCCGGGCCTCCCCCCCTTAAACTGTCGGGCGGACCCGTCCACGGCCCGCAGACGGGCCGAGGCGGGCCGTCGGGTGAGAACTGCGCACGACATCAAGGTTACCCCTTGCTCGCCGGCTTGGCGTGATCCGGAATCCGATCCCGGAACCAGTTCGCGCCCTGGCGGCAGATGTCATATGGCAAAAGCACACAGAGCGCATGCAAGGCAGTCCGTTGATCTTCCGGCGCGGCCGTCATGAACGCTTCAACGAATTCGTTCCGTGTCTTCTGCGCGGGGCTCATGATGCCACCTCCTCACTGGGCAGACCAAGGGCCGCATCGAAGGCCCTCATGTCGTCGGCAAACTTTGCCTGCAGGGGACGCGCAAGCTCGATGGTTCGCTCTGCGAGTCGGAGACGTTCACGCAAGGCGCGAATCTTCGAGCCGAGGAAACGCACCTGCTTCTTTCGCTCGAGACGGAGCGAGTGCCGCAACTCGAGCAGCTCGAGACGGTGTTTTTCTCGGAGTTCTGATTCACGCGCCAATTCTTGAAGCCGCAGTTCGCGGCGGCGATTTCGGATGTCAGCCAGGGCAACTCGACGGTTGAGACTCGTGAGACTTCGATTGGCTAATTTCGGGAACTCTTGATCGAAGATCATGAGTTGATGAGAGAGCGAATCGTTAGAAATGCCGTTCCGTTCCGAAGCATCTACAATCTTCGATTCGACAAGCTGAGGCGCGAATCGATAGAGCACCGCAAAAACCCGCTGAAGGCATGTCCCTGTATCGTATCCGTCACCTAAATACAGAAGAAGAGCTCCAAAGGCTTCCTCCATGGCATCCGCGTTGCCCGCGAGGCCGCTCGAAGATCCACGATCGCGATTAGTCCACGTCTGAAACTGTTGTTGGTCCTGACCGATTTCAGAGCCGTACTGGGAGAAACGCTTAACATCCGTTCGCCCGCTCATGACTTCACCCCCGTCAAAAGGATTTCGATCCGAAGGAGGGTTTCAGCATCCGCTTGTTCAAGCTTCAGGTGCAGCCAGTTCTTGAGCGTCGATACCTCGATAGTGTCGGATGTGGATTGATCATCGAGCTTCGGATTCTGGCCGTGCTTCCGGTCGACTTTCCAAGCTTTGAGAGAGCTCATGCCGCACCCCCTTCGACCGTCGAAAGGTAGAGTTTAGCAACCGCCCAGGTCTCCGGCCCCGCTTGCTCGAAGAGCAAAGCAAAGAGCGTCTGACGGTGCCGTTGCTCGAGATCATCGAAGCGCGATAGGAAGCCAGGGAGTTCTTCCCGCACCTGCTGGATTTGTGTATCGGACATGACTTTACTTCTCTTAGCCACCTGTCCGTCAGCGTTTTGCGTAGGTGGTTCGGTTGCTTCGAATCTCACCAGCCCGACCATTTTCCAAAAACCCGTGGCGCAGACGCCACGGGTTTTTTAGTGCCGAGGGAGACACCGAAAGTCAGGCGGAATGCACATTGCGATCACGGTTTCGCCTTCGCTTGATATTGCACGCCGGGCTTGCCGGTGAAGTGCTCGTCCTGGGTCCAGAGGGTGGCGCTGTGCTTTCTGGCGGTGGCGTAAATCACCGAGTCCGCAAAGGGGAGGCTCTCTTCGATCCCCAAGGCGGCTGATTCCATGGCCAGGTCACTGTCCAGATTGACAACCGTGCCCTGTTGCATGGCGGCTATGGCGACAAAGGCGTCGTCCTCGCCTTTTTCCCGGAGTATCACCTTGAACACTTCGTGGATGCAGACCGACGGGACCAATAGCAGTTCGCTGTCCTCTATGGCCGCAGCAAAAAAATCCGCCGTGGGTTCGTCCGCAAAATAGGCCAGCCACGCGGAGGAATCGACGACGTTCATAGCCGATCGCCATCACGGACCACGGTCGTGTCGATTCCTTTGAGATAACCCCGGAGTGCCCGTACATCCCGGATGGGAATGAATTCGATTCGGTTGCGAAACGCGATCACCCGGGCCTTCTCGCCGGACTTAAGGCCCATGGACTCGCGAATACGTTGGGGTATAACAACTTGAAACTTTGGCGAGATGGTCACGGTATCCATTTGTATTACAGTATGTCGATCGATCGTAGAAATCAAGTATGGTATGCCGGAAGGGAGGAATGGGCAAATGTACTTGGGTCGCTTTCGCGCGAGGGTGCGTAGGGTATTCGGGAGCTTTGCAGATGCGATCAAGGTTGCCTCGGACGGGCCGGGGCGGCTTACACGCGGGCGACGATGACGAAATCTCCTTCCACCGGGCCGGCTTGGACCGACTGGCTTTGGCCGCTCGCCTTGGCGGTTACCATCACGCTGGCGTCCGGTGGACCGGTGGCGTCCGGGCCTGACATCCCTCATTTGGACAAAGTCGTGCATCTGCTGGTCTTTGGATTGCTCGCGACCTTGATCGCACGGATTGAGTCCGTGCGGCACTGGCTCTGGCTGGGCAGAGGCTGGGCGATCATTCTGACATCCATTTTCGGTGGATTGGACGAGTATCGTCAGAGTTTCACATCCACCCGTTATATGGAGTTCGGCGACTGGGTGGCCGACACCCTTGGGGCTGCCCTGGCGGTGACGCTGTACATCCATTGGACCTGGTACCGAAGATTTCTGGAAACTCCTGTGCGGCGGAAGCAGCAACAGGTTGAAACTGGGGAAACGACTGTTCCTGATAAGTCCAACCCATGACCTCCGCCGAAGCCCAAGACCGCATCGCCCAGCTCCGGGCGGAAGTGGCGCGTCATGATGAACGCTATTACCGACAGGCCTCGCCTGAGATCTCCGATCCGGGTTATGATCAGTTGAAGCGCGAATTGGCCGACTTGGAGGAGCGCTATCCTGAGCACGCGGCCTCAGAGTCGCCCACCGCCCGCGTCGGCGACGACCGCACCGAGGGGTTCGTCACCTACCGCCATCGGGAACGGATGATGAGCTTGGACAACACCTACTCGGAGGAGGAGCTGCGCGAGTTCCATGCCCGGGTCGTGAAGCTGATCGGACGCGAGGATCTCGCGTGGGTGGTTGAGCCGAAGATCGACGGGGTGGCGGTCAGTGTGACCTACGAACAGGGTCGGCTGGTGCGCGCCGTCACCCGGGGCAATGGTGTCGAGGGAGACGACATCACGGCCAATGCCCGCACGATCAAATCGCTGCCCAAGGAGTTGAAGGCATCTGCGGATGCACCCGTTCCCGCTGTGATCGAGATCCGCGGGGAGATTTTCATGACGCTGGAGGAGTTCGGTCGCATCAATCGTCTGCGCGAGGAGGCCGGTGAACCGCTCTATGCGAATCCCCGCAATCTCGCGGCCGGCACCATCAAGCAGCTGGATCCGCGCGAGGTGGCGTCGCGCCGGCTGGAAATCGTGCTCTACGGTCTCGGCCATGGCGAGCCGGCCGGGTCCCTGCCGTCCACCCAGCACGGTTATCACGAGCGGGTGAAGTCCTGGGGTCTTCCGGTCGTCGAGAAGTACTGGACGGCGCGGAGCGCCGACGAGATCTGGAACGCGGTGCGTGAGCTCGACGGCCTGCGCAACCGCTTTGCCTACGCCACGGACGGGGCGGTGGTGAAGCTCGACTCCATCGCTCAGCAGCGCGAGGCCGGGGCGACCTCGAAGTCGCCGCGCTGGGCCATGGCGTACAAGTTTGCAGCGGAGCGCGCCGAGACGAAGTTGCTGGGCATCACCATCCAGGTGGGACGCACCGGGGTGCTCACCCCGGTGGCGGAGCTCGATCCGGTGCTGCTCGCGGGCACGACGGTGGCGCGCGCGACGCTGCACAACCGCGACGAGATCGCGCGAAAGGACATCCGTGTGGGGGATTTCGTCTTCGTGGAAAAGGCAGGCGAGGTGATCCCGGCGGTGATCGCGGTGAACGTTGCGCGGCGGACACCGGAGTGCGTGCCCTATGTGTTTCCCGAAAGGTGTCCGGTTTGCGCAACCCCGGTTGTGCAGCTGGAGGGGGAGGTGGCGCTGCGCTGTCCCAATTACGAATGTCCGATTCAGGTGCGCCGGCGGGTGCAGCATTTTGCGTCGAAGGCCTGCGTGGACATCGACGGCCTTGGGGTGGCGCTGGTGGACGCGCTGGTGGCCAAGCGCTGGGTGAGGAGCATCCCTGACATTTACCGGTTGCGTCGGGAGGATCTGCTCACTCTTGGAAAGAGCGTGGAGAAATCGACGGACAATTTGCAGGTGGCGATCGAGCGCAGCAAGCGGGCTGAGCTGTGGCGCTTCATCCACGGGTTGGGCATTCCGCATGTCGGCGCGGCCGCAGCCAAGGATTTGGCGAAACGATTCGGGAGTCTGGAGGCGCTGGCCGAGGCCAACTACGAGGATTTCATCGGCGAAAGGAAAACCAGTCGCATCGGAGGCATCGGTGAGACGATGGCCCTGGCGATCTTGGATCACTTCAACGAGCCGAGGAACCGCACCCTGATCGCGGAGCTTGGTGCGCTCGGAGTGGAGCCGCAGGCACCGGTTAAGAAGGCCCCTTCGGGCACCGCGCTGGCGGGCAAGACCTTCGTGCTCACCGGCACGCTGCCGACGCTGACGCGCGAAGCCGCGTCGGAGAAGATCGAGGCGGCGGGCGGCAAGGTGAGTGGAAGCGTGAGCAAGAAGACCAGCTATGTCCTCGCCGGAGAGGAAGCCGGTTCAAAGCTGGAGAAGGCCAGGACCCTCGGCGTGCCGGTGATCGGCGAGGCGGAGTTTTTGAAACTGCTGGATGGGTCATAGGTCCCTATAGGTCCTATAGGACTGATAGGATTTAAGGGACTAGAGCAATTCAAGTTGAACTGTAGCCGGTTGCTGGTGGTGGTAGGGCGTATTGTCCCAATGCGCCGCGGCGCTCTCGGAGAGAGCGCCCTACCCTTCGCTTCTAGCCTAACGGCTACACTTCATTTTAAACTGCTCTAACCCGACTTCCGCTACTGGGAGTGAGAATCGGCTAATTTGCTGCCGATTTTCGCGCAAGTGACTGCATGGCAGGAGCAGTTTTCCCGAAAGGGCGTGTAGTCCCGACCCAACCCCTTCCCTAAGGTCAGTGGATCGGG
>JBGTGS010000018.1:0-11525 GCA_041746615.1 Opitutaceae bacterium | reverse complement strand
GACCTGCCCGCCGCGGCTGCGCTGCAGCCTGGCGTGCCCCACTTTGCTCCGAAGGCTAAGCGGGCCATTTATTTGTTCATGGCGGGTGCGCCGTCGCAGTTTGAGACCTGGGACTATAAGCCGGGACTCGCCGACATGCTGGACAAGGACCTGCCCGAGTCGGTGCGCGGCGGCCAGGTGCTCACGGGTATGACCGCGAGTCAGGCGCGTTTCCCCATCGCGCCGAGCGTCTACAAGTTCGCCCGGGAAGGAAAAGCCGGCCATTGGGTCTCGGAGCTGTTTCCCTTCACGGCGAAGGTTTCGGACGAGATCTGCCTGATCCGGTCGCTCTACACCGAGGCGATCAACCACGAACCCGCCATCCTGCAAATCACGACGGGCAACATGTTCTCGGGCCGGGCCTCGCTCGGTTCGTGGCTTTCCTACGGGTTGGGTGCGGTCAACGACGAGTTGCCCACCTTCGTGGTCATGACGTCAAAAATGCCGGTGCGCCAGAATGTACAGGCGCTCTCGAACCGTCTCTGGTCATCGGGGTACCTCGCTCCGAATCATGCCGGGGTGTCGTTGCGTGCGGGCAGCGACCCCGTGCTCTACATCAACAACCCCAAGGGCATCGACGGCAACCTGCGCCGGGCGATGATCAATGGCGTCAACGACCTCAACCGCGAGCTCTTCGAACGGGTCGGCGATCCCGAGACCAATGCGCGCATTTCCCAATACGAGATGGCGTTTCGCATGCAGACGTCCGTGCCGGAGCTGACCGACTTTTCCGATGAACCTTCATCGACCTGGGACCTCTACGGCCCAAACGCTCGCGAACCCGGCACCTTCGCCTACAACTGCCTCATGGCCCGGCGCCTTGCCGAACGCGGCGTGCGATTCACCCAGATATTCCTCCGCAGTTGGGACCAGCATAACAACCTGCCCAACAACATCCGCACCCTCTGTGAGGATTCGGACCGTCCCACCGCCGGGCTGATCACCGACCTCAAGCGACGCGGCCTGCTCGATGACACGGTCGTCATCTGGGGCGGTGAGTTCGGTCGCACGGTGTATTCGCAGGGCCTGCTTCGCCCCGACAATTACGGACGCGACCATCACCCGCGTTGCTTCAGCATGTGGATGGCGGGTGGGGGCGTGAAGCCGGGAGTACAGTTCGGCGAAACCGATGAGTTCTCCTACAACATTGTGCGCGACCCGGTGCACGTGCGCGATCTGCACGCGACGATCCTGCATCTCTTCGGCCTCGATCACAACCGGCTCACCTTCAAGTTTCAGGGCCTCGACCAAAAACTCACGGGCGTCGTTCCCGCCAATGTCATCAATGGCATCCTCGCCTGATTCATTCCCGCCTCGCGTGCATCGAATGGCGTGGTCGTGGCTATTTGTCTGCGCCGCGGCGTCGGCCGCCGAGCCCACGTTTTACGACGCACGCATCGCCCCGCTGTTCGATCAGCACTGTGTGACCTGCCACGGTCCCGAAAAGGAGGAGGCGGAGCTGCGTCTGGATAGTTTTTCGGCGATCATGAAGGGCAGTGACGCGGGTGAGGTCATCAAGCCCGGTGAACTGGCCGACAGCGAACTCTTCCGCCGCATCACGCTGCCGTACGACCACGGGGATTACATGCCCTCGGACGGCAAGCCTCCGATGGAGCCGGATGAGATCAAGGTCGTCGAATTTTGGATCAAGGCCGGGGCCTCTCCGACGGCTCCGCTCAGCGCCTTCGCGGACGCGCCGGTGCCGAAGCGATTTCAGGTGATCGAACCGCTTGCCCCCGACTGGCAGCCTCGCGCACAGGAGATTGCGCGTCTCGCCCAGGAACTCGGAGTCAAGCTCGTGCCTCGTTCACGGCTCGCGACCGACGGCGTCGTGTTGCGCACAGCCAGCGCGCCTGCGACGGTCGACGACGCCACGCTGGCGCGCCTCGCGCCAATTGCGGACCTCATCGTCGAGGTTGAACTCGCACGCACCCGCGTCACTGACGCCGGCCTGACCACGCTCGCCACATTTACCAACCTCCGTGCCGTGGATTTGACGCGCACCGGGGTGACCTCTGCGGGCGTGAAGGCCCTCGGTCCGCTGACGAAGCTTGAGGCCTTGAACCTGACGGACACGCAGGTCGACGACACCGCGAAGGCGACCTTGCACGGCATGCCAGCGCTGAAACGTGTCTGGCACTTCGGCTCACGAATGTTACCCGATCAACCGCAGCAAAAATGACGCCCGAGCAGTGGGCGGCGTTTAAATTGGGTGCAGGGGTTGGATCCCGCGGTTGCGGGACCAACGATCCCGCGTACGCGGGATTATGAGCCGAAATCGCGCTTTAGGGTTTCTTCTCCGACGCCACCTTTCTGTTTCTTGAGTTTGATTTCGAGACGGCGGGCGTCACCCAGGGACATGGGGCGACTGGTCCATTCGAGCGTCCATGGCTGGTATTTTGCGGTCCATTTCGATTCGCCGGAATTGTGCTGGGCGAGGCGGTTGACGGGATCTGCGGAGATGCCGATGTAGCTGCGCGCATCGGCATTTCGCAGGATATATGCAAAATAGTTCATCTTCACCCAAAGCCAAAAAACGCCGCCCGGGTAATGGGCGGCGTTTAAATTGGGTGCAGGGGTTGGATTTGAACCAACGACCTTCAGGTTATGAGCCTGACGAGCTACCAGGCTGCTCCACCCTGCAACAAAGGGTTATGACTTGTGACAGCCCATGCTGTCTACGTGACTGAAAATTGAAAGAACTGACTCGAACCAACGATCCCGCGGCTGCGGGATTATGAGCCTGACGAGCTACCAGGCTGCTCCACCCTGCAACAAAGGGTTATGACTAGTGACAGTGGTTGCTGTCTAAGTGATTGGGAAATTGAAAAGAACCGACTTGAACCAACGATCCCGCGGCTGCGGGATAATGAGCCTGACGAGCTATCAGGCTGCTCCACCTGCAACAATCGGAAGGGCCAGACCATGAATTGCCCGGGGGACTGTCAACGACCTTTTTGTAGTTTTGCCAATTCACACTTGCCTACCGATGGGTCGCTCTCTGTGCTGAACCGCTCTTTCCCATTCTGGAAGGAGTCAACCAAACCTACACAACCATCATCCAACGATCGCAAGGCGGCCCATTGGCCGACCTGGGTATCGCAGATACATAGATCCATGAGCATCAGCATCACTGTCAAAGACCTCCTCGACGCCGGCGTCCATTTCGGACACCAGACCAAGCGCTGGAACCCCCGTTCCAAGCCCTACGTTTTCGACCACCGTCAGGGCATCACCATCATCGATCTGGGCAAGACCTTCACCGCGATGGAGAAGGCCTGCACTTTCCTCGAGGACACTGTCGCCAACGGCGGCAATGTGCTCTTTGTGGGGACCAAGCGCCAGGCCCAGGAAATCATGCGCGAGGCCGCGTCCTCCGTGAACATGCCTTACTGCGTGGACCGCTGGCTCGGTGGCACCTTGACCAATTTCGCCACCGTCAAGCGTTCCATTGCCAAGTACAAGAAGTACCAGGCCATGGAGACCAACGGGGAGATGGCCAAGCTCAACGCCAAGGAAATCGCCGCCATCAAGCGCGAGATGGTGCGCATGCAGAAGAATTTTGCCGGCATCGTCGAGATGGGGGACCTGCCGTCCGCCATGTTCGTCGTCGACGTGAGCCACGAGGACATCGCTGTCGCCGAGGCCGAGCGCTGCGGCATCAAGGCCGTGGGTCTGGTGGACACCAACTCCGATCCGACCAAGCTCGCCTTCCCTATCCCGGGCAACGATGACGCGGTGAAGTCCATCCGCATCATCGTTGATGCCGTGCTCGCAGCGATCCAAGGCGGTCTCGATCAGCGGGAATCGCGCCGGTCAAGCCGCCAGCAGGCTGACCTGAAGGCCGCCACCGTTGCCGTCGCCGAAGCTTCCGGAATCGCCGAGGGTGAGGTTGACTTGAGCAAGGTCGAGCTGCCTGCCGACAGCGACGACACCTCTGCCGAGGAGGAGATCGTCCCGGTCAAGAAGCCGGCCGTCCGCAAGAAGATTGCTGCTCCCAAGTCGGAGTGAGCCTTTTCCCCGTTGGTGACGGACCCGCGGTCGCGGGGCTTCCATCGCCGTGTTTTCAACCCTGATATTATTTATTCAATGAGCACCAGCACCACCATCTCCGCCCAAATGGTCAACGACCTGCGCGCCCAGACCGGCGCCGGTCTCATGGACTGCAAACGCGCCCTCGTCGAGACGAACGGCAACGTCGAGGAGGCCATCACCATCCTTCGCAAGAAGGGTGCCGCTTCGGCCGCCAAGCGCGCCGACCGCCTGGCTAAGGAAGGCATCATCGAGAGCTACATCCACCTCGGCGGCAAGGTCGGGGTGATGATCGAGGTCAACTGCGAGACCGACTTCGTGGCGCGCAACGATGAGTTCCGCGCCTTCGTCAAGGATCTGTGCCTGCACATCGCCGCGGCCAGCCCGCTCTATGTTTCCCGCGACCAGGTGCCCGAGTCGGATCTCGCCGCCGAGCGCGAGATCGCGGCCGCGCAGGTCGAGGGCAAACCCCCGGCGGCGGTCCAGAAGATCGTCGAGGGCAAGCTGGAGAAGTTCTACTCGACCATCGTCCTGCTCGACCAGCCCTTCGTGAAGCAGCCTGAGAAGACGATCAAAGAGATCATGACCGAGAAGATCGCCAAGACGGGTGAAAACATGCAGGTCCGCCGCTTCGTCCGTTATCAGCTCGGCGCCTGAGGTTTTCGCTCTGCGAAAACCTGATGAACGTTTCCCGCAGACAAATAGTAGCCAGGGGGCTGACGAACCGCTGTCCCAATTGTGGACAGCGCACCCTATTCAAGGAGGGCAAGCTCTTCGAGGTGAACCGTTCCTGCACACAGTGCGGGTTGCTAATTGAGCGTGATGAGGGCGGTTTTCTTGGCGCGCTTGCGCTCAACTACGGAGTTACCTTGGTGGGTTTTCTCACACCCCTCATGCTGTTGGCCTACTTCAAGGTCATCGGGTTCTCCTTCGCTATCATTGCCGCGGGGGTCGGTTCTTTGCTGTTCCCGGCTTTGTTTTACCGCTCTTCGCGCAGCTGGTGGCTGATGAACTACTATCTGGTGCTGCCTCAGCACCTTCCAGCCAATCTACCGGAGATTCCCCCGGGGCAGGATGAGAATATCTGAGCGGGCGCTTTCTGATCAGTGGAGGTTATCGACCGGTCATCCGTAAACTTTCGGCTTCCGTTTTGCCGGGGGCGTCCTAGCTTCCGAAGTCCCCCACGGAGGGGTGGCAGAGTGGTCGATTGTACCTGACTCGAAATCAGGCGTGCCCGCAAGGGTACCGTGGGTTCGAATCCCACCCCCTCCGCCAATTGTCTCTGACAATTGGCGAACCGGCGAAGCCGGTGCTGCCGTGAAGCGGCAGCAGGGGTGGAATAGGGGCAAAGCCACCGGCTTTGGGGCGCAGCCCTGAGCGAAGCGAATCAATCCCACCCCCTCCGCCATCCTTCGCCAAGGCTTCGGATGGCACGGCCATCCCCCGTTTTCTCCAGCAGGCAAGCGTGCGGGTTGAGGCGAAGGATGCCCTCCGAAGCTTCAGCGCAGGAGGGCTGCTCGTGAGGTGGGATGAGAACCGCGATTTTTGCAGGTTATTGCTCCAGGTGCTCGCGCAGGAAATGGTCGATCTGGGTCAGGCTTTCCGGGCTGCTGAAGGCGGGGCCTCCGTGCGCGGAACCGTGCTTGACGATCATCACCAGAGGCCGCCCGACTTTGGCGTAGGCGCCTTGGAGTTCATGGGACTGGTTGATTGGCATCTGCGGGTCCTGATCGCCGTGCTGAAGCAGGAGGGGCGGATCACGGTCATCCACATGGTAAACAGGGCTGGCGAGTCGGGCCAGATCTGGAACCGCCTCGGGCTGGCCGCCAATGAACAGATCGAGGGCCGGTATGCGCACGCTGAGGCCGTGGGGGGTGGATTGACGGAGAATTGTGGTGAGATTGCTGGCCCCATAGAGGATCACGCCGGCATGGACATCCGACGACACGGTGGGATGATCGCCAACCTTGCCTTCGAGTTCCGCGTGTCCATTGGTCACCCCGACCAAGGCAGCAAGATGGCCACCGGCGGATGAGCCAGCGATCACAAACCGATCGGACGGCAATCCCAGCTCCCGCGAGTGAGCGCGTAAGAAGCGGATGGCCGCTTTGATGTCATGGATCTGGGCCGGAAACCGCGCCACGGGTGACAACCGGTAGTCAACGCTGGCGATGGCCCAGCCGTGTGTAGTCAGGCCGCTCAGTTCCACAGAAGCACGGGAACCGGCACGCCAGGCCCCGCCATGGACCCAAATGATCAGCCCGGCCGGTGTTCCGTGAGCGGGCAGGTGGAGGTCAAGCTTGAGCTCAGTCCCATCGACGGTTGCAAACGGGATATCGCGCTTCACCGGACCGGCCGCCATGGAGGCGGACGTGAGCACGAGGAACAGGGCGAGCAGGGGCCGATTATGGGATTTCATGAAAGAGTATGAACAAGATCCGCAAGGCACCTCTGTTCAGCGGTGACCGGGCGGGGACGTTGACACCGGGTGGAGATTCGAGGCGGGCAACTTTGAGTTCAGCTCCTCGTCGAATCCGTGGTTCTCGATGCGACGGGAGAGGGGATAGTAGAACGCAGGTTTCTTGAACGGGGCCTGCCGGGGAAGGAATTCCTTGCGGGCGGCGGCGAGGGCCGGCGATCCACGTCGAACCAGGTCGGCATTGAGGTCGAGATAGACTGCGGAATTCCAAGGGGAGGCCTGGCGGAAGTCCCGGTTGCGTCTCAGTGAGGCATAGGCCAGTGCCAGGATGGTGCCACCGAGACCGAGGTGGTAACAGACAAAGGCATCGAGCAGCCCGGCGTCCGGATTGTCGCGGGCTATGAGGTGGCCGATCAGCAGGGTGAGGCCCCACACCAGGGCCAGCGAGGTGGTGTAACGCGCCATGGAAAACCAAGGCAGATGTTGCAGCCGGGCGTTGGGGATGCAACGGGCGAACAAGGCGGCGGCCGTGTTGTGTGGATATTCGCAGCCGCCAATCCGGACCAAGGCATTGTGGCGGCGGGTGCGCCGGAGGATCTCGTGGGTGCGAAAGAACGTGGCGGGTCCGTGGAGAAACCCGTGCCGGTCGTCCTGCTCCAATCCTTGATAAGTGACGCTACCACCGGTCAGGACTTCGTTAACGAGCGGATTTTCCGCGGCCTCCCGGGCAAAGTGGGATTGTTTGTGCGCCACGATTTCCGCCGCCTGCTCCGGGGTGAAGGGCGGCGCGTAGCGGTTGTCTGCCGAGCGGCACAGGGTGTAGAGGGTATCCATGCGCAATGGGCGGAGACTCTGGTCGAAACCGCGGCTTCCGCCTGAGCAGAGTGTGAGGCTGAGCCCGCCGGGTGCAAGGAGCATCCCTAGCAGCCCGTCTGACTTGTGAATTTCGCCTCGTGGGAAAAGGGCGAGAGATTCTGCGGCAAAGGGAGTGCCTGGGCCAACGGGCTGCTAAAGCCGCGCCAAGCGCGGCGACTAATCGGGGTTTCGGTCAGTGCGGCGGGGTTTTGACCAGCAAGGGGACGAGGGTCTCCAGTTCCTTGAGGGGGTGTTCGATGTTGTGGAGTGCATCAGCCCAAAAGGAGGGATCCGTGATATCGCGTCCGAGGGTCTCGAGCACCGCATCCTCGCAGGTGGCACTGCCGGTGCGGCGCAGGAAGGCCTCATACTTGGGCAGGAAAACCGGGCCTTCGCGACGGAACTGGGCGAAGAGCGCATGGCTGAGCAGGTAGCCGAAGGTGTACGGGTAGTTGTAGAAGGATACGCCGGAGATGTAGAAATGGAGCTTGGATGCCCAGAAATACGGATCCTCACCACCGGCCTCAAGGGCGTTTCCGAAGACGCGCCGCTGGGCCTCGGTCATGAGTGTCTTCAGGCGGCTGACCGTAACCTCGCCGGAGGCGCGGTCCTTATGAAAAGCCTTCTCGAACTCAAAGCGTGCGGTGATGTTGAGCAGGTAGCCCGGGGCCCGTCCGACCTCGCAATCCAGCAGGAAGGCGCGTTGGCCGGCACTGAGACCGGGCTCACGCAACAGGCCGTGGATAAGGAGCATTTCCCCGAAATTGGAGGCGGTTTCAGCCAGTGTCATCGGGTACTGGGTGGTGAGGGGCCGTTCGGTGCCCAGCACGTGCGAGTGGAACGCATGGCCGGTCTCATGCGCGAGGGTGATGACATCGTGCATCGTGTCTGCGTAGGTCATGAAGACGCGCTGCTCGCGCGTGAGGGTGGAGCCGGTGCAGAAGGCGCCGGAGCGTTTGCCGGGGCGCTTCTCCGACTCGATCCAGCCGCGCACAATCAGGTCCTCGAAATAATCGCCCAAGGCGGGGTATTGCTCGGCATAGGCCCGGGCGACGAGGGCGCAGGCGTGGTCCCAGTCAACCGCGGGTTGCGGGGGGAGCTGCATCGGCGCCTCCTGATCATACCAGGCGATACCCTCCGTGCCTTGGAGCCGGCCCATGAGCCTGAGGATGCGGCGCGGAAGTTCCGCGTGGTTGTGGATGGCCGCGAGCATGGCATCAAGCGAGCGGTGCGAGAGGGCGCCTTCGAACAAGGAGACATCGAGAAAATGATTCACCCCTCGGTGGCGGTTGAGGGTGAGACGCGCTCCGGCGATGCCATTCAGGGCGGCGGCAAAGGTATCCTCGTTGGCGACCCACACACGATTGCCCCCCTCGAAGGCGGCCCGCCTCACGCGGCGGTCGCGGTGGGACATCAGCGCACGCTGCTGGCTCATGGGCAGGGTCTCGCTTCGTCCATCGGGCCATTCCATCCCGAAGGACATCTTGCCGGTGAGGGCGTCATACAGCCGGCTCCAAGCATGCAATCCGTCGAGATTGAGGTCGGCCGCGAGGGTTTCCTGAGCGGTGGACATGCGCAGGGTGGACTCGTGACGCAGACGCTGGATGAAGTAGTCGAGTCCGACGAGGGCAGGTTCGGCGGCAAGGGCGGCGACATCCTTGTCAGAAGCGTTTTTGAGGGCACGCAGGATTTCGCCTCGAACCTTTTCAAGTTCCGCACCGAGCACACCGATCGCGGCCTCCTCGACCCGGTAGGCCTCTGAGGACGCGTCGCCGGCCGCCAGGCAACCGACATAGGATGAAAGGTGTTCGAGCCGGCTGATCAGATCCTCCAGGGCGATGATTTCTGCGCACCATGCCGCCTTGGTTTCGGTGGTGAGTGGAGGCAGCAGGCCGGCATGTTTCAACCGGCGGGACAAGTCCTCGCGCAAAGTGGACTTGAAGGTGGAAAACTCGGGACCGTCAAAGCGGGGGAAGTATCCGCCGAGGTCCCAGGTGCGGGCTGCGGTGAGGGGCTTTGACATGCGGGCAATCTAGACCCACCCGGTGAGCGCGGCAACTCTGGATGGCTACATCCCACCTTGATTCCCGGCCTGCATCACCTCGGTGTCGGCAAAGCTCAGGTCGGGTGTTTGGGATCCCTAAGCCAGCGATTGAAGGGCGATAATCAGTCAGCTGTTCGTCCGGCGCTGCGTCGTCGGGTGGTGAGGGCGAGGATGCCGACACCCACAATCATGAGGGCCCAGGTGGACGGTTCGGGGACGGCCTGAAAATCGCTGAGGACCACGGCGCTCACATCGAAGGGACTGCCCGCGCCATAGTTGACCTTGAAGAGGCCGAGTCCATCCGCCGTGACGAGCAGATCTCCGGAGGCGATATTGGCAAAGGCCCCGGAGAGGGTGCCGGTGGCATCCACCAACATGAAGGTATCGGCGGGAGTCACGATGTCATTAAAACCGGAGCCGGCATCGATGAAGACTTGGAGGGAGCCGTTGAGGATGGCGTTGCCCGTGACATCGAGGCGGTCATAGCCCGAGCCCCGGGTGGTGCCACGGAGGGTGAATGACAACAGGGCTGTACTTTGGAGGGTGAGGTCTCCGGTCAGGGTGAGGTTGACCGGTTCGAACATCCCCGACACGACGACACCGGCCGGTACGGAGGCGACGCCGTGTCCGGACAAAGTGCCCAGTCCGGAGCCGAGGTTCAGGACGAAACCCGCGGGCAGGTTGAGGGCAGCGTTGTTCTGTAGTTCGAGGCCTCCGTTCGGATTGGTGTAGGAGCCGGTGAAACTCAACGTCCCACCTGCCACAACGACCGAGCCTGCATTGGAGAAGGGTACGCTGATTGTGGTGAGGGCGCTGCCGGACTTGTTGTAAGTGCCGGCGTTGGAGAACGTGTAGGAGCCGCCAAAGATGTTGTTGATGAAGTTGTCGGCGGCGTTCTGGTCGTTGAAGGAGGCGCCGGCAGCATTGGTGAAGGAACCGCCGTTGCCGGAGCGCAGGTTGCCGCCGGACCAGTTGACGATGCCTTGGTTGAGGAGGGTGCGCTGGTTGAAGTCCTTGCCGCTAGTGGTGGTGAGGTTGAGGACGACGTCGGAGGCGAGGGTGGTTGAGCCGACGGCGTTCCAATTGCCGCCGGACCAGTTGATGACGGTGCCGGCATAAATCTGGGTGCCGGCGAGGGAGCCGCCAGTCTGGTTGAAAGTGGGAACGGAGACGGTGCCGTCGAGGGTGAGGGTGCCGTTGAGCAGTTGGTAGAGGCCGGGGCCGAGGAGGCTGGCGGCATCGGTGACGGTGTAGCCTGCGTTGAAGCTGGTGATGGCACCGGCGGCGGTGGTGAGGGTGCCGGCACCGGAGAGGGAACCACCGCCTTGGAGGCGGAACTCGCCCGTGTTTACGAGGACGGAGCCGGTGTTGGTAAAGGGAACGCTGACGGTGGTGAGGGAGTTGCCGGACTTGGTGTAGGTGCCGGCGTTGATGAAAGAGTAGGAGCCGCCGAAGATATTGTTGATGAAATTGCCGGCGGCGTTCTGGTCGTTGAAAGAAGCGCCGACGGCATTGGTGAAGGAGCCGCCGTTGCCGGAACGCAGGTTGCCGCCGGACCAGTTGACGATGCCCTGATTGAGGAGGGTTCGCTGGTTGAAGTCCTTGCCGCTGGTGGTGGTGAGGTTGAGGACGGAGCCCCCGTTGAAGGTGGTACTGCCTGCGGTGTTCCAGTTGCCGCCGGACCAGTTGAAGGTGGCGTCGTCGAATGTATGGGTGCCGGCGAGAACCCCTCCGGTCTGCTCGAAAACTGCGACGCCGATCGTGCCATCGATCGAGAGCGTGCCATTCAGCAACTTGTAAACCCCGGAACCGCCGAGGCTGGAACCATCGGTGATGGTGAAGCCCGCGTTGAAGCTGGTGATGGCCCCGGCGGCAGTGGTGATGGTGCCCGTGCCGGAGTTGGAGCCGCCGCCCTGCAGGCGGAGTTCGCCGGCGTTGACCAGGACAGAACCGGTGTTGTTGAAGGGGACGCTGATGGTGGTGAGGGCGTTACCAGACTTGGTGTAGGTGCCGGCGTTGGCGAACGTGTAGGAGCCGCCGAAGATGTTGTTGATGAAGTTGTCGGCGGCGTTCTGGTCGTTGAAGGAGGCGCCGGCAGCATTGGTGAAGGAACCGCCGTTGCCGGAGCGCAGGTTG
>JBGTGS010000017.1:0-3103 GCA_041746615.1 Opitutaceae bacterium | reverse complement strand
ACCTACACGGGCAACGAGAGTACGGCCTCAGCCCCCTATCCCCGTCCGACTCCGGAAGCCCGGCTCCGCCGCGAGCTCGAAGCGCTGCATGGTCCGCAGGCCGGACCCGAAACCTTTGCCCAAGCCTGGCCTCATCTCAGTCATTCAGACCGCTTCGTCCGCTGGGCCGCCCGGGTCGCCATTGAACGCCAGCCCGCCAGCCAGTGGTCGGAACGTGCGCTCACCGAAACCAATACCCAGGCGGCCATCGAAGCCCTCATCGCCCTCGCCCGCGTGGGGGACAAGGCCCTGCAGCCCCGGGTGATCGAATCCCTCAGTCGAATCAACTTCGCCAACCTTTCCGATGCCCTCCAGCTGCAACTGGTCCGTGCGTGGCAACTCGCGTTCACCCGCATGGGCGAACCCTCACCCGAGGTGAAGCAGGCGGTGGCCGCAAAGTTTGATCCGCATTATCCCCACCAGAATCCCCACGTGGGCCGGGAACTCGCCGGACTGCTGGTTTATCTCGATTCGCCCACCGTGGTCGCAAAGACCGTCCCCCTTCTCAAGGTCGCCGAAGATCCTGCCGGTCAGGAAATGGCCAGTGAGAGCCTGATCGCCCGCAACGATCGCTACGGCAACGTGCTCGCCGCGGTCAACAAGACCCGACCCGACCGTCAGCAGATCGCCTACGCCTACACGCTCCGCGCCGCCCGTTCCGGTTGGACTCCGAGCCTGCGCAACGCGTATTTTTCCTGGTTCCCCTCCACCTACGAATGGACCGGTGGTATGAGCTTCAACGGTTTCATCGACAATATCCGCAGCATCGCGCTGGCCACGGTCACCGATCAAGCCGAACGCGAACGCCTCGCCGCCATCTCGGAACGGCCCACCGTCAACCTCTTCGCCGAGACCGTGACCCCCAAGGGGCCGGGCCGCAACTACACCATCGACGAGGCCACCGAGATCGTCCGCGGTAACCTCATCAACCGCGACTTCGAACAAGGCCAGGCCATGTACACCGCCGCAGCCTGCATTGCCTGCCACCGTATCGGCAGCCTGTCGATCGGCGCCATCGGTCCCAACCTCACCCAAGCGGGCTCCCGCTACACCGAACGCGATCTGATGATGTACATCATCGATCCGTCCGCCGTGATCAATGAGACCTATGCCGCCACCCACTACGAACTCAAGGACGGCACCGCCATCGCCGGCTATCCGGCCTTCGAGGAGGCGGGTGAGCTCTTCATCGCCGCCAACCCCTTCGCACCTCGCGATCTCACCATGATCAAGATCGCGAACATCCGCTCCAGCCGTCCTTCGGAGCAGTCCCTCATGCCACCGGGTCTCATCAACGCCCTTAATGAGGATGAACTTCGTGATCTCGTCGCCTTCGTTCTTTCCGGAGGCGATCGCGATAGTCCGATGTTCGCACCGGCACCGTAACCACACCCCCGGGTCGGACAAGACAGGACGTTCAGGCCGCAGGGGCTCATATGCCCCCTGCGGCCTGTTCTTTTTTAAACGGCCACCACGATGACTTCACCGGGCATCCAGTACCGCACACGCCGCCACTTCCGGTATCCTTGCCCTCTAGGTCCACGTCGGCCCGCCGATGGTCATTCAATTCGAGGATATCCGCATCAAGCATCTCCCCTGACTAACCCCGCCATCCACCCGTGAATGCCACTCCCCTCACCTCAAAATCACTGCACCCATGACTTCTTATCTCATCCCCGGCCTGCGTCAGGCAGGCCTGCTGACCCTTGGCTCCACACTGCTTTTTGCGCAAACCCCGGAGACTGATTCCCCGCCCGTCAACGCCCTCCTCGGATTCAAGGTAGAGCGCATCTACACCGTGCCGCTCGCTGACCAGGGCTCCTGGGTGGCCCTCACCATCGATGACCGCGGTCGCATGCTCGCCTCCGATCAGTTCGGCGGCATTTACCGCTTCACCCTGCCCCCGCATTCCGGCGGGCAGATCTCAAATGTCGAAAAGCTGGATACCCAGGGTCTCGCCGGCGCCCATGGCCTGCTCCATGCCCACGGCAGCCTCTACGTGATGGTCAACGAGAAATCCGCAAACCAGTTCGGCGAGCGCAAGTCCGGCCTCTACCGGCTCCGCGACACCAACGGTGACGACACCTATGACCGCATTGAGCTTCTGCGTGAGATCGACGGCTCCAGCGGACACGGTCCACACTCCCTCATCCTCGGACCCGACGGCAACTCGATCTATTACGTCAATGGCAACTTCACGAAGACACCGGAGAACCTGGAACGCAGCATCCCTGTAGCCTGGGGCGAGGATCACATCGTCCCGCGCATGTGGGACGCCCGCGGCCACGCCCGCGGTCTCGTCGCTCCCGGTGGCTATGTCGGCCGCACCAATCCGGATGGCAGCGAACACGAACTCTTCGGCATCGGCTTCCGCAACGCCTACCGTGTCGCCTTCGATCCCAACGGGGAGCCCTTCACCTACGACTCTGATATGGAATGGGACTTCGGCACGCCCTGGTACATGCCCACCCGCATCAACCATGTCGTCAGCGGCGGGGACTACGGATGGCGCAGCGGCGCCGGCCGCTGGCCATCCTACTACGCGGACAGCCTTCCCGCCGTCACCGACATCGGCCCGGGGTCTCCCACCGGAGTCGTCATGGGCACCGGCGCGCGTTTCCCCACCCGCTACCAGCACGCCCTCTTCGCGGCTGACTGGACCTTCGGTACCCTTTACGCCGTCCATCTCGTTCCCGACGGTGCCTCCTTCAAGGGCGTCACCGAGGAATTCCTCTGGGGCCGCCCCCTTCCGCTGACCGATGTCATCGTCAATCCAAACGACGGCGCGATGTACTTCGCGGTCGGCGGCCGGCGTGGCAACTCTGCACTTTACCGGGTGACCTACACGGGCAGCGAGAGTACCGCCGCAGCCCCCTATCCCCGTCCGACTCCGGAAGCCCGTCTCCGCCGCGAGCTCGAGGCACTGCATGGTCCGCAGGCCGGACCCGAAACCTTTGCACAAGCCTGGCCTCATCTGAGCCATTCCGACCGCTTCGTCCGCTGGGCCGCCCGGGTCGCCATTGAACGCCAGCCCGCCAGCCAGTGGTCGGAACGTGCGCTCAGC
>JBGTGS010000016.1:0-15042 GCA_041746615.1 Opitutaceae bacterium | reverse complement strand
GGCTTTACGCCGCGATGGAGATCTTTTGAATCGCGGCGTAAAGCCGCTCCTACGCACGATGCCTATCGCAGCCGGATCGTGTGCCGCTCGTCGTGGGTGATGCCGAGGTCCAGATGCCAGGTGCCGTTCGGTAGCCAGGCGGCGATTTTATCCGGCCACTCGACGGCGAGACACCACGGGCTCGCCAGAAAATCCTCCAGCATCAGATCACTGATCTGCCGGTCGTTCTCCAGCCGGTAGGCGTCAAGGTGCACGAGCAGCCGCGATCCCCCGCGATGGAGGGTGAAGATGGTGAAGGTCGGGCTGGTTACGGTCTCCGTGATGCCGAGACCGCGGGCCAGACCCTGCACGAAGGTGGTCTTCCCCACACCCATGTCCCCATGCAGCGCGAGGACGATGTCGGGGGGCAGTACCGAAGCGAGTTCCTCCGCCAACTGCTGGGTCTCGTTCGCTGAGCCCGTTTCCACCCCGGCCCGAAGTTTTTCCAGTATGCCCCTCGCGTTCATTCAGGCTTTTAGATGCTCGAAACCATGATGGGCCGTGAGGTCAAGGTAGCCCTCCGGATGCGACCCGCTCTTCCGGGCGAAGTGCCCGATGCAGGTGAGCCGGGTGCGAAAGCGGCGCCGCCACTTGGCCTCGAAGGCTGCGGCATCGGCCCGGCCGGATACAGCGAAGAGGAGTTCGTAGTCCTCGCCGTCTCCCAATGCGTGCTGCAGCGGAGTCCGTCCCGAGGTGCGGGCGAGGGTGCGCGCAGCTGCGCTCACCGGAATATTCGTGGCGGTCAGCAATGGTAGGGTGCCCGCTGGCGTGAGCGCATGGATGTCGCGGGCGAGGCCGTCGCTTACGTCCATGAGGGCGCGCACGGAGGATTCCCCGGCGAGCCAGGCACCTTCCGCGAGCCGCGGGGTGAATCGCCAGTGGTGGCCACGCAGACTGCCCCCGAGCGTGCCGGTCACATAGATCCGGTCGCCCGGGCGAGCCCCCTTCCGGGTGAGCACGCGGCCATGGGGAGCCTCACCGATCAGGGTGAGGGTGGCCACAATGCCGCCGGCAAGACTTGAGATGTCGCCTCCGACGACCGGTACTTGGTAGCGGCGGGCAAGTGCTGCCAGCCCCTGATAAAACCCGGCCAGCCACGCTGTCTTCACACGAGGGTCGAGGGCGAGCGCCACCACCGCGGCGCGGGGTCGCCCGCCCATGGCGGCGACGTCACTCAGGTTGCGCTTGATCAACTTGGCCCCGGTGGCTCGCGCCGACATGGTGTCGTCGAAGTGCTCCCTGTAGATCACCGGGTCCACCGTCACCAGCTGACGATGGCGAGAGGCGGGGATGACAGCGCAGTCATCGCCAATGCCAAACGGATGGTGGGGCGAGGACGGACCGAGCCAGCCGCGGATGGCCTCGATCAGGCGGGTTTCGCCAAGTGCGGATACGGAGTCGGCGGGACGTGAGGCAAACGGATGCACGGGACTGGCCTAGACGGAGACGGGTGCGCCGGCGAGAAGCAACAGGACGGTATTTAGGTTGAAAAGACCATGTGCGATCATGGGTACGGCGATCCTGCCGGTGCGCTCATAGGCAATGGCAAACACCACCCCCAGCGCCAACAGCGGTCCCAACGCGCTGAGGTTGCCATGCAGGGCGGCGAAGATCAGTGCCGGCAGGGTCAACGCGACCCAGCGAGGCGCGCGGGTTCGCAGATAACGGAAGAGTCCGGCGCGAAATATCAGCTCTTCCGTCACCGGAGCCACCACCACGGCAAACAGCAAAAAAACGATGATGGTCACGAGGGACTCGGTCTCGACGAAGAGATCGACCAATTCCTGATGCATGGTCGGCAGCCCGAAGGTTTCCAGCAGGAACAGCCAGACGAGATTGACGCCGGTGACCACCGGGAGGGCGGCGAGAAACGTGATGAAACCGGCTCGGATCAGGCCGGTCGCAGGTGGCGGTGAATCGGGCAGCGCCGGGCTGCGAATATGCAGGGTAGCCATGGCGGAGCCGGCTCCGGCCAGCATGCCAAATTGGAAGAATCCCCCCTGGAGTATCAGCCAAAGATCTGGATCGTTGGTGAGACCTTCGAATAGCGGGGTCCTGGCAATCAGGACCAAAACGGTTTGAAGGATGAAGCCTCCGCCGACGACGTAGAGGACGGCGGTCAGAAAGTCCTGTCCGGAGATCAGCCAGGCTCCAAGTGGGCGTGGTGACCGGCTGCGGATGCGTCCATTAGCGCTCAGGTACAACCGCCACAGGACGATGAGTCCGGCCAGGAGCAGGGCGATTTCCAGTCCGGCCGCGACCAGCAGCGCCGGTTCATAGTCCACCGTGAGGGTCTCGTCCACGGCGATCAGCGGCCGACGATCGTCCGGCCGTTGAAGACCATGCGGCCGTCGACAATCGTCGCCTTGACGCGGCCGGTCAGGGTCTGGCCATGCCAGGGACTGTTGCTGGATTTGCTGAAGCCGGCGAGGGCATCATAGGTCCACTTTTCGGCGGGGTCAAAGAGGCAGACATCGGCCGCGGCGTCAGGGGCGAGGGTGCCGGCGGGGAGACCGAGGATTTCCGCGGGTTTTCGGGTCATCAGTTCGATGACCTTGGCGAGCTTGAAGCGGTTTTTACGCACCAGCACGTCGAGCGTGACGGCGAGGGCGGTTTCCAACCCCAGAATGCCGTTGGGGGCATAGTCGAACTCCTTGTCCTTTTCGTAGTCCGTATGGGGCGCGTGGTCGGTCGCCATGATGTCGAGCGTCCCGTCGCGCAGGCCCTCGATGATGGCCTGCCGGTCGTCCTCGGTGCGCAGCGGCGGGTTCATCTTGAAGTGGGTGTCGTAGGTCGCGAGCGCCTCATCGGTCAGGGCGATGTGGTGCGGGGTGGCCTCGGCGGTCACGCGGACGCCGCGGCTCTTCGCCCGGCGGAGGAGTTCCACCGCGTTGCGCGAGGAGATGTGCTGCATGTGCACGTGCGCCCCGGTGTAGGTGGAGAGGATGACATTGCGCGCGACAATGATGTCCTCGGCGGCGTTGGGCCAGCCGCGCAGCCCGAGCCGGGTGGACATGACCCCCTCGTTCATGACGGCGCCCTGGGTCATGGCATGATCCTGACAATGATCCATGACCGGGAGGTCGAACATCTTGGCGTATTCCAGCGCGCGGCGCATGAGCTCGTTGCTCTGCACACAGTCGCCGTCGTCGGTGATGGCGACGACCCCCGCGCGCTTGAGCGAGCCGATGGGCGCGAGGGCCTGGCCTTTCATGCCAACGGTGATGCAACCGGTGGGGAGGACCTTCACACAGGCCGTGCGTGCGATGGAGTCCTTGATGAGCTGGATGGTGCCGGGGGTGTCGGCGACCGGCGAGGTGTTGGGCATGCAGACCACCGTGGTGAAGCCACCGGCGGCGGCGGCGCGGGTGCCGGTCTCGATGGTTTCCTTGTGGGTCTGGCCGGGCTCGCGGAAGTGGACGTGGATGTCCACCAGGCCCGGGCAGGCGACGAGACCGGTGCCGTCGATCTTCTTCGCGCGCTTTTTGTCGGCGGCGGAGAGCGACGCGGCGATGCGGCCGTTCTTGATGAACAGATCGCCGACCGCATCACGCTTGGCGGCGGGGTCGATCACGCGGGCGTTCGAGATCCAGAGATTAGGCATGGGAAATTAAAGCTCCAAAGGCCAAATCCCAAAGGCCAAAGAAATTCCAAAGATGGAAATAGATCGGGTTTCGGTCATTTTGAGTTTGTTTGGGATTTGGTCCAGCAGGCGCGGGATTGGCATTTACTCGGTCCCCCGGACCGAGTCGGGTTGTCCGCCGGCGCAGAGGTAGAGTACAGCCATGCGCACGGCGATGCCGTTGGTCACCTGCTCGAGGATCACGCTGCGGTCGCCATCGGCGAGGTCGCTGTCAATTTCGACGCCGCGGTTGATCGGGCCGGGGTGCATGATGATGGCCTTGGGGTTGAGCCAGGAGGCGCGGGTGATGTTCAGGCCGAACATGCCGGTGTATTCCCCCAGCGAGGGGAAGTGGCTGCTCGCCTGGCGTTCATGCTGGATGCGCAGGAGCATGACCACCTCGGCATCGGCCAGCGCGGACTTGAGGTCGTGCGAGACCTTCACGCCCATCGGGGTGAAGGAGTCCGGCACGAGGGTGGAGGGGCCGACCAAGGTGACATTGGCGCCCAGCTTGGTGAGGGCGTGGATGTTGGAGCGGGCCACGCGGCTGAAGAGGATGTCGCCGAGGATGACCACCTTGCGGCCCTGGAGCGAACCGAGGTGCTCGCGCATGGTGAAGGTGTCGAGGAGGCCCTGGGTCGGGTGCTCGTGGGCGCCGTCACCGGCGTTGATCACCGGGATGTCGAGGATCTTGGACAGGTAGAGGGGCGAGCCGGCCGCGGCGTGACGGATCACGATCATATCGGCCTGGAGTGCCTGGATGTTCTCGGCGGTGTCGCGCAGGGTCTCACCCTTGGTGGTGGAGGAGCTGTTGCCATCCATGGAGATGACATCAGCGCTCAGGCGCTTTGCGGCCATGTCGAAGGCCATGCGGGTGCGTGTGCTCGGTTCGAGGAAAAGATTGACGATGGTCTTGCCGCGCAGGGCGGGGACTTTTTTCACGCTCCGGCCGAGGATCTTTTTGAAGGCACCGGCGGTGGCGTGGATCTGGTCGATCTCGGTGAGGGTCAGTTCCTCGAGGGTGAGTAGATGGCGGCGGTTCCAGGTCATGCGTGAAGGGATGTCAGCGTTTGGCGGGGACGACCGCGACGATGTCTTGGGAAGGATCGTCAGCATCGAGTTTCACGACGACCTTTTGGGTGTCGCCGGCGGGCAGGGAGAGGCCGGTGTAGTCGGCGGCAAAGGGCAGGCGGCGGCCGCCGCGGTCCACCAGAATGGCCAGTTCGACCTGCGTCGGCCGCCCATGATCGAACAGTTCGTCGAGGGCGGCCTTGGCCGTGCGGCCGGAAAAAAGCACGTCATCCACCAGAATTACGAAAGCGCCGGTGACATCCACCGGGATATGGGTCGGTGCGAATTCCTTGGGGATGGGATTCCGGCCGATGTCGTCGCGGTGGAAGGAGATGTCCAGCACCCCAGTCTTCACCGGGACGGGCGGGTTGGCCGCGGCCAGCAGGTTGGCGAGGCGCCGGGTCAGCTCAATGCCACCGTTGGCGATGCCCAGCAGGAGGAGGTTGGGTGTCTGTCCACGCCGGAGGGCGATGGCCGCTCCCAGCCGGTCGATGGCGGCGTGCAGGTCGGCGGCAGGCAGGGTTTTCTTGGTCGGCACAAGACCCCGTTGTGCCGGCTGCTCCCCCGGTTTGGAAGGATTTTCTGGGGTTGATGCTATCGGCTCACTTGCCCTTTGCACTTGTCCCTATCGGTGAGGCGCCGTGATCGCATCGTAAAGCCGCTCTACAGGTGGTGCCAGGTCTGCAGGCAGGCCATGCGAATCACGACGCGCGCTAGGCTGCCGACGGCACCAACAGATGAAGCGATGCGGGCTGGATATTGACCTCGATGGTCGCTGTCGTCTCGTGGACCTCACCGTCGGTGTGAATGAGTCCGGCGCGTTCGCGGGTGATCAGGAAGTGCTTTCCGGCGAGGCGTGCAACCTGGGGGCTATGGTCGATGCGGCCACAAAACAACCGCAGGACCAGGGTGAGGGCGCTGAGGATGCCCACTGGATTTATCGCAATCAGGTCGAGCTTGCCGTCAGTGACTGATGCCCCCGGGGCGATGCGGGCGTGGTTCCCGTATTGGTCGGAATTCGCCACGCTCATGATGAGGATATCGTGATGGCTGGCGTACCCATCGCACACCACCGTGCAATACTGGGACTCACGGGCGAAAAACGCCGCCAGCCCAGTTCGTGCATAGGTGGCCCAACCTCTCCGGGTAAGTTGGTTGAATCGGGCCGCAATGTCAGCATCAAGTCCGAAGCCCATGACATTGCAGAAAAAATGGCCGTTGGCCGTTGCGGTGTCGATGGTTGTGGTCCGGCTCATGCCGGGGAGTAGCAGGGACAGGGCGATCGTGAATGACCGGGCGAGTCCAAGATGTCGGGCCAGACCGTCGCCTGAGCCGCAGGGCACAATCGCCATGGTCACGTTTTTGCCCCGAAGAATTCGGGCGGTTTCGTTGATGGTTCCGTCTCCACCCACAACAACGACATGCGTACAACCAGCGGCAACCGCCTCGCTGGCCAGTTCGGTCGCATGTCCTGGATATTCCGTGACTGCAATCCGTGCGGAAAGATCATGATTGTCGATAAAACGTCTGATGCATTCCATTTTGGATGAAAAGCTTCGTCCGCCACCTGCACGCGGATTTGCGATGAACGTGATCTTCATTCGGGCAGATGATAGAGGCGTTCGCGGTAGAGGTGCCCGGGCAGGAGGCTGTGGGCCAGGGCTTCCTCGGCCAATGCGGCATCAGTAGATGTGGGTTCGAGTTGATAGCGATCCCGCCCCGGTCGATCCGTGGTCTCGACCCTGAACTGCGCCGCCTCCAGTCCCGGCCTGAGCACCACCAAGTCATCATTCCTCCAATAGCCGAAATGGGTCTCATATTGCAGCAGGGCGCGGCCATCCCGACCAGCGGCGGATATCTGCGGATCGAGCAGGTTCCGGCCCATCATGGGATGGACCCAGGGTCGCCCGGTCAGCGCCAGCAACGTCGGCAGCAGGTCGACCTGGGATGCAAGACCGTGGATGACTTTGGTGGGTACGAGTTCCGGCGGGCCGTAGATCATTGCCGGAACCTGAAATTTATGGAGCGGGATCAACTGATCACCACTGACTCTGGTGCCGTGATCGGCGACCACGAGGAAGATCGTATTCCTGAAATACGGGGAGGTGGCTGCTTTTTCAAAGAAAGATCCAAGGGCATGATCCGTGTACTTGATGGCATTCTCCGGTGAAGCGACGGGAAAGTCGGGATTGGGATCAATCTCATCTGCCGGGTAATCAAAGGGCGTGTGATTGGATGTGGAGAGAATGACGGCAAAGAACGGCTGGTCGCCGTGGTTGCGAAAAATCGCATCGGCCTCGAGCAGCATATCCCGGTCATGGATACCCCAGACTCCGACAGCGTGCCCGGGCTTTTGCAGGACGGGCTGGTCCCATAAGGTTTCCACGCCGTTGCCGACAAAGAAGGACTTCATCTCATCAAAGTTGGCTTCACCCCCGTAGATGAAGTGGGTGCGGTAGCCTTCACGCCGGAAAAGCTCCGCGCCGGTGAAGAAGTTGTGCTGGGAAAGGCCAAGCTTCACGACACTTCGGGCAGGCGTGGGAAAAAAGCCCGAGATCACCGCCTCGATACCGCGGGCGGTCCGGGTTCCAGTGGAAAAGATCCGCTCGAAGGAAATGCCCTGGGCAGATAGCCGGTCGAAGTTCGGGGTCAGGCCGGCATGCGCAATCGGTCCGGTATATTCGGCGCCAAAGCTTTCGAGCAGGATGATGACGATATTGGGCGGTGGGCCGGGACGCGCGATGAGCGGGTCCTGTCGGTGAAGGGTGGTTTCGCCGCGGTCCGTCATGAAATATCCGGACGCGGGGCGCGGACCCGCGTCCCGCGTCAGGGCAAGGATTCGTTCCACCGACATTGAGCCGTAGTCCCGCGCGGTGTCGGTTTCGTGGGTCCGCCGATAGAGCGCGTACAGAAGCGTGTAGGTTGAGTTGAGAGCGAGCTCGTTGTGGAAATGATTCCGGGAGAAAGCGGCCGAGCTGAGATTGGCGGGACGGTGTCCGATGGATGAACGTGCCCCAAGGAAGAGCAGGGCGGCCCCGGCGGGAAGCATCAGCAGGCGTACCCCCCAGCGCGGCCAGGGCAGGGTCGTTGAAAGAGTGAATCGTCGGAAGGCAAACCAGGTCACTCCCAGGATCGCGATCAGAGCGATGATGGTTTCCAACAGGAATCCCGACCCGATCATGGCGATCACCTGCCCGCCGTATTTGAGGAATTCGAGGAAGAGCGCCTCGGGCCGGCTACCGTACTCTCTCAGGGCCGGCCAGGCGGCGCACTCCAGGAAGGTCATGGTGGCGATGGCCCCGGAGAAATAGAGGCGAAGGACAGGTTTGACCCAGCGTTCCACGGCCGGCGGTGACAGACAGGCCAGCAGCCAGACCGGGATCATGACATAGCTCATCAGGAGGAGGTCGAAGCGAAGACCGGTGGCAAACAAGCGGAGGAATTCAGCGGCCGGTCCGGTGTGCTCACGGAACCCGATGAGGAGAACAAGGCGCACCGTCGTGAACAGGAGCAGTCCGAACAGCACAAAGGTAAAAAAGGGTGCCGTGAGACCGCGCAGTCCCGGGGGATTTTTGGCAACAGTTGTCATCATGGTGAAATTTGGGCCTGAGCCACGGACGTGGTTGAAGTGGAGTCCGCGCCGAGGACCTGTCGCCATAGCAGGACGACGATCCAGGCGAGGAACATCGTGACGAGCGTGTGGCTGAGGAAGTGGGCGCCCTTCAGCATCTGATATCCGCCCATCCACCAGCCGAGGCCAAGCCCAAGAGCGACGACTGCCTGTCGCCAACGCTTGTCGGTACGAATTGATATCAGACCCAGGAAGGCGAAACCTCCGCTGGAGTGGCCGGCCGGGAAGCAACCTCCATGCTGTTCATTCACGGAGGCTTCCGGACTGGGCGAGCATAGCTTCACATAGTTCTCATTCCCGCCATATCGGGTCAGTTCCGAGGGGCAGTGTACCGGGATGAAGGACTTCCCCAAGCCGGCCAGTGCCGGGACCGTCGCAATCACAAGGGTGGCGAGCCCGAGCGAACGTCGGTCCAGGGAACACTTCTCCCGCAACCGCGCCGGTCCGGCGGTCAGAGTAAGCAGGGTCAGTCCTACAATCCACACCAGGGCCTTCGGACCATTGTAGAAAAAAAGTCTCCCCCAGGGATCTCGGGCGTCAACCCACCAACGCCCGGTGCCGAAATCGAAGAACTGATCCTGTAGCTTCAGGTCGGTGTTCGTTAACTCGAAGAAGACGAAGGTGCCGGCGAGAAGAATCAACGGCATGCTCAGATGGATCAGGAACAGCGGGATGGGCGGTCGCTTAATCATGGGGCTTCGCGCCGGCGTCGCAGCCAGCGTTTGAAATCAACGCTGACCCGCGCCTTGAGGCTGCCGCCGATGTCGGTGCCATCCGGGCCGAAGGTGGAGTGCAGGCCGAAGCCGAGGACCCATTGCCCGCCCACGCGGGTGGTGAGCTTCGTGGGTACCGCCCAGATGATCCCGGGGCGCAGCGAGAACACATCCTCCGGCTTGCCGCCAAAAACCCGGGTCGTCGCAAAGCCGGCTTCCAAGGTGTAATTCAAGGCGCCGTGTTCCCACACAAACCCTCCGGTCACATTCATGGAATCATCATCGAAACGATTCTTGCGGATTCTGCCCGGTGTGCCGGTGGTGGAGACCATGTCCGCCCCCACGCCCCAAAACAGACGCCATTGGGGCTGTGCCTCGAGTCGTCTTGAAAAAGTCACGTAGGGAGTGAGATGCCGAAGTCCATCCGTGATCTGCGTTGGCGGGCTTCCGAGCGGAAAACTATAGTCCATGCCGATCGCCGAATCCCACCCGTAGACATCATGGCTGAGCCGATACTTCGTGCCGAAGTGGACTTCCGAGAAGCCGGCCTCTTCGAACCACCCGGCATCGCCCAAACCATGGGCAAAGTAGCCTTCCACTTCGCCGAGCAGTTCCCAGCGGTTGCTCAAGCCATAGCGCAGGCCGGCGGGAATCCTCAGGTAGTCGTACCGGTGCAGGTCTCCGATGCGCGGATGGAATATGAAACGGAGTGAATGCTTTCGTTCCGTGCCCGGAAGGTTGGAATCGAAGACTCCCTGGATCTTCATGTCGCCATCAGGCAGGTTGTCTGCAGCCAGGCTCGCAAGGGGCGCGAGCAGGAGGGTGCCAGGCAGAACGAGGAGAGTTCGCAGTCTCATGGTGCGGAGGGGATGAGTTGGGTGGCAATGAGGTTGGGGGATGCAGCCGCTGAGGGTGGGGCCAGCCGTGAATGCTGTGGCGACCCGTCCGACGCGAAAGACCGGTAGAGGCCGTTGCTGAACAGATAACTGGCCGTCTGGTAGTAACTGATCACCTCCTGCTCGGCGTGATCGCTGGTCGGCATGCGGGAAAGGGTGGAGGTTGCGGGGTTGAAGCGATAGCCGGCGAGACCTTGCTGAGGGCTCAGCACGGCAAACTCGCGGTTCTCCATGTGCCCGAGCTTCTGGTAGGTGCCGACCAGGGCGTGGCCATCCTTTGAAGAGATGCGGCGCACATCATAGCCGAAGAACCTTGATGGGTAGCTCCAATTGAGCAGTCCAAGCAGGGTGGGTGCATAGTCGATCTGGCTGGTCAGGGTCTTGATCCGTCCCGGGGCGATCTGTCCGCCCGGGGCATAAATGATCAACGGAATGTGATAGTTCTGGACCGGCAGCTCGGTCCGTCCGGCGCTCTCGGCGCAGTGGTCCGCCACGATCACGAACACGGTGTGCTTGAACCATGGCTTGTCGGTGGCTGCGCGCAGAAACTCGCCGATGGCGTGGTCGGTGTAGCGGACCGCGCCCGCCCGGCCGGAGACCTTCGGGGGCAGGTCAATCCGGCCCTCGGGATAGGTGAACGGCCGGTGATTCGAAGTGGTCATGGCAAAGAAGTGAAACGGCTTGCCGGACGAGTGCGCCTGGTCGGCTTCGCGCAGAGTCCAGCGATAGAGGTCCTCGTCACAGGCACCCCAGGCGTTGGCAAAGGTGATGTCTTCCTTGGTGACACTGTTGCGATCGACCACACGGTAGCCGTTTCCGCCAAAGAACGTGTTCATGTTGTCGAAGTATCCATAGCCGCCGTAGATGAACGCCGTGTCGTAACCGCGGGTGCGCAGCACGGACCCGAGGGTGAACAGGTCTTGGTTGCGGGGCCGCTTGACGATGGAACGCCCGGGGGTCGGGGGGAGGGAAAGGGTCAGCGCCTCCATGCCCCGGTCTGTGCGGGTGCCCGTTGCATAGAAGTTCTCAAAGATGAGACTGTGTTCAGCGATCTCGTCGAGGTTGGGGGTGAGGGTCGATGCCGGATTCAGACTGCCGAGAAAGTCCGCGCTCAGGCTTTCGATCGTGAGTTGAATCACGTTCAGATGCATCTCCGGCCCGGGATTGGCCACTTGGCGCAAGGTGTCGAAATCCGTTGGGTGCAGGAGCCGGGATCCGTCCTCGGTCAGCTTGGTTCGCAGGTGGGCGAAGGCCTGTTGATCCGGTATCGTCCGGTAGAATTGATAGTAATCGAGCTCGTTGTTGCGAAACGCCGCGAAGAGCGACCACAGCCCGTTCTTGGCCAGCTCCCGGTTGTAGTTGTTGCGGAATGACGGCAGTTGCGCCTCGCTGAGGCCCGCTCCGATGAGCAGTGCGGCGGCGAGCCAACCTGCCCCAGTCAGCCAGCGGCGGGTGGCCGTTTCGGGCGCGGCGTTCGACCAGGTGGAAAACCAGCCGGCCCGCCATAGCATCCAATGACCAACCCCGGCCGCCACCACCAACCCGCCGACGATCAACGGCAGGTTGTAGGATTCGCGGATATTGCCGACGACCTCGGTGGTGTACACGAGGTAGTCCACTGCGATGAAGTTGAAGCGGACGCCAAACTCGTCCCAGAACGTCCACTCCGCCACGCCTCCAAAGAGCAGCACTATCATGATCACGAAACCGATGGCCTGGGACAGCCAGCGAATCCCGCGGCGCTCGAAGAACTTCGCCGGCAACACCGTCAGCAGGACGATGACTGGCAGCATAACCAATGCGGCTGCACCTGTGTCGAAGAGCAGGCCCCAGCCGAACGCCGCGAGCAGGGAAAGATCCCATGAGATAACCGCAGCCGACTTGATCAAAAGGGCGACGCGCGTGATCGTGGCGAAGGTGACAAAAAGACCGCCGAGCAGGATCAGTCCACCATGACGTCTGAAAAGAAGGCGGGCACGTCGGGACCCCTGCGTTGTAGTTAGGGTGGTGTCAGGCGATGCCATGCCCTCAGCATGCCATGCGCACATGAACCCCCAATGAACCGACCATTAAAGTTTGTTCATCCGACCGGCAGTTGTGCGATCATGCACAAGCCGGTGCGATCCTGACGGTTGGCCGCAAAGAGGTCGCCGCCATGTAATCGCATGATGCTGCGCGAGATCGCCAACCCCAGTCCATTGCCATGGCCGGTGGTCGGGTCCGGGCGCGGCAATTTGACGAATCGCTCGAAAACTCGCTCGAGGTTCTCCGGCAGCAGGCCCGGGCCTTCATCCAGCACCTCGATTCGCCAGTATCCGTTGCTGGCAAGCGACCGCAGTTTCACGGTGCCGCCGGACGGCATGACGGCAGTCGCATTGCCAACCAGGTTGAGCAGAACCTGACGCAGGAGGCCTTGGTTGAAGCGGGCGGCCACCGGTTCGTTGACCTCGACCTCCAGGCGCACGCGTCCGTCCTCGGCCAGCACGCGGGCATCCTCGGCGACGGAGAGGATGAAGGGCAGGGTCGGCTGGACCTCGCGGGCCGCGGTGATGCCGCCGCCTTCCGCCTTGGCCAGGAACAGCAGGTCATTGATGATCCGGTTCATCCGGGCGATTTCTTCAAGCAGGGTGTCAACCGTGACCGCGGACTCAGCGTTGTCGGCGAGTTGTTTCCGAAGGCTTTCGGCATTCAGACGGATGAGCGTGAGGGGTGTCTTCAACTCGTGGGAGGCATCCGCAGAAAACTGGCTTACCTGGCGGAAGGAAGTTTCCAGGCGGTCGAACATCGCATTCAGCAGCTTCACGAGCTTCGCCACTTCGTCCCGGCCGGGCGGCACGGGTATGCGTTCACTGAGGTGATCCGCCCCGATACGCCGGGCGGTGCGTTCGATGGCGCGAATCGGGTTGAGGGCGACGCGGCTGATGCCGTAGCCGAGGCCCACGCTGCCGGCCGCCACCATGGCGGTGAGCACGAGGCTGATCTGGAGGTATTGGCGCAGGAGGCGTTCCATGGGTTCCAGCCGGCTGCCGATCTGGAAGTGGAGACCTCCCTGCTCGAACTCTGATCCATGCACGCGGCCGTGCAAGGGCATGTCCACGGTCCACGGGTTTTCATAAGCCGGGAGCGTGGGCAAAATGGTCTCCCCCAGATTGGGCGAGCGAAACAGCAGGCGGCCAGCCGCATCGTGGACTTGAAAGAAGAACAAATGTTCGTCCGCCTCGGAGTGCCGGGCCATGCGTGCGGCGAGATCAGCTTCCGACAGCCTCTCCGGGTCCCCGCCCAATTGCTGGAGAACCTCGCGGAATTCCGCTTCATGAAGAATCCCCAAGCTCCCGATCGACTCCCGTTTCAGCAACCAGTGGCCGGCACCCAGCGCGACGACGACGGTCGCGGTTACCGCGAGTGCGTACCATGCAGTCAGATGTACGGTCATCGATCTCATGAGAGTCGGTAGCCGGTGCCGCGGATCGTGTGAATGATAGGGCGATCGTCAGTCGCGCCGAGCTTCTGCCGAAGGCGGCGTACGTAAACATCGATGAGGTTGGTCTCCAAATCGTAACTGGCTTCCCAGATACGTTCCGAAATAAGGGTGCGGGTCAGCACCCGGTCCCGGTTTTGCAGGAACAGTTCCAGCAGTGCGAATTCCCGGCTGGTGAGATCCACCCGTTGTCCCAAGGAAGTGACCTCGCGGGCCAACAGGTCCATTTTTATGCCGGCGAATTCAAGGGTGGTGGTCTTGGAGCCGGACTGCCGGCGGAGCAGCGAGCGCAGGCGGGCCAGCAATTCATCCATGCTGAAAGGCTTTGCCAGGTAATCATCGGCACCTAGGTTGAGACCATGAATCCGGTCGGCCACCGCGTCGCGAGCGCTGAGGATCAGCACAGGTTCGTTGAAACCGGCCGACCGCCATTCTTTCAACAGGTCCAGGCCGTCACCGTCAGGAAGGCCCAGATCCAGCACAATCACGTCGTAGGGCGATTCCGCCAGGGCATCACGGGCCTCGGTGCAGGAACCGGTGAGGCGTGCGGTGTAGCTTTGCTCTGTCAGGCCACGCTCGATGAATTGTCCCACCTTGCGCTCATCTTCTACGATCAGAACTTTCATGGTGAAGCCCGCCCGGGCGGCTAAACGTCGCGCCGTGCCCTTCGGGGGGCAATTTAATTTCCATTGGGCAGCGGTCCCGATCGGGTGTCAGGATGGCTTTCACCTAGTCCCTGCAAATGAAAACGCACCCTCAGCTGGGGATCGACCGAGAATATCCAATACTTGCGCAGCTTGGGCAGGCCGAAGTCCCGGTAGTCCAGCTGAATCTCGCCATCGATCGAGAACCGCAGGTCCTGCATGAGCAGATTCACCGGAAACGACACGGTGCGCTCCACACCATGAATGATCAGCCGACCCCTCGCCACGTCTCTTCCGGCGTCATCCTTTTTCAGCGACTCCAGCTGGAACTGTACCTCGGGGTACCGCCTGCTTTCCAGCCACTCCAACATATGTTGATCACGGGCCGGCCGGCCGGTCTTTAGGTCGGGAAATCGAAAGGTCACCGATGTATGCATGATCCGTTGGCGATCGGGATCGAACTCGATCAAACTGGAGAACTGCTCCACGTGTCCGGTGAAGGAGCCCGAGGTGCCGTGGACAAGCACCTCTATGGTTGATCGCTTGGGATCAACCCGGAGAAGTCCGCCAGCCGGGGTTGCCGCCCGTACCCATGCCCCCATGCAGAGCAGGACTAGAAGGCAGTATCGGAAAAACCCGGTCATTTCACAGGATGCCTGACCCAAATGAAGCAGGCATGAACGGCAGATTAATTTTTATTCATGAACCAGGCCTCGAGTTCAGCGTCGGTGGCGATGGTAGTGCCGAATTGGTAGTCTTTCGCCAGCAGGCTGGCGTAGCCGGGTTCGATGAAGCGGCGGCAGTGGAGCAGGACTTTGGCCTGGTGGCCGGGCGCGCGCACGAGGCGGCCCAGGGCCTGGTTCACCTTCTGCATGCCGGGGATCTGGTATACGCGGCGGAAGGCACCGTCGCGTCCGAGCGCGCGGTGGGCTTCCAACCGGGCGCGCT
>JBGTGS010000015.1:0-12960 GCA_041746615.1 Opitutaceae bacterium | reverse complement strand
GCACCGCCACCTTCGCCGCGACGCTGACCGATGCGCTGCGTCATCCGGACAACCTGAAGAACTGGAGCGGGGCCGCCCGTCGCACCGCCGCCACCTTCGACCGCGCCCGCACCAGTGCATGTATGTTCAAACTTTACGCGGAACTGGTGACGGCCGGACGCGTAAAGCGCAGCCTCCTCTCGCCCTTCGCCCGTCAACTCAACCCCGTCATGGAACGCATTGCCACCGAAGGCCGCATCATCGCGGACAAGGCCGGCGCGCTGATCGATTCCCTCCACGGCACCACGCCCGCCTCCGCTTCCTAGATACCGCCCGGGCCCCTGCACATGCTGACTGAAATCGGAGCGCGTCTCCGCCGCTGGCGCCGGCGCTTCAGCCGGGCTGAGTGGGAAGCCCGGCATCTCGGGCTGCGGCGCAGCACCGCGGCCACCCATGCACCCGGGCTCCTGCTGATCCAGATCGACGGTCTCGGGCGAACCCAGCTCGAGAAAGCCGTCGCGGCCCGACGCATGCCCTTCCTCCGTCACCTCCTCCGGCACGGCGGGTGTGCGTTGCATACCTTCTACAGCGGAGTGCCCTCAACCACACCGGCTGTGCAAGGGGAGCTCTACTACGGCGAGCCCGCCGCCGTCCCCGCCTTCAGCTATCTCGATCCGCGCGCCGACGCGATCGGCACCATGGCCAACCCCGACTGGGCCAAGCGCGTCGAGGCCGATCTCTCCCGCCAGAGCGAAGGTCTGCTGACCGGCGGCAGCTCCTGGTCCAACATTTACACCGGCGGCGCCGGCCAGGAGGAAAGCCATTTTTGCGGGGCGTCCATCGGATTCAGCGACATGTGGCGGACCGGCAAGATCAGGAACATCTTCCTCTTCGCGTTCCTGCATTTTCCCTCCTTCCTACGACTGATCGCCCTGTTGCCGATCGAGCTCGTGATCTCCGTGGGCGACGCCTTGCGCGGCATCGTTAAAGGCCACACCCCGCTGCGCGAACTCCGCTTCATCATCTCGCGCGTCTTCATCTGTGTCGGTTTGCGCGAGATGATCGGGCTCGGTGCCAAGATCGATCTCGCGCGCGGCCTGCCCATCATCCATGTCAATTTTCTCGGCTACGATGAGCAATCCCACCGTCGCGGCCCCAGCTCGCTGTTCGCCCACTGGACCCTCCTTGGCATCGACCGGGCCATCCGCCACCTGAACCGGGCCGCGCACCGCTCCGAGGGCCGCGACTACGAGGTGTGGATCTTCAGCGACCATGGACAGATCCGCTCACAACCCTTCATCCAACGGGTGCCCGGCGGACTCGAGGCGCTCCTCCGGCGGCACTGGCCGGGTCTGCCCGCTCCAGAGCGCCAGAGCCGGCAGCTTCGCAGCCAGGATCGCCATACCCACGGGTGGCTTCCGGCGCTGCGTGCGCACCGGCGCGACGAACGCGCCCTCAATCGCTCGCGCCTCACCGCTTTCGAGCAGAAGGAGTTTGTCGTGGCGTGCATGGGGCCGGTCGGGCACGTCTATTTCAAGCGTCAGCTCGAACCCGCCGAAGAGGAGCAGCTCGCCCAACACCTGCTGGCCGATGGCGTGCCCGGCGTGCTCCTCCATCGCGGCGATGACGTCGTCTGGCTGACGCGTGGCCACGAGGCCGTCCTGCCCGGCGACACCTCGCTCCTGCGTGGCCCGCCCGAATTGCTGCCGCATCTTGCACGTGATCTCGTGCGGCTCGCCGACCATCCCTGGTCCGGGAATATCATCTGCCTCGGCTGGCATCCGGACGGCACTTCGGTCTCGTTCGCCAACGAGAACGGCGCGCACGGGGGTCCCTCGCCGGAGGAGACCCAGGGCTTTTTGATGCTCCCTCCGGCGTCAGCCCATCTGCTGCCCGAGGAAGTGGTGCGGCCCTCTGAGCTGCGGAACGCCGCCCTCGTGCATCTCGGCCGCTCCCCCCGCCCCGTCCACCAGCGCCGCAACGCCCTTCATCCGGCGCGGATCCGCATTGTCACCTACAACGTGCACTATTGCCGGGGTCTCGACGGCCGGTTCGCCCCCGACCGTGTCGCGCGCATCCTGCGTGAGCTCGATCCGGATATCATTGCGCTGCAGGAGATCGATGTCGGTCGCCCCCGTTCGCGTGGTGACGACCAGCTCGCCTACTTCGCGGCCGAGCTGGGACTGCACCAGCTGTTCTGTCCGTCGATCATCGACGGCGAGGAGCATTATGGCCACGGCTTGTTGTCCACGCGGCCGCTCCGGCTGGTGCGTCAGGTCCGCCTCCCGACCGGCGGGAGCCTGGTGGTCGAGCCGCGTGACGGACTGCATGCAGCGGTGGCCATTGACGGGCGCGAGGTCGCGGTGATCACCACGCACCTCGGACTGGCGTATGCCGAGCGCTCCGCACAGGTCGACCGGTTGTTGCAGGACGATTTTCTCGGGGGGCTTACATCGGCGGATCCCGGGCTCTTCCTGGGCGATCTGAATCTTTCGCCCGGCGGCAAACTCTATCGCCGTCTGGTCGCCCGGTGGGCGGGTCAAAACGGCCACGCCGTGTTCCATGATGTGCAGGCGCATGCACCCGGGCACACGGCGGTGAAGACTTTCCCATCCTTTTTCCCGGTGCGTCAGCTCGATCATATCTTTGCAACGCCCCACTTCCGGATCCTGGGCGTCCACAGCCCGATCAACCTACTCACCCGGCGCGCCTCCGACCATCTGCCGCTGGTCGCCGATCTTGAATTGAATGCCTGAGATCGCCCAGCCCCCTCCGGACGGGCTGGTGCCTGTCCCTCCGTTGTTCAACCTGGGCCCGGTCGCCGTGACCCGCGGGCGGCTGGTTAAACTCGTCATCACGGTGACGCTGATCGGGGCGCTCGCCGTCTACTGGCATCACCTCGGCCTGAAGGAGCTGGAGGCCCGTGCGCAGGGGCTGCCGGCGTTAGCGGTGATCGGAGTCATTTCACTGATGCCGCTCGTCGGTGTTCCCGTGAGCTGGCTGCACCTGATTGCGGGGGTGCGCTTCGGTTTTCTTGGCGGCATGGCCGTGGTCGCGGTGACGACCCTGCTCCAGCTCTATCTCGGCTGGCTGCTGGTGCGCGTGCTGCCGCGGCGGTATTTCGCCCACCTGGAACCCTGGCGGGCGCGTCTGAAGGGAGCGGGTCATCGCGATGCCACGATCCTGAGCTGTGTGCTGCCGGGGATGCCGTACACGGTGCAGCTGTATCTGCTGCCGGTGATCGGGGTGTCGTTGGTGTTGCTCGCCGCCATTGCGACCCCCCTCCACACGATCCGGGCCTTCGTGACCATCATTCTGGGCGACATCGGCACCGACCTTACCATCGGACGCGCGATCATGCTCGGCCTCTATTACCTGTTGCTCATCCTGGGCTCGGCCTGGCTCGTCCGCAGCCTGCATCGCACCTGGGTCCGCCGGCCGTCGGGCAGGAAGGCCCCGTTGGAGGAGATCGACACAAAATAAATCCCCGGCCCACGCCAGCGCCTGACCATATTCACCGGGTTGGGGTGAACTCGATCGGCACCTGAATACGGGTGGATACGGCGCGGCCGTCCTTCATCCCCGGGAAAAACGTCCACTGGCCCACCGCATTCTCCGCCGCCTCCGAGAGGGCCGTGTGCGGCGAATTGATCGCACGCGGGCTGCGCGCCATCCCGCGTTCGTCGACCACGAACTCCACCACCACCTCGCCGCCAATTCCCTGGCGTTGCAGATCGGACGGATAAACCGGAGGGGTCTGATAGCGCACCATCGGCATACGGTCGAGCTGCTCCACCGGCACGATCACCGGACCGCGGAAGGGCCCGGTCTCGGCGGGCTCGGGATCGAGGAATGCCACCGACACGACCATCCGCGCCGCCACCGCCTGCCCGTCTTTATGGCCGGGACGAAAACGCCAGCGCGGCAATACGCTCAAGGCGGCGGCATCGAGCGCGGGCTGCGCGGCCGGCTTGAGCACGCGGGCGTCCCGGACCACGCCGGTGGCATCGACCACGAGCCCGACCTCAATGGGTTCGGGATGACGCGGAAGATTGAGATCAGCCGGAACGGCCGGCTTCGGCTGCAGAAGCGGGACCGGCACCTCATCGAGCTCGGCCAGGTCCAATACGGGTGGAGGTGACGCCGGCTCCTCCGTTGCAGCGGCCAGCGGCAGGTGGGCCAGCAGAACCATCAACAGACAGGACCGGAGAAACGGGGAAAGGGGCGGGGTCATAGCACTTGGAAGATGGACCCGACCACCGTCAGGCGCAAGCCGCAGGCCGGCCCTTGCCCCTTGTCCCCCTACACTTGTCACTCGCCGCCGGGAGGCGGCGCATCGCGGCGTAAAGCCGCTCCTACGGGAGGACTAGAACCGCGGAATTGACCCGGGCGGGCGGAAGTGGCTATGCCTTGGCCCTTATGTCCACGCCGACCGCTCCCGAAAACCTGATGGAAGCCATCGTGTCGCTCGCCAAGCGCCGCGGCTTCGTATTCCCGTCGTCCGAGATCTATGGCGGCCTCAATGGTTTCTTCGACTACGGTCCGCTTGGTTCCGAGCTCAAGAAGAACATCCGCGACTGCTGGTGGAACGACCTCGTCCGCCGCCGCGACGATGTCGTCGGCATCGAGACGTCCATCATCATGCACCCCAAGGTCTGGGAGGCCTCCGGCCACGTCGCCGGCTTCACCGACCCGCTGGTCGATTGCAAGGTCTCCAAGCAGCGCTACCGGGCCGATCAGCTGTTTTTCGCGCCCGCATATGTGACATCATTTCCTCTCGGCCAAGGCAGCCTTGGTAACGCTCCCATTCCGTTGGCCGAACCAATTGAAAGTTCTGATCCGATCTTTTTCGTCTCAACCTTAGAGACGCCTAATATATCCGACACTCTCGATAAGCTTGCCACGGAGTATAAGCGCAAAAAATCGATCCAAGGAATTCTTCGTTTAGGAGCAATTCGGGACATGACAGAAGCCAGGCCCGACGAAATTGAATTGATCCCGTCGCCTGCGACGGGTGAGCCCGGCAGCCTCACCCCTCCGCGGGCTTTCAACATGATGTTCGAGACCCATGTCGGCGCGATGCGCGACGCCTCGTCCGTCGCCTACCTGCGGCCCGAGACGGCCCAGGGCATGTTCGTGGATTTCAAGAACGTGGTGGACACCGGCCGCGTGAAGCTGCCCTTCGGCATCGCGCAGACCGGGAAGTCGTTCCGCAACGAGATCACCCCCCGCAACTACATCTTCCGCTCCCGCGAATTCGAGCAGATGGAGATGGAATTCTTCATCCACGAGGACGACGACTGGGCGAAGTGGCACCGCTACTGGATCGACTGGTGCAAGGACTGGCTGAAGAGCATCGGCCTGCCCGACTCCCATCTCTCCGAGTACGACCATCTCAAGGAGAAGCTCGCGTTCTACTCCAAGGGCACCACGGACATCATGTTCAAGTATCCCTTCGGCGTGCAGGAGCTCTGGGGCATCGCCGCGCGCGGCAACTACGACCTCACCCAGCACGCGACCGCCAGCGGCAAATCGCAGGAGATCTTCGACGAGACCACGAAGAAGAAGTTTGTCCCGCACGTGATCGAGCCCGCCGTCGGCGTGGACCGCATCTTCCTCGCCGTGCTCTGCGCGGCCTATGCGGAGGAGGAGGTGAAGGACGAGAAGGGCAACGTGGAGAAGCGCACCGTGCTCCGCCTCTCGCCGCGCCTCGCACCCGTCAAGGTGGCCGTGCTCCCGCTGGTGAAAAACAAGCCGGAGCTCGTCGCCCGCGCCCAGTCCCTTTACGCGGCGATCAAGCGGCGGTATCCATCGTTCTACGACGAGTCCGGCGCCATCGGCCGCCGCTACCGTCGCCAGGACGAAATCGGCACGCCCTGGTGCGTGACGGTGGACTTCGATACGATCGAGAAGGACGGCACCGTCACCCTCCGTGAGCGCGACAGCATGCAGCAGCGGCGCGTGACCGAAGCCGAGCTCCTCGCCCTCCTCGCCGAACAGGTGTATTGAGTGGCTAACACAGATTGGTGTAGGAGCGGCTTTACGCCGCGATGCGCCGCCTCATGGCGGCGAGTGTCTAGTGCATGGGACAGGGGGCAAGGGGACCGGAATCGCGGCGTAAAGCCGCTCCTACATCCTTCCTGATCCCAAACATCGATCCGCAGAGAATGGCCACAAAAGGCTCAAAAGGCACATAAAGGGGAGGATCCGGTGGTCTGACTTTTGTGCTTTCTGAGCCTTTTGTGGCTAAACTTCTGATGCTTGAGGTCGGTCTCTGTGGACTCTGTGTCCGAGCCCTGGTCGCCTTCGGCGCCGCCGGAGGCGGGTAAACTCCGTGAACTCTGTGGCAGGATCATCCTGAGCGCTTGCCCGGCGTGCGGGCGTCTGCCTGCATGACGCGACGCTTGTGACCGCCTCCTCCCGCACCTTCCGGTCTGCCCGCTGGCTCTGGCTGCTGCCGGTGGCCGTGGCAGTGGGGCTTTTCCATTTCACGCCGGCGAGTGTCACCCTCGACCGGGCGTTCTTCGATCTTGCCAGTCAACGGCCGCTGCTCGAGCCGGCGTTGCCGGACGATTCTGTTATCGTGCTGATTGACGAGGCGACCATGGAGACCCTGAGCCGCGAGGGATATGGTGCACGCTGGCCCTTTGAACGAGCGGCCTTCGCCGCGTTGATCCTTGCACTCGATCGTGCGGGCGCTGCTGGCATTGTGATGGACTTCACGTTCTTCGATCACGGAGAGGCGGCGGAGCAAGACATCATGCTCGCGACCATAGCCGCCGCCGTGCCCACCGTGGTGCTGGCCCGTACCGCAGATCGTGCACCGGTGTTCTGGAGCGACGCCTTCGTTCAGGACCACTCTGAGTGGTTCGAAAGGCCACGAGCCGGCAACGTTGAACTTCTCGCGGACCCGGACGGAGTGGCGCGGCGCTACGCAGTGCCGGACTCGCTTGCCTTAACGGCTTACGGCAGGACATCTGAGACCACCGGCGGTTTGCTGCGATGGCACGGTGGACTTGAAGCGGTTCGGAGCAAAGGAGTCCCGGTCTTGTCAGCAGCACCCTACATTCAGTCCGGACTGACGATTTATTCCCGATTGGAAGCAGCAGCACCCAACTACCTGTCTGCCGAGATAGCCGAGGCTCTCTCCCGTGAACCGTTGCTCTCCACTGAAGGCTTGGCCCCAGTGAAAGGACGTATCGTATTTGTCGGAGCGAGCGCCAGTGGCACCTTTGACGTGAAGCCGATGCCCGTTGGCAAGGTGGAGCCTGGCGTGCTGTTGCATTGGACGGCGTGGGCCAATCTCAGGACGGACGGGTTCATCGCAGAATTGCCCCGCGGGTTTTCGCTTTTGCTCGCAGCCGGACTGGTGGGGGTGCTCGCGATGGCGGGAGCACGCGTCGGCGGTCGGGTGGCCGCGGGGCTGATCGTGGTCATCCTCGGTGTTGCCTACGCCGGCCTCAGTGCCGGCTGGTTCCTGGCGCCGGCCACGCCGGTGGCGGCAGCCGTCTTTGGTCTGCTGGGTGTGGTGGCTGACGGCTTTTTAACCGAACAGCGCCGTCGGCGCGAGGTGCAGGCAATGTTTGGTAGCTATGTCGACCCGGGCGTGGTCGAGCAGCTCGTGCGCGACCCAAACGCCATCCGGCTCGGCGGCGAGAAACGCGAGGCCACGGTGTTCTTCTGTGATCTCGCCGGATTTACCGACATGTCGGAGCAGGTTTCACCCGAGGATCTGCTCGTCCTGATCAACCGCTACCTTGAGGACACGAGCGACTGCCTGCTCGCACAAGGGGCCTACATCGACAAGTACATTGGCGACGCTGTCATGGCCGTCTTCGGCGCGCCGCAACACCAGCCGGATCACGCCATCGCCGCCGGTCGCGCCGCCCTCGCCACCCAAGCAGGGCTCGCCAAGCTCAACGAAGAACTCGCAGTGAAGTACGGACGCACCCTCAAGATGCGCATCGGCCTCAACAGCGGCGACATGATCGTCGGCAACGTCGGGTCCGAGCGGAAGCGCAACTACACCGTGCTGGGTGACGCCGTGAACCTGGCGGCCCGCCTCGAGGGCGCGAACAAGGAATTCGGCACAGCCATCCTCGTTGGCGAAGAGACCGCACGCCGCATTGGCGACGCCCTCGTGCTGCGCCCGCTCACGCGACTGCGGGTGAAGGGCAAGCAGCACGCGGTGGAGGTCAGCGAACTGGTGGGCATGCCGGGTCACCTCACGCCCGCGCAGGAGGCCTTTCTCGCTGCCTATCGTCCAGCCTTTGCCGCGTACGCGGCCCGTGATTTTGCCACCGCGGCGGAAGGTTTTGCCGCAGCCGCGACACTCAACCCCGCCGACCGCATGACGCAGGCTCTGCTTGCCGACGCCTCCAGGCTGGCCCAGACTGCCCCGCCGTCCGATTGGGAACCCGTCCTGGTGCTCGAATCCAAATGAAAACGTCCGTCCTTCTAATTTGTACCGTGACCGCCCTCTCGGCGGCGACTGCGCTCGCGGCATTCACGCGTGGGGGCAACGCCTACACCAAGCGTGTGGAAACCGTGCTCCGAGCCGAGCCCCGCAGTTTGTCTGAAACCGTCGCCCGCCTCGGCTACGCCCGCACCGTCCGGATCGAGGAAGTCCGCGGACCCTGGCTGCGCGTGCGCGATGGCGATCAGTCCGGCTGGGTCTTCGGAGGCAACCTCGCCGAGGAACCACCCTCCGAAACCCGCGGCCTCGACGGGCTGCCCCTCGAGGCGAGCAAAACCACGGCGACCGCCGCCGCCCGCCCACTCACTCCCGCCGCCAAAGACTATGCCGAGCGCAAGGGCGCGACAAACGCGGAGGCGGATCTCGAGTGGCTGGGTGCGCAGAGCACCGCCGTCACTCCGGAAGATGTGCAGGCCTTCCTCGAAGCAGAGAAGAAGGGGGAGTTCCAATGACCACGACGCGCATAGCCACCACCGTGCTGCTCGCCGCCGTGGTCCTCGGCGGGACCCCGCTTCACGCCCAGTTCAATCTGGGAAAGCTACGCGAAACCGTGGATCAGGCCAAAGCGGCCGCCGCCAAGGCCAAGGAAGCAGCCGACAGCGCGGCGAAGATCGCGAAGGGCGTGGCGGGCATTGGAGTGGAGGAGGAGTATGTGATCGGCGACTCGGTCGCGGTCGAAGTCGTCTCCCGCCATGGCGGCGTGGTGCGTGACGAAGCGATCCAGCGCCGGGTCAACCTCATCGGCAAGGCCCTCGCCTATTACTCGTCGCGGCCTGGGATCGACTGGCGTTTCGGCGTGCTGGCCTCGGATTCCGTCAATGCCTTTTCCGCCCCCGGCGGGTTCGTGTTCATCACCCGGGGCCTGTACGAGCTGGTCGACGACAACGACAACGACGACGCGCTCGCGGCCGTGCTGGCGCACGAGATCGCCCACATCACCGAGCGCCACGCGCTGAAGATCATCGAACGTGGTGAATTGCTGTCCGGCGCGGGCGACTTCGCCCAGCGCAGCAGCGACCTGCGTCGCACCGATGCCGAGCTCCGCCAGTTCGACCTCAGCGTGGAGGAAATCATCAGCACGCTTTTCGAGAAAGGCTTTGATCCCCAGACCGAGTACGCCGCCGACCTGAAGGGCCGGGAGCTGGCGGTGACGACGGGTTACGCCCCCGGCGCGCTGCGGAAGGTGCTCACCCGGCTGCAGCAACGCAGCGGCGATCCGAAGGCGGTTTTTTCGACCCACCCACCGCTGGCCGAGCGCATCCGCCGCCTGCCGGCGGATGGGTAATCGGGACGGATGGACTTCGGAACCATCAAGCAGGTGTATTGAGCCGCCCGCGAAGGTCCCGTAGGAGCGGCTTTACGCCGCGATGGTCTGTCATCTCCCAAATCATCGCGGCGTAAAGCCGCTCCTACACCCGCATTCCGAACGCTGAGTGGATACCCCGGTTCCCTTTATCATAAAACGAAGAATAGCCACAAAAGGCTCAGAAGGCACATAAAAGTGAGGATCAATCGTCTTAGGCAGCGCACTCTTCGCGTAGCTCAGTTTCCTCATTGGATTGAAAGTTTGGCGTTTGGGATTTTCCCACAGGTGGACCAATATTATGCCTTATGTGGCCAAACTTCTGCGGCTTGAGTTGATTGCGGCTCCGCCACGCGGCGTTCCTTGTGGTCAAATAAATCCGACCTCCTTCGCGGTGAAGTCTGCGCCCGGCAGCTTCACCGGGGACGGATGAGCATCAGCGTGCGATCGTCGTGGCGGGGGGTGAGTGCGGAAAAGTTGCGGACGTAACGGTCCACCCGTCGGGCGACATCAGGAAGCGCGCGCTCGTCATTGCGCTGGAGCGCCGCCCCGAGACGATCGCGGCCGAACTCCTCGCCGGCGGCGTTGCAGGCTTCGGTGATGCCGTCCGTGTAGAGCGCCAACAGGTCGCCGGGCTGGAGGGGCATTTCACCTTCCTCGATGATTTGATCGAACAACGGGCCTTCATCGAGGCCCAGGGCAAGGCCAGCTCCGGGCAGGAGCTCCGGAGCGGTGGCTCCGCGGCGCAATAGAAGCGCGGGCTCGTGGCCGGCGCGGCAGAACCGGAGGACATTGGTGTCGAGATCGAGGATGCCGTAAAACAGCGAGATGAACATGCCCGGGCGCATGTCGGGCTGGATGGCCCGGTTGACGCGTTTGAGCACGGCCGCCGGACTCAGCTCGCCCGCGGCACAGAGCCGCAAGGTGGCGCGACACTCGGCCATCATGAGGGCCGCGCCTGCACCCTTGCCGGAGACGTCGGCGACCACGAAGCCCCAGCGCCGTCCATCGACCGGCAGTACGTCATAGTAATCGCCCCCGATCAGCATGGAGGTCGTGGCCAGGGCCTCGATCTCGACCTCGCTGATGTCGGGAAACACCCGCGGCCGCAGGTGCTGCTGGATTTCACCCGCCACACGCAGATCGCGTTCGCTGGAGGCCCGCTCACGCTCCTCGGCCTCGTGCCGCGCAGTGATGTCCGTAATGAGGCCCTCGTGATGGGTGATGCGTCCATCCGCCTCGCGCCGCACCACCGTATGATCATCCACCCACCGGGGGGAGCCGTCGGCGCAGAGGATGCGGTACGCCTGGTTGTACTCCGCGTGGCCGGCCGCAGCGTGGGCCGAGACCTCGGCCATGACCCGGTCGCGGTCCTCCGGATGCGTGATGCTCACGAAATTGCGCCGGCGATCGGTGAACTCCTCCGGGGTGTAGCCGAATTGGGAGATGCTCTGTGAAACAAACTCCACCGGCCAGCCTTCCTCGGCGGACCAGAGCACCACCACGGAGGGCGAGCGGTTGATGATCCGTTCGAGTTCCTCGCGCCGGGCCAGGGCCGTGCGCAGTTCGTCCTGCGCCTGCCGCCGCAGACTGATGTCGCGCCCCACCCCAAAAAAGGCCCGGCGGCCGTCGCGATCGGTGTAGGCCGAACCGCTGGAGGCATGCCAGACCCACTGGCCGTCACGGTGCCGCATGCGATACTCGACCGAGCCGCTGTCAGGTGTGCCCCCGAGGATGGATTCGATGAACCGCCGGCAGGCCGGTTCATCCTCGGGATGTACGAACTCAAGAAAGCGGCGCCCGATCACTTCATCAACCGGATGACCCAGCTTGGCTGTCCATGCCGGGGTGACGAACTTGAATGCGCCCTCGGGGGTGAGCGCGTAGAGGATCTCGCTGGCGGTCGAGAGATAGGTGCGCCAGCGCGCCTCACTGCGCCGCAGATCGTCCTCGGCAGCTCGACGCGCGGTGATGTCCTCCAACATCGCGAAATGGTGGGTTGGCTGGCGGGATTCGTCGCGCAGGACGGCCACGGTGAGGATGCACCAGACCACGCGGCCGTCCGGGTGCAGGTAGCGCTTGTCGAGAGTGAAACTATCGCGTTTCCCCGCGTAAATTTGATCGGTCAGCTCCTGTTGGCGGGCCCAGTCCTCCGGATGGGTGACGCGCCGGACGTTCTCGATGTCGCGCGCTTCCTCAATGGAAAGGCCGATCAATTCGCAAAAACGGCGGTTGACGTGGTTGGCGCCGGGACGTCCATCACGGTTGAATTCCCGCCAGCTGATGCCAATGGGGGCGTGATCGAAGAGGATGCCAAGCTCGTCCCGGGCATTGCGCAGATCGTGGACCAGACGGCGGTTGGATTCCTCGGTGAGCTTGAGCTGGGTGATGTCGGTGCGCAGGGCGAGGTGGTAGTGCGGCCGGCCATCGGGTCCGGGCAGGGGCACGATGGTGCTTTCAACCCAATAAAGGTGACCGTCCTTGGCACGGTTGCACAAGGTGCCGCGCCAGACCTGCCCGGCGTTGATGGTCCGCCAGAGGTCCGCGAAGAACTCAGGCGGGTGGAAGTCGGACCGGATGAGCCGATGGGTACGGCCCAGCAACTCCTCCTTCGCGTAGCCGGAAATCGCGCAGAAGCGGTCATTGACGAGTACGATCACCCCTTTCGCATCGGTGATGGCAAGGATGGCATGTTCGTCGGCGGCGCGCCTGATCCAGCGCAGCAACTCCAGTTCATCCAAGGGCAGCTTGGGTGTTTTATCCGCCGGGTGGTTCATCGATGGGCGCAAAGGAAATGACAGGTTGAACCAACAACCGGTCCGTCTCCAGCCAGAAGCGTTTTTTTGCGGCAACTGCTTACTCCCACGACTCGCCGCCCCGGCTCGCCATTGGGAGAATTCCGGCTATGGTCCGGACATGACCACGATCACAAAGTGCGGGGATCTGCAGCAGGCGCTGCTGGTGAAATCCATCCTGGCGGGCAGTGGGATCGAGGCCTTCGTGCCGGACGAACTGACCGCCCAGAACGCCCCGCCGTACATGTGGGCAACCGGCGGCATCCGGGTGCAGGTCGAGGACGATCAGGTCGAGGCCGCGCGCAAGGTGCTCAACTCGCAGATCCCCAGCTGAGGGCGGCAAAACCTGATCGGAGCGGCTTTACGCCGCGATCATCGGCCACAAGTCCAAATCGCGGCGTAAAGCC
>JBGTGS010000014.1:0-3918 GCA_041746615.1 Opitutaceae bacterium | reverse complement strand
GTGCCCATCCGCGCGCCGGTGCCAACACCGCCTGGGTGCCATCGCCCACGGCGGCGGTCCTGCACGCCTTGCATTACCATGAGGTGGACGTGGCCGCCCGCCAGAGCGAGCTGGCCGGTCAATCCCGCGCGAAGCTGGATGACCTGCTGGCGATTCCGCTTCACCCCGGAGCGCAGCCGTCCGCCGGCGAGATCAAGGAGGAACTCGACAACAACGCGCAGAGCATCCTCGGATATGTGGTGCGTTGGATCGACCAGGGCATCGGTTGCTCCAAGGTCCCCGACATCCACAACGTCGGCCTGATGGAGGACCGTGCCACACTGCGGATCTCCAGCCAGCACATGGCCAACTGGCTCCAACACGGGGTCTGCACGCGCGAGCAGGTCATGGACAGCCTGCACCGCATGGCGGCGGTGGTGGACGGTCAGAACGCCGCCGACCCGGTCTATCAACCGATGGCCCCGAAGTTCGGTCAGAGCCTCGCCTTTCAGGCCGCCTGCGACCTCGTCTTCGAAGGGATGTCGCAACCCAATGGATACACGGAATTCATCCTCCACGCCCGCCGCCGCCAGGCCAAGGCGCGGTCGACGGGGGCGTCGTGAGCCGCCGGACATGGGATCGAACCCAATCCATCGGAGGGCACGACCGAGACACGGAGACCTAGTGAACGTACCCTTGGGATTTGAGAGATTGTATTCCAGAAGCCGCAAACTCCCATGACCACCTCCGGCAGACTTGATCGACTGGCCAGGCTGCTGCCGCCCGAGGCATTGCTGACGGCGGCACCGGCTCTGGCGGCGTATGAGAGCGACGGCTTGACCGCGTACCAGGCCAAGCCCCTGGCGGTCGCACTACCAGGGTCGGCCGACGAGGTGGTTCGTCTGGTGCGATTCTGTCTGGAGGAGAAGCTTCCCTTTGTCGCCCGTGGGAGCGGCACCAGCCTCTCCGGCGGATCGCTGCCGGTGGAGGGGGGCATAGTGATAGGACTCAATCGGCTGAACCGCATCCTTCGCCTCGATCCCGACCAGCGTCTGGCCGTGGTGGAGCCGGGCGTCATCAACACCCAGGTCTCCGCCGCAGCAGCGCCGCACGGACTTTATTATTCGCCGGACCCTTCGAGCCAGTCGGTCTGCACCATCGGCGGCAATGTGGCCTTCAATTCCGGTGGAGCGCATTGCCTGAAGTACGGCATGACGGCCAACCATGTGCTCGGACTGAAGGCCATCCTCGCCAACGGCGAGGTGGTCACTTGGGGAGGTGAGAGCCGGGAGCAGGCCGGTCCCGATTGGTGCGGCCTCTTCACCGGGAACGAAGGGCTCTTCGGCATCGCTCTCGAAATCACGCTTCAACTGCTGCCGCTGGCGGAGACTTATCACACGGCGCTGGCCGGCTATCGCACCTTGGAGGCGGCGGGCGATGCGGTGTCCGCGATTGTCGCGGCAGGCCTGTTGCCCGGCGCCATGGAGATCATGGACCGGCTTGCCTTGCAGGCGGCGGTCGCCGCAGTGCATGCCGAGTATCCGGAGGGCAGTGAGGCGGTGCTCATCGTGGAGATTGAGGGACCCCGCGAGGTCGTGGCGGAGGAGAAGCGGCTCCTCGATGAAATTCTCTCGCGCAGCCAGCCGCTTGCCCTCCGGAACGCGCGCGACGCGGCCGAGCGCGCGGCGATCTGGAAGGGACGCAAGAGCGCCTTCAGCGCCGTGGGCCGGCTTTCGCCCGACTTCATTGTGCAGGATGGCGTCGTGCCAAGGCGACGGCTGGGCGAGGCGTTGCGCCAGGTTGAGCTGTTTGCACGCGAATCCGGACTTCGGGTGGCCAACGTCTTTCACGCCGGCGACGGGAACCTGCATCCGCTCATCCTCTACAATGGCCGCGCGCCGGGGGAGTTGGAGCGGGCCGAGGAGCTGGCGGGTCGTATTCTAAAAATGTGTGTCGAAATGGGGGGATCGATCACCGGCGAGCACGGTGTCGGCATGGAAAAACTCGCTTACCTGCCCGCCATGTTCAACGCGGAGGAACTTGCCGGCCTGCGTCGCATCCGGGCAGCCTTTGATCCGCATCTCCTCGCGAATCCCGGGAAGATGCTCGCGACCGGTGAAGCCCCGGCCCTGCATCGCTCCGGCCTGCATCCGTTGGAAGCGGCGGGCGTGATCTCCCGCGAATGAACCCGGATGAACTGATTTATTGCGCATGAGAACCGCCCTTGAACCCAGTCTATCCGAGTTGTCCGACGCCGTGCGTTCCGGTCCGCGCTGGATGGTGGCGGGTGCAGGAACGAAGCTGCGTTTTGGGGACGACACGGATGTGCCCGTCCTGTCCACGCGCAAGCTCCGCGGCATCGTGGAGTATGCGCCGGAGGAATTTGTGATCACGGCGTTGGCGGGCACGCCCGTTCGTGAACTCGCGGACGAGCTGGGGAAGCACGGCCAGTACCTGCCCTTCGATCCCTTGCTGGCCGATGCGGGTGCCACCTTGGGCGGCGTGGTGGCGACGGGCACGAACGGGCCGGGGCGGTTCCGCTACGGGGGCGTGCGCGATTTCATTTTGGGTGTGCGGTATGCCGATGGCGGCGGCCAGTTGCTGCGGGCGGGCTCAAAGGTGGTAAAGAACGCCGCGGGGTTCGACCTGCCGAAATTCTTTGTCGGCAGCCGCGGTGGCTTCGGCCTGCTGGCTGAGGTGACCCTCAAGGTGTTTCCACGGCCCAAGTCCGAACTGACCCTCGCGCTTCCGGTCTCGTCGCCGGAGGAGGCGGCGGGGATCATGATCACGGTGGGCCGCTCCCGCTGGCAGCCGCATGCGCTCGATCTTCCACCCGCCGGTGACGCGGTGCTCGTCCGCTTGGGCGGGCCGGAAGAAGCTTTGGACGCGATGGCCCGGGATGTTCTCACCCGCTGGCCCGGTCGGGTGCTGGACGCGGAGACCGCGACGAAAACCTGGACGGATCTGCGCGAACTGGGTTGGGCGCACTCGGGCGGCCTGTGGTACAAGCTCGCATTGCCGGGCACCCGCTGGCCGGAGGTTCGCAAGCGGGTTCAGGATGTCATGAATGGACGGATACATATCACCGTGGGAGGTGACGCCGCTTACGCATCCTGGCCGGCCGGAACCGACCCCGCGGCTATCGGGGCGGCCCTCCGCATCCCCGGGGTCGCTGCCATGAGATTGGATCGTATCGACCCAACGTGGCCTGATGAAGCGAAACCGGCATTGATCACCCGCGCGATGAAGGAGGCCATGGATCCCGAGCAACGATATTTTTTCCCGCAAGCCACACCATGACACGTTCTGTTGAACCGATTGAACGGCAGGCTACTCCATGAAGCACGCGATTCCTGAGCACAAACACGGCCCCCTCACCACGCCGATGGCGAAGGCGGTGGAGGCGTGTGTCCACTGCGGTTTTTGTCTGGCGGCGTGTCCGACCTATCGCGAGCTCGGTCAGGAGATGGATTCTCCGCGCGGACGGATCGTGCTGATGAAGCAAGTGCTGGAGGGGACGCTTCCGTTGGAAGAAGCCCAGCCGCATGTGGATCGCTGCCTCGGCTGTCTGGCCTGCGAACCGGCGTGCCCGAGCGGTGTGCCCTATCGCGATCTCATCAGTCCATTCCGTGCGATCACCCGCAACGAACGCCGTCGATCGATGGGCGACCGGCTGCGTGGTGCACTCGCAGCGGCGACCCTTCCCTATCCCGGGCGTCTGCGGCTGGCGGCGCGCTTTGGTGGGTGGGCGCAGGCGGTGCGTGGGTTGGTGCCCTCGGCGCTGCGACCGATGCTCGACCTGCTGCCGCGTGACATTCCGCCCCGGCAGACCTGGCCGGAAGTTCATCCGGCGAAAGGGCCCCGGCGTGCCCGGGTGGCCCTGCTCAAAGGGTGTGCGCAGGATGTCTTTGCCCCGGACATCACCGCGGCGACGCTCGC
>JBGTGS010000013.1:0-15189 GCA_041746615.1 Opitutaceae bacterium | reverse complement strand
GGCGGGGTTGCACTCCACCGCAGGAGGGGGTTGCCGCTCGTTGCGAGCGGATGGCGCGCAGGGGCTTGCCCCCGGAGCCGTCACCCCGACGAGGACAGCAGATCGCGTGACATCCGTTGCGGAGAGGCCCAATCCATGGGGTGGCCCAATCCATGGGGTCATTACTTACCTTTCACCTTTCGGACAAGCCCCACCATCTTGGTTGCGTTCGTCTGCGGTGGGCTCGCGTGAAGGTGCCTCCCCGCAGCGCTCTCGGGAGAGTGCGCCCTACCCGTTAATGTCCAGCCTGACGCCTACACTTCGAGTAACCACCCTCAGCCGGGGTTGCCAATCGCTGCGTCCTGCTGCATCGGTGGACCATGCAGCGACGGACGTTCCTGACGATGATCGGCGGGGTGGTGGGAGCCTCCTTGCTGGCGGAGTCGAAGCCTGCGGGGGTCATCCAAACCGTCCGGGGGCCGATTTCTCCCGTCGACCTCGGTCTGACGCTGCCGCATGAACATGTGCTCGTGGACTTCATCGGGGCTGACCTCGTCTCTCCGGAGCGCTACGACCGCGACGCGGTGTTTGCGTTTGTGCTCCCCCACCTCAAGCAGGCGCACCACCTCGGGGTGCGGGCCGTGTTCGAATGCACCCCCGCTTATCTCGGGCGCGACGCCCGTCTGCTGGTGCAGCTGAGCGAGGCTACGGGTCTTCACCTCGTTACCAACACCGGCCTGTACGGCGTCCGCGATAATAAATTCCTCCCGCCCTACGTGCACACGGAGAACGCCCGCGAACTGGCTGCGCGCTGGATCGCCGAGGCCCGGTATGGGGTGGACGGCACGGGCATTCGTCCGGGCTTCATCAAATGCGGGGTCGATCCCCACCCGGTGCTCAGCCCCGTGCACCGCAAGCTGATAGAGGCCGCGGCCCTCACGCATGCGGCCACGGGTATGCTCATCGCAATTCACACGGGCCGCGGCCCCGGTTTGGAACAGCTCGACCTGCTGCGCGCCCATGGCATCGCCTCCCAGGCTTTTGCCTGGGTACACGCTCAGAATGCGCCCGACGACGCGTTGATCGCCGCCGCCGAGCGCGGTGCCTGGCTGAAGTTCGACGGTCTCAATCCCACCACCCTACCCCGCCATCTGCATCTGTGTCGTGAGATGAAAACACGTGGTTTCCTCGCACAGATCCTGGTGTCACATGATGCCGGATGGTTCGACCCGGCCAAGCCGGGTGGCGGCACTTTCAGACCTTACGATCTCCTTTTCACCCACTTCCTCCCGCTGCTGCGCAGACACGGATTCTCCGAAATCGAAATCGATCAGCTCCTCGTGAAGAACCCGGCGAGGGCCTTTGCCGTTCAGCAAAGCTGAGGGCATGAAAAAGCCGCCCGGAGCAAACCGGGCGGCTTTGAATTCACGGGGACGGGGTCGATCCGACTCAGTCTTCCTTCTTGGCGGCCTCGTCGAGGATGTCGCCGAGGTTCATCATGTCGCCGCTCGAGTCGCGGTGGAGCGCCTCGAAGCTTGCCGTCTCCGCAGCCAACTGGTCGGCCGAGTAGTTGGCGGCCTTGATCGAGAGCCCCAGGCGGCGCTCGTCACGGTCGATCTTGATGACGCGGGCCGAGACTTCCTGACCGGCCTTGATGACGTCCTTGATCTTCTCGATGCGGTCCTCGCTGATCTGCGAGATGTGAACCAGGCCGTCGATGCCATCCTTGAGCTCCACGAAGGCGCCAAAGGTGGTGATCTTGGAGACCGTGCCCTGCACCACGTCGCCGATCTTGAAGAAGCTGTCGATGTCCGACCACGGATCGACCGCCAGCTGCTTCATGCCGAGGCTGATGCGCTGCTGGTTCGGATCGACGTCGAGCACGATCGCGTCCACCTCGTCGCCCTTCTTGAGGACTTCGGTCGGGTGGTTGACCTTGCGGGTCCACGACATGTCGGAAACGTGCACCATGCCGTCGATGCCTTCCTCGAGTTCAATGAAGGCGCCGTAGGTGGTCATGTTGCGGACCTTGCCGCGGACACGCGCGCCGATCGGATAGTTGTGACGGACCATGTCCCATGGGTTCGGCTCCAGCTGGCGGAGGCCGAGGGAGATCTTCTGATCATCCTTCTGGATGCCGAGGACCACTGCATCGAGCTCCTGACCGACCTTGAGCAGTTCGGAGGGCTTGTTGATGCGCTTGGTCCAGGACATCTCCGTGATGTGCACGAGACCCTCGACCCCGGGCTCGATCTCAACAAAGGCACCATAGGGCACGAGGTTGACGACCTTGCCGTGGACCTTGGCGCCGACGGGGAACTTGTGCTCGATGTCGTCCCAAGGGTTCTTGGTGGTCTGCTTGAGGCCGAGGGAAACGCGTTCCTTTTCCCGGTTGACCTCGATGATCATGACCTGGATCTCCTCGCCCTGACGGAGCATTTCGGAGGGATGCGCAATGCGTCCCCAGCTCATGTCGGTGATGTGGAGGAGGCCGTCCATGCCGTCGAGGTCGATGAAGGCGCCGAAGTCGGTGATGTTCTTGACGACACCCTTGCGGACCTGGCCGGGTTGGATCGAGTCGAGCAGGTTGCGCCGCTTGTCGGTGCGCTGCTGCTCGATGAGCTCGCGGCGTGACAGGACGATGTTCTGACGGTCGAGATTGATCTTGAGAACCTTGAAGTCGTAGGTCTGGCCCACGTACTGATCGAGGTTCTTGGGGGGCTGCACGTCGATGTGCGAAGCCGGGAGGAAGGAATCGACCCCGATCGAGACGATCAGGCCACCCTTCACCTTGGACCGGACGCGGCCGGAAACGACAGAGCCCTCGGGGAACTTGGTGAGGATGTTCTCCCAGTTCTTCTTTTGCTGGGCCTTGTCGTACGAGATGAGCGGGTTGCCGTTCTTGTCCTCGACCTTCTCGATAAGCACCTCGATGGGCGAACCGACCTGGAGTTCACCGAGATCGATGAATTCGTTGGCCGGGACAATGCCCTCGGATTTGCCCCCGATGTCGACGACGACCTCGTTCTGGCGGATTTCGGTGATGACACCGGTGACGATGCTGCCTTCCTTCAATTTATCGAAGGACGACTGCGCGAGCAGTTCTTCCATGACTGAACTCATGACGAAAAAACGGAAGTCCGTGGCCTGCTCCGCAACACCGGTCTTCCGCAAGGATCCCGCGTGAACGGGACCGATTGGTTGATGGTTGGACTGACGAACTGGAACCGATGGGAGCACCGCGGCGGTAGCACCGATTCGACCGAGAAAAATGCCGCGAACGGTCAGGATCGCCCTGTCGGCGTCCCGGGTGCAAGCGGAAAGTGTCAGGGCTCCTGAGGGATATCAGCCGCCATCAAATGGCCCTGTTCCACCAGAACCTGCTCCAGAGCAGTGAAAAACGAATCGTAGATGCCATGAGTTCGCAGATCCTGATAACTGGCCCGCGACTTGGTGTTGTCCTCGAACAGTTCCCGGAGCGCCACGGTCACCTTGGTCAGGTCGGTGTCGAACTCGGAGACCCGGACCTCCAACTGGTACTGGCGGGCCCCGCGAAAGCTGTCGTCCGAGAGGATGCGGCTCTGCCCGGCAACCACGCCCTCGGCCTGCCGGGAACGGGTGACGGTGAAGCTGATCCGCTCAAAGGCCTCTTCCAAGGCCGGGAATACGTTGACACGGGCGGTCTCCAGTTCGCGCACCTGGGGTTCGGCGGGGGCAAACCGTTCGCTCAGGCGCGACGGCATCGCTTCGCAACCGGCGAGAAAGAGGGCAAGGACGGACAGGATGAGGATACGCACGATGGGATGCGACGGCCTGGGTGGGTTGGATCGGAGGTGTCGCGCAACCAGACTGTTCCCCACCCGCCCGCCCGTCCATCTCAAACCCATGAGGTCCCGGTTGGAGGCTTGACCCAGATGTACTCAGCAAGACCCCTACCCTGACGAGGGACATGCGTCTCGCACGGGGGTGTGCAAGCCCGCCATCAGCATCAAATAATTCAAACGGATCCACTCCCCAACACCCCTGCACTCAGGCCGGTTGTTGCTGGGAGATGCAATGCAGTGTTCCCAGGCCCCAGATCAGATCGTAGCAATCGATGGGTACGACTTCACGGCCCGGGAAGCAGCTGCCGATGATTTCGCAGGCGGCGGCATCGCGACGCAGCTGGCGGAAGGTGGGCACAAGGACGGCACCGTTGATGATCAAAAAATTCGCATAGCTGGCCGGCACGCGCTGACCCTCGAAGGCGAAAGGCCGGGGCATGGGCAGCTCAACAAGATCGAAAGGCCGGCCTGCGGGCGTCCGAAAGGTTTTCAGACGGTCGAGGTTCGCCGCGAGCAGGGCATGGTTGGGATCACGCCCGTTTGGTTCCACGCATGTGATGAAACCGTCGGGCTTGTAGAAGCGGGTGATGTCGTCGATGTGGCCATCGGTGTCGTCGCCGACGATGCCGTCACCGAGCCAGAGGATGGTCTTCACCCCGAGGTAGTCGCGGAGGTTGCGTTCGATTTGCGCCTGCGTGAGGTGCGGGTTGCGGTTTGGATGCAGGAGGCACTGCTCGCTGGTGAGGAGGAGGCCGCGGCCATTCACATCGATGGATCCGCCCTCGAGCACCATGGAATTCTCGAAGCGCCGCATCCGAAGCTTACGGGCGACCAGCGGTGGGATGGTGTTGTCGAGATCGTAGGGCGGGTATTTGCCGCCCCAGGCATTGTGTACCCAATCGGTGACGGCGACCTCGCCGGTGCGGGCGTTGCGCACAAAAATGGGTCCATGATCGCGGCACCAGGCGTCGTTGGTCGGATGGTCGTAGAATTGAACCCGGGCCATGTCCGCCCCGGCCTGCTCACAGAGCTTTTTCGCCTGTGGCTGCAAGGCCGCGCCACAGTTGATGCGCACGCCCTCAAACCGGCTGATCTGCGACACGATGCGGGCGAAGACATACGGGATCGGCCGGAAACGCCCCGGCCAGGATGCCCGGTTGTGCGGCCAGGACAACCAGACCGCCTTTTGCGGCTCCCACTCCGCAGGCATCCGGAAGCCGAGGGACGCGGGTGTCCCCCGGCTTCCGGATGCCTTAATTGCAGCAGGAGCCACGGTCTTGGTCTTCGATTGTGTTGAAGGCACGTGGATGACGTTGGTAAGTCTTCGGAAAAATGAATCCCGCCGCGCCGCATCGCGGCGCATAAGGAAGCGCGTCCGCGCGATTCCTAATCGATGAAACGCTTGGTGAGGTCTCCGTAGGCGTCGATGCGCCGATCCCGCAGGAACGGCCAGTGCGTGCGGGTCACGTCCACCTTGGCCAGGTCGATGGGAACGATGAGGATTTCCTCCCGGTCCCCACTCGCCTTGGCCAGGATCTGTCCACTGGTGCCGGCCACAAAGCTCTGGCCCCAGAACTCCAGGCCATCACCGCCGACCGGTGTCTCCAGGCCGATGCGGTTGACGGATGCGACGTAGCAGCCATTGGCCACGGCATGGCTGCGCTGGATCGTCTCCCATGCGCCGTGCTGGGTCACGCCGTACTCGGCCTTCTCCTTGGGGTGCCAGCCGATGGCCGTCGGATAAAAGAGGATCTCCGCGCCCTGCATCGCGGTGAGTCGTGCGCCCTCCGGGTACCACTGGTCCCAGCAGATGAGGACGCCGATGCGGCCGTAACGGGTGTCCCACGCACGAAAGCCGGTGTCGCCCGGGGTGAAGTAGAACTTCTCGTAGAAAAGCGGATCGTCCGGGATGTGCATCTTCCGGTAGATGCCGAGCAGGGAGCCGTCGGCGTCAATGACGACCGCGGTGTTATGGTACAGGCCGGAGGCGCGTTTCTCAAAGAGCGAAGCGATGATGACGACGCCGTGCTTTTTGGCGACCTTCTGGAAGGCGATCGTGCTCGGTCCGGGGATCGGCTCCGCGAGTGCGAAATTGGCGTGGTCTTCGCTCTGGCAGAAATACTGGGATCGCATCAACTCCTGCGTGCAGATGATCCGGGCACCCTGCTTTGCGGCCTTTTCGGCCAGCGCCAGGGTTTTCTTGAGGTTGGCCTTCGGGTCGGGGCCGCAGGCGTGCTGGAGGAGACCGAGGGTGACCTTTGACATGGTGATGCGGGTTATTGAACGGGGGCCGGACGGTAGCGACTCAGTAGACGACCTTGTTGAGCGGATATTCGACAATTCCCTCGGCCCCCAGCGCCTTGAGCTGGGGGATGATCTCGCGGGCGACACTCTCGTCGATGATGGTCTCAAGGGCGATCCAGTCCGTGTTGCTCAGCGGGCAGATGGTGGGGTTGCGCAGAGCCGGCAGGGCCTTGACCAGGGAATCCAGCGCAGCCTTGGGAAGGTTCATCTTGAGACCGACCTTGCTTCCGGCCTCCAGGGCGCCGCGCAGCAACAGGGCAATGGTCTCGATTTTTTTGCGCTTCTCCGGGTTGGCCCAGCTCGCCTTGTTGGCGACGAGTTTCGTGTTCGTCTCCATGAGCGTGTCCACGATGCGGAGCTTGTTGGCCCGCAGGGAGGAACCCGTCTCGGTGATGTCCACAATCGCATCGACGAGGTCGGGGACCTTGACCTCGGTCGCGCCCCAGGAGAACTCGACCTCGACGTCGATCTTTTTGGCCGCGAAATATCGTTTGACGGTGTTGACCAGCTCGGTCGCCACGCGCTTGCCGGCCAGGTCCTCGGCCTTGGTGATGGCGGAGTCCTCGGGCACGCAGAGCACCCAGCGCGATTTCCGGACCGAGGCGCGGCTGTAGACCAGGTCGCAGACCTCGACCACATCGGACTCATTTTCCAGAATCCAATCCTGGCCGGTGAGGCCGCAATCGAAGAACCCGTGCTCCACATAGCGGCTGACTTCCTGGGCGCGCACAAAACGACCATCGAGTTCGGGGTCGTCGATGGACGGGCGGTAGGACCGGGAATTCGTGGTGATTTTCCAGCCCGCCTTGGCGAACAGGTTCTTGGTGGATTCCTCGAGGCTGCCCTTGGGCAGACCCAGCATCAGGAGTGGAGTTTGCGCAGACACGGGGCCAAAGGACACCGCGCCCCGGCGACCTTCAAGTCTATTCTCGACCGTTGAGGCAGGCGGGCCGGCCGCCCAAGCGGGCCGACAACTTGCCTTGAGTTTTTTTTGACAGTGCAGATTGCATTTGTAAAAAGCCTTTAACCTAGAATCATCCCCGTCAGCTGCATGCCTACCACCCCCTCTATCGTACGCGCAGAACCCAAACCCTTGATTCTAGTCGTTGAGGACGAGGATGAGCTCGCCAAGTTGATTGCCATCCACCTCGAACAGGCCGGGATGCAAACCCAGCTCTGCAACCGGGCCGCCCATGCGGTGAGGTTCCTCCAACGAAATTTCGCCAACCTCATCCTCCTCGACGTCAACCTGCCTGACCAGTCAGGTTTTGCCCTGCTGGAGGATCTGAAGCGAAACGACATCACCGTCCCGACCATCTTCCTGACCGGCAATGCCCTGGAGGTGAACAAGGTCCGGGGACTGGAACTCGGCGGGGACGACTACATCACGAAGCCGTTCGGTTATGCCGAGCTCATCGCCCGCATCCGTGCCGTGCTCCGCCGGACGGAATCGATGGATGACTTCAAGATCACCAAGAACGCCAAGGTCAGCGACGAGCCCTTCGATTTCTGCGGTGCCCAGGTCAATCCGATCCGCCTTGAGATCATCTTCCCCAACGGCATCCATCACAAATTGGGCCGCAAGGAACTGGGCATCATCGCCTACCTCCATGCCAATCGGGACGTGGTGATCACCCGCAAGGCCCTCATTCACGCCGTCTGGGGCATCCACGCCGATGTGAAAAGCCGGTCGCTGGACCAGTACATCGTCAAGATCCGCACCCTCTACACCAAGAACGGTCTAAATCTCGACTCCTTCCGCACCGTGCACGGCGTCGGCTACATCTTCGACCCCTCGGGCATGTCCACCGAGGGGCGCTGAGGAATTCCCGACAAGCGGGAATTCCTAGAACAACTCGGGCTGGGTATAACGGGTTCGGGCCTCGGCGAGGGTGGTTTTCATTTCCATCTCGGACAGCAGCCGGAGCAACTCGTCTGCCTGCATGGGTGGTTTTTCCGCCGCCACCACCGGCAGCGCGAGGTTGAGCGTAACGAGCTTCAGGTTGCGGTGAAGCATGTCCGCACCGGTGCGCACCACCTCCTGGAAACGCTCGGGCTTGAGCAGGGCCGCGTTGGCAATGACCCCCTCCAGGCTGCCGAACTCCTTCAACCACTTCGAGGCCGTCTTCGGGCCAACCCCCACAAGACCGCGGATGTTGTCGGAGGTGTCGCCGATGATCGCGAGGTAGTCGGCGATCTGCGCGGGCGGAACGCCGAACTTCTCCTCCACCCCGGCCGCGTCCAGCAGACGCCAGCCCAGCTTGGGGTTGGCCGTCGGCGGCGGGAGCATGATTTGGATCCGCTCGTTCACGATCTGGGCAAAATCCTTGTCGGAACTCACCACCCTCACGTCATGGCCCGCCCGTGCCAGCGCCACAGCCTGCGCAGCCAGCAGATCATCGCTCTCCACACCGTCCTGTTCGATGCCGACCAGGCCGAGTGCGCGGGTGAGTGCCTTGATCCAGGGCAGCTGTTTCTCCAATGCCTCGGGCATCTCCTCCCGTTGTGCCTTGTACTCCGGATGCAAGGTCAACCGATCCTGGGATCCCCCCAGGTCAAAGAAGACCAGGGTCGCGTCGGGCTTCTCCTGGTCCGCCAGCTTCCAGATGGATTTCACCCAACCGTGGAGGGCATTGGTCGGAAATCCGTCCGCCCGCGTGAGTTCAGGCACCGCGAAAAAACAGCGGTAGGCGAGATTGAAGCCGTCGATGAGAAGCCATTTTGCCATGACGGAGGCAAAGCGGCCCCGGGGCCCCGGTCAATCGGGGAACGCCGCGATGGGCGGGGGCCGATCTGCTGCTACATATGCTGCAATTCAATCACGCCGGTGCCGCCCGCAGCAAACGGTCGATCTCGGCGAGCATGCTCCGACGGTGGGCTGCGGAAACGTCGGCCACCTCCCAGCCATTTTGGGCCAGCCGCGCCAGCTCCCCGCGGGTGAATCCTGCCTCCGCCGCCAGCGCCGCATACTCGTCCTCAAGCGTGTTCGCAAAGACCAACGGATCGTCCGTGCTGAGGGTGCAGCGAATGCCCGCCTGCATCAACGGGCGCAACGGATGCGCGGCGAGGTCGGGCACGACCTGCAGCTTCACGTTGCTGATCGGACAGACGTCAAAGGTCACCCCGCGCTCACGGGCCAAGGAAACAACCGCGGGATCCTCAATTGTGCGCACACCATGCTGGATGCGGGTCACTCCAAGGGATTCGATCGCCTCGCGCACGCGCCCCGGGCCGTCGAATTCGCCCGCATGGCACTTGGTCACCTTGCCGGCCTCGCGCAAACGCGCCCAGACCCGCGCGGTCCAGGGTTCGGTTGCCATGGTTTCGTGCCCGTGCAGGTCCACCCCCGCCAGGCCATCCCAGTTCTCCAGGTCATCGATCACCGCCTGCAGCGGACCTTCGTAGCCGGAACGGAGCATGCCGGCAAAGATGCGAACCTCGAGGCCGGGCGGCACCGCGGCGCGGATCGCCGCGATGATCTCCGGACCGGGCACGCCGATGAATCCGGTGACGGGCAGATGGAAGCTGGTCTCAACGTAGCGCACATTCTGCACCACATGTCGGGCGAAGATCGCCCGCGCCGCCTCATGATAACGCTCCGCGCTGGTGAACCAGGGCAGCGCGTGACTGAGCAGGGTTTCCTCGAAGCTTGTGAAAGTGGGATGCCGGTAACCGGAAGCGTGGAAAAATGGCGTCACCGGATACGACCCCGGATCCATGGCGTACAGAAGCTCGTACGGCAGGGCACCTTCGACGTGCAGGTGCGTCTCGGTCTTGGGCAAGGCCCGGATGAAGGCCGCCAGGGCCGATGACACGCGGGTGTTCACGACCGAATCATTTTTTTCCCAGCAGGTGGGCCGGGTTGAGCTTGTGCAGGGATTTTGGGACGAAGAGTCCATCCTTGCGGATCAACTTGCCGTCGAACCAGATCTCTCCGCCGCCGTGCTCGGGACGCTGAATGCAGACCATGTCCCAGTGCACCTGTGACTTGTTGCCGTTGCCGGCCTCCGCGTAGGCCTGGCCCGGGGTGAAATGAAAGGAGCCGGCAATCTTCTCGTCGAAGAGGATGTCGCGCATGGGCTCGAGGATGTGCGGGTTGAACCCGATGGCGAATTCGCCGATGAAGCGCGCACCGGGATCGCTGTCGAGGATCTCGTTGAGGCGTTTCGTGTTGTTGGCCGTCGCCTCGACGATGCGGCCCTTGCGGAAGACCAGACGGATGCTGTCGAAGGACGTACCCAGATATACAGTGGGGGCATTGTACTGGATGACCCCCTCCACGCTGTCCTTCACCGGACAGGAGAACACCTCGCCATCCGGAATGTTGCGCAGGCCTCCGCAGGTGACGGCGCCGATATCCTTGATGGAAAAACTCAGGTCGGTGCCCGGACCCTTGAGCTGGACCCGATCGGTCCGCTCCATCAGGGCCTTCAACGCGGCCATGCCCGGGATCATGCGTGAGTAATCCAGGGTGCAGACCTTGAAATAAAAATCCTCGAACGCCTCGGTGCTCATGCCGGCCTGCTGGGCCATTGCCGAGGTCGGCCAGCGCAGCACGACCCATTTGGTGCGGTTCACCCGGTGGTCGAGTACCCGCTTCATCAATCGTGATACCAGCTGGACCTTGTCCGCGGGAACGTCGGAGGTCTCAAATATGTTTTCGGAGCCCCGCAACGCGATGTAGGCATCCATCTTCTCCATCCGCTTGAGCTCGACCTCGGCGTGGGGGGCATACTGGGCCTCCTCCGCGCCAAGCATGAGTTCCCGGGATATGCGGGCGCGGTTGAGATTGACGTAGGGATGGGCGCCGCGGGCCCGGGTCGCACGGACCAGGGCGATGACCATGGCATCGGGCACATCGAACGCATCGATGAGCACCCGCTCGCCCGGGCGGAGCGCGGTGGAGAATCCGGTGAGGCCGGCGGCCAGTTGGAGGTAGCGCGGGTCAATGATCATGCTGGCGCAACTAACAGCGGAAGCCGTCCGGCCGGCAAGCGAAAGCAGGTGCCCGGGACGTCATGCCTGAGGATTCCAACCCGGGTTTCATCAGGCCCGGATATCTCATGGGACCCAGGGAGCCGGTTGAGCGCCGCTGCAGCGACTCACGCAAACCGGTGAGCCACGGTCGCGAAGCGATTGGCGGCCTCGCGCAATTCGGGGGCGGCCAGAACGCCGAAACTGAGCCGCACGAAATTTTGGGGGATGTCGTCGCCGAAGCAGAGCTCTCCCGGTACGTAAAGCACGCCGGCTTCCACGCAGGCGTGGCAAAATGCCGAGTCCAGGCCCGTGTCCAGCCCGTCCGGGGCCTCCAACCACAAGTAGAGACCACCCTCCGGCTGCAACCATCGCCAGCCGAGCCCCTGCAGGCCTCCCTCCTCCAAGGCTCCGTGCAGCTCGTTCATCTTGTGCTCGTAGGCCGGACGGATGCGCTCCAGCTGGGCGTCAAACGCCCCCTCCGCAAGGATGCGTTCGCAAATCGCCTGGTTGAACTGCGCCGACCCAAAGTCGTGGTGTCCCTTGGTGTGCAGCATGCGCTCCAGCCAGCCGGCATCCGTGCAGATGCCGTAACCGATCTTGAGCCCGCTCGCAAACGGCTTGGTGAGGGTTGAGAGGTAGAGCCGGGGAAAATCCGCCCAGGCCGGCAGGGAGAGCACGCTGGGCGCGGATGCGGGAACGCGGTAGTGCAACTCGCGATACGCCGCATCCTCCACCACCGGCACAAACAGTCCCGCGCGGGCCAGTTCGACCGCAATCGCGTTCTTTTCCTCCTCCGTGAGGCTGCGTCCCGATGGGTTTGAAAAATAGCTGACAAAATAAACCGCACGCACGCGGCTCGCCTCACCGCTGGCCTGGAGCGTCTGCAGCAGCCGGCGCAGCGCCGGTGCATCGATCCGTCCCTGCGCATCCACCGGCAGGGAACGCACGTTCACCCCGAGCCCGGCCAGCATTTCCAGGTAAACAAAATAACTGGGGCGGTCCACCAGCACGATGTCACCGGGATCACACAGCACCTGCATGGCCAGATACAGCGCCTGCTGGGAGCCGTTGGTGATAAACATTTCCCTGCGAACTGTTTCGGCATTGAGCCCGGGTTCCCTTGCGCACAACCGCCCCGCCAGCAGGCGGCGCAGGTCCGGCCGTCCCTGATTGTTACCGTACTGAAGATACTCCGGCACCCCGGGCAGGGCCGCCAGCGCGCCGACCGCGGTCTGCACCGCCGACACCGGCAGCGTGCTGGTGTCGGTAAACCCGGCGGCGAGCGACAACAGCCGGGAATTCTCCAGGGTCATGCTCATCAACCGCGCGATGGTCGGCGGGTTGGCCCGGCGACCAAGGCCGGAAAAAACGATCTCAAGCGCGGGGGATTTATTCACGGGGAAGGAATATCCGCGGGGCGGATCAAAGGAAGCTGGCTGGAAATAAAAACGGCGCGGGCCTATGCACGCGCCGGAAATAATCTGGCAGCCCCGGTCAGGCCGGGGCCGGGGCGGTGGTGCCTCCCAAGGTTTCCGGGGCGGCGTTTTCGGTGGGCTTCTTCTCCACCGGCTTGGCATCGCCAGACTTGGGCAGCGGGGTCTCGCGGAAAACCGGAGAGCGGATTTCACCATGCTTGAGAATCTCCATCACGTGCTTGCCCTCGATCGTTTCGTACTCGAGCAGGGCTTCCGCAATCTTGTCGAGCGCGTCGCGCTTTTCCGTGATGATGCTCTTGGCCCGGGCGTACTCCTGATCGACAATCGTGTGGATCTCATGGTCGATGCGGCGCGCGGTTTCCTGGCTGTAGTTCTCGCTGCGTGAGATCTCGCGGCCGAGGAAGACCGTGTCGTGATTGTCGCCATAGGCCACCGGTCCGAGCGGACTCATGCCCCAGTCGCACACCATGCTGCGGGCCAGCTTGGTGGCCTGCTGTATGTCGCCCGAGGCACCGCTGGTGATGTCACCCAGCACGACCTCCTCGGCAATGCGGCCGCCGAACAGGGTGGCCAGGCGGGCGAGCATGCGGCGCTTGGCAAAGTTGAAGGTGTCCTTGGTCGGAATGTACATCGTGCTGCCGAGCGAACGGCCGCGGGGGATGATGGTCACCTTGTGGACGGGAAAGCCGCCGTCATCGACCACCGCGCCGACCAGGGCATGCCCGGCCTCGTGATAGGCGACGATCTTCTTGTCCTCGTCGTCCATGATGCGGCGGCGCTCGCGGCCAAACTGGACCTTCTCGCGTGCATCCTCGATGTCGTGCATGTCCACCTTCTTCTTGTTGCGGCGGGCGGCCAGCAGGGCGGATTCGTTGAGCAGGTTGGCGAGTTCGGCACCGGAGAGCCCGGGCGTGCCGCGGGCGATGACCGCAAGGTCAACCTCCTCGGCCATGGAAATCTTGCGGGCGTGGACGCGGAGAATCTGTTCGCGGCCGGCCAGGTCGGGCAGGTCCACGTAGATCTGACGATCAAAGCGGCCCGGGCGCAGCAGGGCGGCGTCGAGCACGTCGGGCCGGTTGGTGGCGGCGATGATGATGACGCCCTCCTGGGTGTCGAAGCCGTCCATCTCGACCAGCAGGGAGTTGAGGGTCTGCTCGCGTTCGTCATTGCCGCCGCCGAGGCCCGCACCGCGCTGGCGACCGACCGCGTCGATCTCATCGATGAAAATGAGGCAGGGAGCGTTCTTGCGACCCTGCTCAAACATGTCGCGGACGCGGCTCGCGCCGACGCCGACAAACATCTCCACGAAATCGGAACCCGAGATGCTGAAGAACGGCACTTCCGCCTCCCCGGCCACGGCCTTGGCGAGCAGGGTCTTGCCGGTGCCGGGAGGCCCGACCATGAGGATCCCCTTGGGAATGCGTCCGCCCATCTTTTGAAACCGCTTGGGATCCTTGAGGAACTCCACGATCTCGGAAACCTCCTCCTTGGCCTCGTCGCAACCGGCGACATCGGCAAAGGTTACCTTGTCGCGATCCCGTTGCAGCAGTTTGGCCCGGCTTTTGCCAAAATTCAGAGCGCCCCGGCCTGCCTGGCGGAGTTGGCGGACAAACAGAAAATAGAGCAGACCGATGATGAGGACAAAGGGAATGATCTGGATGAAGATCTGGGACAGCATCGTGTTCGGAGGCGCTTCCGCGAAGCGGTCGGAACTCTGGAGTTTCTCCAAATTGGTATCGGTCAGACGGCCAATCGCACGAAAATCCCGGGTCATGCCCTGGTCCCCGGTGAGTTCCTCGTTCACGGTCTGGCCGGTGATCACCGCCCAGTATGCTCCGCCGGACGGGTCATAGCGGATGAGCCCCTCGTTGATCCTGCCCTGATCCGCCAAATCCACCACCTCATTGATCTTCAGGCTGGCGGGTGCCGCGACCTTCCCCGGATTGAGGTAAAATAGCGCCAACACCGCCGCCACGATGGCAAACCAGATGATCAGCACCTTCGGCTGAAAACGATCAGGCGGCAGATTCTTGATGGGGCGGCGTTTTTTGTCGTTTTTGGGATCAGACATTTCGTAGTAGGACTAAAAAAAGACGGTGGAGGTTCCCACCGTACAAGTCAATTGAAGCAAGGTCTTTGTTGGAAGGCACCTCCTAGGCGCGGACATAGGATAAGCGGTGTCGGCGGATGATGGCAAACCCTTTGATACCAAGGCTGAAGCGGGTATCCCCACCCTTTCGGATCGCTACGAGCAGTGCCTCAAAACCCTGGCGTGACAACGCACTGCCATTAGGCTGCGTCAGGAGCCAGGCGTGAAGAGCGCGTCGCAACAACGCCTGAGGTCGCCCGATGAAAGGGCGCAGGTCCAACCGATTTTCCGCATCAAAGGGCGCCAGCTCCGCGAGCCAGGCCTCCAAGGCGGCATCCTCCTCCTCAAGTCGTTCCCGGGCCAACGCCGCGCCAGCAAGGGCATCGCGGCCTGCATTGGCCTCGAGCCAAGCAGGAAGAACTCGGTTCCGCAGGCGATTGCGCAAATAGTCACCGGAGGCATTTGAGGCATCCTCGCGCCAAACGGCCCCGGCTTCAGTCAAGGCTTCGGTGAGTTCGGTCTTTTTGAGCGTCAGCAGGGGACGCAGGTGCCGGCGTCCCCGCGGCATGGCCTGCACCGG
>JBGTGS010000012.1:0-6266 GCA_041746615.1 Opitutaceae bacterium | reverse complement strand
GGTTGGTTTTTGCGCTTCTTGCGTGGGTGGGGGTGGGGCGCTTTGTCCCCACGGCGCCGCGGCGCTCTCGGAGAGAGCGCCCTACCTGTCGGGCCAAGCAATCGGCCACATTTCAATTTAAACTACTCTGGTGTAATCCGTCCACTGCCATGCCTTCTCTCATCGCCAACAGTTGGACCATCTGGACCCCGCTCACGCAGCCCCTGACGCTCGCCCCCGACACGTTGGCCGAGCTCCTCGACGGCGGCCAGGCCTTCCGCTGGCACCGGGAGAGTGACGGCTGCTGGCTCGGCATCTGGTCGGATTACATGGTCCGGTTGCGCACCGGATACGACAACGCCACAGAATGGTCCGCCCCCGCCCCGATCGCGGATCGCGTGCAGATCGCCCTGCCCCGCTACCTCGGACTCGACCGGGATTTCGCCGCGATGACCGACGCACTCCCCTGGCGCAGCGACGCCCATCTTGCCACCGCCCTCGCGACGTATCACGGCTTGCGCATCCTGCGCCAGCCCTTCGGCGAAACCCTCCTCGGCTTCCTGTGCAGCGCGACCAAGCAGATCGTGCAGATCAAACAGATGCTCGCCCTGCTCGCGCAACGACACGGCTCCCCGCTCGCCCCCGGGATCGCCATGAACCGCCTGCCCACCTGGGCCGAGCTCGCCGTCATTCCCGAAGCCGATCTTCGTGCCTGCCTGCTGGGCTTCCGCGCGCGGTACATCCACGAAACCGCACAATTCCTGACCGCCCATCCAGGCTGGCTCGATGCAACGGAGTCCCTCCCCTACCCAGACGCGAAAGCCCGCCTGTGCGGCCTGCCCGGCGTGGGCGAAAAAGTCGCCGACTGCGTCCTCCTCTTCGGCGCCGGCCGCCTCGAAGCCTTCCCGGTCGACGCCTGGATTATAAAGACCATGGAGCGCAGCTACGGACTCCAAGGTTGGAAGCCATCACAAATCGCTCATTTCGGCCGCACCCACTTCGGCCCCTACGCAGGTCTCGCCCAGCAGTTCCTCTTCTCCTACGAGCGTCGCGCCGGCCGGACCTTATGAATTTTGCAAGGAAAGGTAGGGCGCATTGTCCCAAATGCGCCGCTCGGAACCCAACACGATCCACAAGATCCTTCGTTGATCCAGTCGGGAGGGGCGACTCGACGCATCTGAGCCTTCAGATTCCCGTCGTTCAAACCGTTTAAACCGCAAAGAACGCATGGAGCGCAAAGAACCTGAGAAAGCAGGCGTCTCCAGCTTTGTGATCTTTGAGATCTCTGCGGTAGAAACTCCGAATCGGTAAACTTTTGTGGTTCGACTTCTGCAAGCCATGCAAAGGCAGGCGAGCCGAGCCTGCATCCGCTGACATCCTCTCCGCCCCACCTGCCAGCTCATCAAGCAGGTTTAATGGTGAGTAATGACCCTGTAGGTTGCCCCCCCTGTAGATTGCCCCGCACATGAAGCATTGCAGTAATCAGGCCGCGCAGCTCAGCTGAGGCGTCGGGCAAGCAAGCAGACAAACAAAGAAATCTGAAACAATGCTAATCTCTGTTGCCAATACCGACGACGAAATCGCTGAGTGCTTCTCCGTGATGTCTGAGCTTCGACCTCACTTGTCGCAGGAATCGTTTGTACCATTAATCCGGCACCTTGGCGTTTCTACCGGCCTGACGTTGGCCTATGTGCGCATTGCGTCTGAGATCAAGGCGGTGGCCGGCTATCGTATCTCGGAGTGGCTGGCGGGCGGGAAGTATCTCGAGATTGAGGATCTTGTGTCCAAGGAGACTGACCGTTCCAAGGGCCACGGAAGCGCTCTCTTTGATTGGTTGGTTGACCTGGCTATCACCCATAGGTGTCGACACCTGCGACTCGTTTCGAATGTTCGACGACAAGATGCGCATCGATTCTACCTCAAGAAGGGTATGTCCATCGACGCTCATTACTTCTCGATGAACGTCTTGCCGACGTCCGATCCAATCGGGTCAAACTTGAATGTAAGTGATCTGTTTCCAGAGACAGGCAACCACTGACATTCGGGTGCATTCCATAGGTGCGTCAGGGCCCCCGCCTCCTCAATCCGGAGCCTTTTCATATCCTCCAACCACCCAACTCCGCTCATCGGGCGAGGCTTAAAGGCTCGTAATACCCGCTGGGATTGGGGCTCTCCGGCGCAGCATCGACCAGGGGAAGAAATACACGGCGTAAACCACGGCATAGACCGCAAAGTTGTCCAGCTTCGCGAAGCTCGCGAAGGCGAAGAAGAAGATCAGCAGGTGCATGCGCACGACATTCCGGTACGGCGCAAATAGCGCGCCGCCATCACCGCCGCCCAAAGTCCCACGAGCCTTGCGCGCGGCGATCGCTTCCGCAGTGACCGCTCCGTCATCCTTCACCGCCGGCGCATCGCGAAAGGCCGCCCGCTCCGCGATGAAGGCCACCGGCAGGAAGATCCAGTAGCGCTGCAGCACCTCTACGTACAAACCGATCCCGGGGAACTGGTTCCCACGCGGTGTATCTTCAAGGACGGGGAAGAAAGAGTTAAGGAAGACAGAATGCCCCAGATGAAAGCCCCCAAAGTGCACCGTGAAAAACGCGAGCATGAACAACGCTCCCGCACCAAACAATGACCCCACCGCCAGCTTCTTCCCGGTGTGTCCGGGAGTGGGATCCCTGCTGGCATTGACCGTGAACTCCCGCAGGGAACCGGTCACGATCCACACAATGGAGGCATAACCCACAACCAGACTCGACAACCATAAACTCCAGACCAGATCGGTCGTATCCCAACGCGCAAACCACGCCACCCCCAGCCCGAGCCCGAAAGCCAGGAGATCCGGCCACGCCGAAATCCAATCACGTCCTGAAGTCGTCGCCGGCATGGTCTGTTAAATTACCGGCGGAGCCGGAGGAATTGGCAGTTGGCAGTTGGCAGTTGGGAATTGGTGTAAGGATGACGGGTTCGGTAGACTTAAGGCCCTGACCAAGGGAGCCACTGACCACCAATTTCCAACTCCTAACTTCCAACTACTTCGCGCGCTGAATCAACTCGATCTCGTAGCCCTCGGGCGCGTCGATGAAGGCGATCACCGATCCATTGCTGGTCTGGGTCGGCCCATCGCTCAGCTCAAAGCCCCGCTCCTTCAGGCCGGTCGTGAATGCCGCCAGGTCCTCCACTTGGAAGGCAAGATGCATCAGGTCCGGCTGCACCTGCACCGACGGACTGTTCGGCAGATGGCAGATCTCGATCTCCTCGTCGCTGTTGGGCGTCGTTATAAAAACGATCTGCGCCCCGCGGGGCGAGACACTGCGTCGCGCGACGGTGAGCCCGAGCGCCTGCTCGTAGAATTTCACGGTGCGCTCGACGTCGTTCACGCGCATGCGGGTGTGGAGGAGTTTTTTGACAAAGGACATGACGTGAACGTGTGCGCACTGGGTCCGCTTGCCAGCGGAAAATCACGGTCCGTACGGGGAAACTTTAACCGGCAAAGCCGGAAATCCCAAATCCCATCCCGCGCATGCGGGACCAAATCCCAAAGAATAGCGCGCCACCGGCGATCTCGCCCTTTTTCTTCCACGACGCGGTGTGCTGTAGAGAGACAGCCGGAGCGGGTTTACGCCGCGATGGGGTTGCCCCTTGTCCCTTGCCCCTTGCCCCCATTCCCTCGACCCTCGCCGCCTTGAGGCGGCGCATCGCGGCGTAAAGCCGCTCCTACACCCAAGGCCGCTTTCTGGTGGAATTTGCGGTCTAATTCCTGCCCACAGCCAGCGCCTCCAAACGCCGGGTGTTCAGAAGTTCGAAGCGGCCACCGTTACGGCCGGCAATCTGCGCAAGGCCGTCCATTGCCGTCTGAGGACGTTCATCCGGCCCGGTGAAGAGGAATAAATTAAGCGCCGCACGCTCCCGCAAAAAGGCACCCTGCAGCTTGGCCAGGTAGGCCTGTGCATCGGCCAGCGTGGCCATCGTCACCTCGGACAGCCTGGCCTCGGAATCAATCCACACCGGCCGGCCTTCGTTATCGGTCCAGCCGGTTGTGTCCACGGTGATGCGCGCGCCCACACGGCCGAGCGCGGCTTGAAAATCCGCATCCATGATGCGCCGGCTCTCCGTCACCACCAGGGGGTCGCGGCCTTGGGACACCAGCCGCTGATTGAGGGCATTGAGCTCGGCCCGGGCGCGAGCCAACGCCGCACGCCGGACCCGGGTCACTTCCTCAAGGTCGAGTCCCTGCTGGCGCAATCCCGCCAGCTCGCGTTCCCGCGTCTGCCTGCGTCCCGCCATCGCCCCGGCTGCTTGGCGCTTGCTGCCGTATCCTGCCGCACCCGTGATCAGGAAAACCGTGTCCGGTCGCAATTGCAGGGCTGCATGCAATCCATTTAACCACGGGCTGGGATTGTGATCCGGATCGAGGCCGGCCGCCGGCGGCATCTCACGGGTCCACGCTGTCGGACCACCAGCAGAAGAGAGTCCGAGCTTGGCCAAATCCGCGTTCACCGGCTGCAGCCATTCGAAAAAGGCCGTCTTGTTGCGCACCGTCGCCGGCTGGAGCTTGTCGGCATGGAGCGTGAGGTTCGATCCGTCAAAGAGCACTACCCCGAATTCCGCCGAGGGCAGCAGATTGCTTACCAGTCGCATGATTTCTTCACGAATGATCCCGAAGGCCTGGAAGCCACCCTTGCGGATGTCCATGAGGTTTCGGCTCACATCCACCACGAATACCACCTTCTGCGCCCGCACATTGCTCAGACCCAGAAAGCTCATCGACATGAACCCGCGCCCGCCGAGTCCCGCCGAACCCAGGCTTGTGCTCATGCCCGCACCACCCTGACCCAGACCTGCACCCGATCCGAAGCCGCCAAATCCACCGAGGCCGCCCGCACCCGGCAGGGACATTTCGGGGAGCGCCGGCAACGCCAGCGCACCCGGTGCCGAGGACAGAATGCGCTGGGTAGCCGCCGGCGAGGAGCTGACCGCCCCGCCCTTGCGCGCGACTTGCAGGCGATGTTCCACCTGCTTCCGCGCCGGACCGGGATCGGTGATAGGCGGTGCCTCGAACGATTTCTTCCGTCCCACGATCGTCTCCGAAACAACAAACACGCCCGCCGCCGCAATCAGCACCGCATGCAGCACCACCGTTACCAGCAACGGCATGCTGGAGGTGAGACGACCGTAGAGAGTCCTCAGATACTTCATCAGAAAGACCGGATTGGCCACAAGAGGCACATAATGCACAAAAGGGTCACCGGATCATGCCAAGTCCCATGATTCGTCCGAGATGAACTTCCGGAACTGGATCACCGGCGATCCAAAGTTGACCAACATGCCGTGCTGCAACCGAGAAGCCCTCAAATAGCCGAGCACTTGGGCAGTGTGCTCATCGGTCAATTGTCGGACCGCCTTCAGTTCAACAATAAGTTCGTTTTCCACCAGCAGATCGGCAAAAAAATCTCCGAGCAGTGTGCCGTCCTCATCATAAACTGACAGGGGTTGCTGTTGTTGAACCAGCAGCCCCCGCTTTCGGAGCCGGTTGGCCAGTGAGTTCTCGTAGATCTTTTCGCCATGTCCGTGCCTCAGGAACCGGTGCGCCGCCAGCGATACTTCCCGCAATATTCCGCAGAGCTGCTGAACTTGTGTTTCATTCATCATAATTTTGTGCCTCTTGTGCCTTATGTGGCCATGTTTGGATCGATTTAGTTAACTCATTCCTCTGACTCAGTCGTGAAGGTCACAGCCGTGATGCCGGCGACGGAGAGCGCGTTGAGCACGTCGATGGTTCGGTCATACCGGGAATCCGGGTGGCTCATGATCGTCACCACCACCTGTGTTTTGGCCGCGTCACTCGACTGCTTCAGGCGCATCAACGTGCCGGTGAGCTGCGGCAGATCCCGGACATCCGCCGCATCGTAGCCCTCATCGTTGAGCGAGACCGCACCAAGCTCGTCAATGGCCAGGATCTGCTCATCGACGAACTCCACCGGTCCGTCCGCCACCGCCACCCCCGGCAGGCGGGTCTGCAGGATCTGCTCGATGCGGATCTGCGCGGCCAGCGCCATGAAGAAAACGAGAATGACAAAGACCACGTCGATCAGCGGGGCGATCTGAAAGCCAAGGTCGGGGTTGGGGTTTCCGGCGGGCATGCGCATGAGATCGTCTCCTCAAGTCAGCGGGGTACGGTGGCGAAGGTGACGTCGATGATCCCGGCTGCAGCCGCCGCCTCGACCGCCGCCGCGACATGTCGCACGGGCGTGGCCCCATCGCTGCGGATGAGCACGCGCACGCCG
>JBGTGS010000011.1:0-7431 GCA_041746615.1 Opitutaceae bacterium | reverse complement strand
CGACCGCCACGCCCAGCAGCACGTGCACACAGAACCCGGCCGGCAGGGCGAGAGGCACCGCTCCTCCCAGAACATAGAACAGGGGCGGCAGGGCGGTGCGGGACACCGAGCCGACCGCGGACAGGCTGAAGTCGCGCCAGTGCTGCCGTGCCGCCTGATGAATGGAGTGGGCGTATTGCATCAGGCCGAGACCCAGGGTCGCGACGAAAAGCAGCAGGGCGAACCCTACCCAAAGTTCGCGCGTGGCCAGCAGCGCCGTTGCGGCCGCCACCACCATCAACCAGCCGGTCTTTCGGAAGGTGACGTCCAGCACGGTGCGCAACAACGCCGGCCGATCAGTCGCTCCGGCCCAGTGGCGCAAAAGTGCCGCATTCATTCCGGCGAACACCACCCACATGCCGGCCGGGGCCAGACTGGTGAAGATCCCGTAAAGACCGAAGTGAGCAGGCTCGACCAAGTGGGTGGTCAGGCGCACGCCGACCAGCCCGCAAAGCAGTCCGACGAACTGGGTCAGCGCAATTGGCAGCAGGCGGGTCCGGAGTTCGGCGCGGGAAACCATGCGGCTGGTGTGCATGATTTCCCCGGGTGATGCAGCTATTATCCTGAGTCCAAAACCGCGTTGCCAGCCGCGGGTGGAGTTTCAAGCATGCCGATCTCGCCCATGCCCACCGTGTCCGTCATCATGCTCGCTTGGAATAGCGGCGATTACCTTCAGCGAGCGGTGGACAGTGTGCTAGGCCAGACGATGGGCGATCTGGAAATCGTGCTCGTGGACAACGGCTCGACCGATGGTTCGGTGGACCGCTTGCAGGCGAGCCGGACCGATCCGCGGCTCCGGATTTTTCGCCAGGAAGGCAATCTGGGCATTGCCGGCGGCACAAATTTCGGCGTGCGGGAATGCCGAAGCCCGTGGATCGCCATTCATGATGCTGATGATTATTCTCATCCGCTGCGCCTGGAGCTGGCGTTGAAGGCTGCCGCCGTGGATCCCACGCTCGATGTCATCACCACCGGGGTGAGGGTGATTGACGAACATGATGGTGAGGCGGGGACGTTGCTGGTTTGTCACGAGCCCGGCGAGATCTCCGCTTATCTGCCCTTCAACATGCCGGTGCAGCACGGGACCCTGCAGGCCCGGCGCGAGGTCTTTGCGCAGGTGCCCTACCGGTCGTGTGCGGACATCTGCACGGATTACGATTGGCTCTCGCGCGTGCTCGAACGCCACCGGATCGGCGGAGTGTCTTTGCCGCTGTATTGCTACCGGCGTCACCCCGGATCAGCGACGCTCTCCCGGTCTGCCACCAGCCAGGCGCATGTCTGCGCCATCCGGCTCGCGCAACGTCGCCGGGCAGCAGGGGGGGCCGAGGACTTCGAAGTGCTATGCGCCGAAGCGAAGCAGGTCGCCGCGCTTCCGCAGCCCTTGCCCGGGATCTATTCGCATTTTGCCCGGCTGGCGGCGCGGGATGGTTTTTGGGTGTTGGCAACCTATCATGCGGCACTCGCGTGTCGTAGCCGTCAATCGCCGGGCAACCTGCTGCGCTTCGTGGGATACCTGCTTCGCGCGATCGCGTCTGAAAAGGGTGCCTGGCGTGAGGCAGCGGCGGGGATTGGCAAGGGGCCCTTTTGGGTCATGCTTGGGCGCGCGGGGTTTCCACACCTGCCCCGTTACTGATCTCCCATGACCCGGCCTGTCATTGTCCTGCACTACACCGGATCGGGCTGGGATCGTAGTGGTGTGCATGCCGTGATCCGGCAGATGGCACAGACCACGGCGTACCGCAGCCTGCTGGGTGTGACGCGTGGATTCGTGGCGGAGAAGGTGCCGCGACTGCCTTTGTGGCGCGGGCCGGCGATCGATGCGGATGTGATCAACCTGCCGAATGCGTGGCGGGCGCTGCGCGTCGCCTGCCGGGTGCGCCGCTGGCTGAAGCGGGCACCGCACCGGATTTTTCACGGACACTCCCGGGCGGGCCTGTTGGTCGCGCTCTGGCTGCATTTGCTGGGGCAGCGGCGAGTGGTGGTGACGGTGCATGTTTACGGGAGCCGGACCTGGTTCTATCGTTGGGCCCGACGATATCTGAGGGAACGGCTGATCTGGCTGACGCCTGCGATGAAGCGCCACTATGGCATCGCGGATACTTCGTGGGTCGGATGCATGCCGAATGGTCTGGCGGCGGCGTGGGCGCCGGAATTCCGATGCTGGCCCGGCGACCGGCCTCTGCGTATCGGCGGGGCGGGCATGCTCGTGGCTTGGAAGCGCTGGGATCTGGTCTTGCAGGCACTGGCCCGTTTGCCGGCGGGGCAGCAGGTGGAATTTTATCATATCGGTGGCACCGTGGACTCGCGTGAGTCACGGGCCTGCGAACAGGAATTGATGGGGTTGGTGGAGAAGCTCGGTCTCGGTGCGCGGGTTCACTGGCTTGGCTGGCAGGAATCGTCGAAGGCCTTGCTGCGGCAGGTGGATGCGGTCGTCGTGCCGTCCGATGGCGAGCCGTTTTCGATGATCGCGTTGGAGGCCTTGTTTGCCGGCGTGCCGGTCATCGCCACGCGCGGCGGCGGACCGGAAGACTTCATCGTTGAGGGGCGGAACGGCTGGCTGGTGCCGCCGGGGGACGCGGCGGCCTTGGCTGTGCGGCTGGAGAAATGTCTGGATCCCCGCGAGTGGAAGACGCTGCGCCAGGAGGTCGCGCACATCCGCCGGTTTTCTCTGACGGAAACCCTCGCGCCGCGCTGGGCCGAGATCTACGAAAGCAGTTCTTCAGACTTGTGATATTTGCCTCAAGGGAAAGGGGTGAGCGATTTTGCGGCAAGGGGAGGCTCTGGGCCAACGGGCTGCTGAAGCCGCGCGAGACGCGGCAACTGATCGAAAATAAGTCCGCCGGCCCTCCGTCCCAAGCATCCGCGAAAATGCCGCAGGCATTTTCGTTTAGCAGACTGGCGGACCTAAGTTCGCCAGGCTGCTAGCCACGCTGACAGACGGGTCCAGACTTCATCGACCGTGACATCGAGAATGCAATGGGGCCGGTCGAAACGGCAGTAGTCGTTACATGGTTTGTGGCGGCAAGGCGCGCCCTCGATCCATGCGGCTCGCGGATGCGATGGGCTGAAGTTGGCCGCAGTTTGTGCGCCGAAGATGGTGAAGGTGGGCACGCCCAGCAGTGCGGCGAGGTGGCCCGGACCGGAGTCGTTGCCGAGGAAGCGGTCGGCACCGGTCAGCGCATTGATCATCTCCTCGATTCCGCCGGACGTTTCATCGATCAAGGTCACCTGCCAACCGTTCGTGCGCAGCCGGCGGGCGATCTCCTCAAACTTTGCATGACCCCACTGGCGGGTCGGTTGGGCCGCGCCGGTATGGATGACCAGCTGCCGGCCGCCCTTATTTGGGGGTTCAGGAGTTGCCGGTGGGTTCCAGCCAAGGTGGGTGGCCAGTGCGTCCCAGTGTGCCGCCCGGTGGGGATGGGCGGGTGCGGGCAGACGATCGGTGAGCAGGAGGCCCGAACCTGCGCGCGGAAAGCCTGCGCGCACTCCGGCCCCGGCGAGTGCCATCAGCAGGTGGTCGCGGGGATCGGGCCGGGCGGACGCGGCGAGGGAATACCGGTGTTGACGCAAGGTCCGTCGCAGGGCGGAGAGTTCCGTCCAGGGCCAGTGGTGGAGCTGGTATTTGCCGCGATGCGCGGTCCAAGGGGCATGAAAGGGGATTAGTTCCACCGCGGGACAAAAGCGTTTCAGCACCGGTCCGGCGTGCGGTTTCGCGACCACGGTCACGCGGCCGTGGTGGGTGGCGAGGCGAAGAAAGGGCACCGCCAGGGCAAGGTCGCCCAGCCCCCACAGCTCCAGGACCAGCAGGCGCGGGCGGCGGTCCGGGTTGCTCGCCGAGAAACTTTGCATGAAGGGTTTATCCTGTTCTTGTGACCGGCATGGCAAGCCCCGTGGACCGATGGCTTCGTTTCCTGCCAGCTGCGTTGTGCGCGGCGGCGGGTGCGGTCGTCTTCCAGTTTTTCGGCACGCCCGGGCGGGGCTACATCGACACGGACTCGCTGTTTTATTGGTGGGGTTTCCAGTGGTTCAACGAGGGCTCGGAGGCCGAGCATGGGCCGATGATTTTGGTGCTGTCGGGCTGGCTGTTCTGGCGGAATTTGAAGAAGGCGGAGTTTGGAAGTGGGAATGGGGATTTGACCCGAGCCAAGGCTGGGGTGGCCGGGTTGCCCTGGATGGCGGGGGCGGCCCTCGTTGGCGGGCTGGCCCTGCATGGTTTTGGCTATGCGGTGGAGCAGGCACGCATTTCCATCGTGGCCCTGCTGATCTTTGCATGGGGCGTACTCGTGCTCGCCGGCGGACAGCGCTGGGGGCGGGCGGCGGTGTTTCCACTGGCCTTTCTGCTCTTTGCCATGCCGGTCAACTTCCTGGACTCGGTCGGATTTTTCCTGCGCGTCTGGGTGATCGACGCCACCCACGTGCTCGCGCGGATCGCCGGCATCGAGGTGATTCGCAACGGCACGCAATTGTTTTCGCCGGACGGCTCCTATCAGTACGATGTCGCCGCGGCCTGTTCGGGGGTGCGTTCCCTCATGGCCTTGATGGCGCTCACCCTGCTGACCAGTTATCTCAACCTGAAGTCCTGGTGGCGTCGCGCTGCGGTATTCCTGCTGTGCTTTCCGCTGACCTATCTGGGCAATGTGATCCGCATCAGCGCGGTCATCTTTGCCGGAGAATGGTTGGGCCAGGAGGCCGGTGTCTGGGTGCATGATTGGGCGGGCTTTCTCGTCTTCGTCGTGGTGCTCGGCGGCGTGCTCGGTGCGGTGACCCTCTGGCAAAAATGGCAACCGGAGCGGGAACCTTCCATCCGGGACCAGCCCATTGCGGCATCGGCAAGTCCGATGGCTTTCGATTCCGCCGGCCATTTATCCCAGGCCAAAGGAGTTTGGGTGACGACTGGTTTGGTGGTGGGGCTGGCGGTGGTGACGGCAGGGTTCACCCTGAGGGTTGACCGGTGGGTGGTGGTCGGGGGGGCGGGGGTGGCCTTGGCGGAGGATGGGCTCAACCCCGCGGACCTGCCGGCTTTCATCGGGCTGGATTGGATCGGCCAGCGCACCGAAGTCTCCGCTGTTGAGCGTGAGATTCTGCCGCCGGATACCGGTTATTCGCGCCGCAATTATGTCTCCACCAGCGACCGGCAGACGCAGGTATTCGTGTCGGTGGTGCTGAGCGGGCGCGACCGGACGTCGATCCACCGACCGGAACTGTGTCTGGTGGGGCAGGGCTGGACGATCACGGGCCGGATGGCGCATCGCTTTGACCATCCCGGGGGCGGGGAAGTGCCGGCCACGGTGTTGCGCATCACGCGCGAAGTGGTGACGCCCCGGGGGGAGCGGATGGTGTTGCCGGCATTATTTGCCTATTGGTTTGTCGGACGGGACTCCGTGGAGGCTACGCATGGCGGCCGGCTTTGGCGAACCGCGCTCAACCGCCTGCGCGGGCGCACGGATCGTTGGGCTTACGTGGTGGCACAAACCATTGCGCTCGATGACGAACCCACGGCCCTGGACCGTCTGCAGACCGTTTTGGACGGTACGCTCCCGGCCCTGCAACCCGGCTGGTGAATGACTGGCGATAGGTGGGGCAGGGGGAGAAGAGGGTTGAGTTTTCCGTGAGCGACCGCAAGTTGCTCCTTCTTGAAATCAGCAAGCGCTGCCGACTTCGCGTTCCTGATTACCGAGAGCGGACCTGTTTTTTGGTCACTCGCGGGAGCCATCCTATTGGGTATTGGCATCGGGTTTCTGGTGGTCTGGCTGCTGACGCGGCACACGCGGCGGATCGCCGGTGAGCAAGCCGTCCGGTTCATCGAGGTGGCCAAGCGCGAGGCGGCCGTGACCGCCCAGGAAACCAAGCAAACCGCAGAGACGGAGATCGCCGCAAAGCGGGCCGAGTTCAACCGCGAGTTTGACCGGCGGGAGATCGAGAGCGACCTGCGGCTTCGCGAGATCCGCGCCCACGAGGAATCACTTGCCCTCCTCGATTATCAGCTGGAGCAAAAAGGCGAGCGGCTGGCGCGCGAGAATGCCGCCATCAAGCAGGCGCGCGACGCCATCCGCGGGCTTTCAAAATCCCTGCGCAAGCGCCTGGAGGGCGTGTCCCAGATGGATGCGGAGGAGATTCGGCAGGCCCTGCGCGAAGAGGTCCAGCTGGAATGCGCCGACACGCTGCGCGCCCTCCGCCGTGAGAGTCTCGAGCGTTCCGAGCAGGATCTTCAAGTCGAGGCCAAGCGCATCCTCATCACCGTCATGCAGCGGATGGCGAGCAAGCCGAACAACGACATCACGGCGACCATCGTCCAGCTGCCGGGTGAGGAGATGAAGGGTCGCATCATCGGCCGCGAAGGCCGCAACATCAAGGCCTTCGAGGCGGCCACCGGCGTCACTCTCCTGATCGACGAATCGCCGCAGATGGTGCTGATTTCATCCTTCGATCCGGTGCGCCGTGAGATTGCGCGCATCGCACTCGAAGGGCTGGTCAAGGACGGCCGCATCCACCCGGCCACCATTGAGGAATTTGTCGCCCGGGCCCGCGAGGACATCGCGATGAACGTGCAGCAGTCGGGCGAGGAGGCCGTGCGGCGGCTGGGCATCAACGGCCTTCACCCGGAGATCATCAAGCTCCTGGGCGGTCTCAAATTCAGGTTTTCCTACACCCAGAACGTCCTCGATCACTCGGTCGAGGTCGGCTTCCTCTGCTCCATGCTTGCGAGCGAGATCGGGCTCGATCCCAACATCGCCAAGCGCGCCGGCCTCCTGCACGACGTGGGCAAGGCCATCGAAGGCGAGTACGAGGGCAGCCACGCGATCATGGGTGGCGATTTCGTCAAGCGTCATGGGGAAACGGCCATCGTGGTCAATGCCGTCGCCGCCCACCACGAGGAGGTCAAGCCCGAGACCGTGTATGCCGGTCTTGTCATTCTTGCCGACACGATTTCGGCGGTCCGACCGGGTGCGCGGGCGGAGTCGATGACCGGCTACATCCAGCGGCTCGAGCGCCTGGAGAAGCTCGCGCTTTCCTTGGAGGGGGTCCAGCAGGCCTACGCCATCCAGGCCGGCCGCGAGGTGCGCGTGGTGGTCAATCCCCTCGCCGTCACCGACGACCAGGCCCAGGACCTCGTCAAGCGCCTGCGCAAACGGGTGGAGGAGGAGTTGCAGTACCCCAGCACCATCAAGATCACGGTGATCCGCGAATCCCGCTTCACCGAGACGGCGACGTGAGGAAGACGAAGGGCTGAAGGGCTGAAGGGCGTGGTGATCTAGCCCGAATATTTCACGAAAAAGGTATCGCGCATCTTGGAACTCTTTGGTAGTCAAAGAGGTGCAAAACAAAACAACCAAGACTACGCGATGCAAAATATCGAAGACAAAGGACTGGGGTTCACAAGCATAAAGGGCC
>JBGTGS010000010.1:0-12877 GCA_041746615.1 Opitutaceae bacterium | reverse complement strand
AATCGAAGACGTGCCAAACTCGAGGGGCGCTCTCTCCGAGAGCGCCGCGGCGCATTGGGACCCTTGTCTCCGGTCCAAAGAGTCCCCAGTCCGCCGCGGGCTCCAATCGTTCTCGTTCTCGTAATCTTAATCGTTCTCAACCTGATTGTGATCGGCGGATTTTGATCGAGCCTGGAACGTGGGAGAACGATAACGATTACGAGAACGAGAACGATTTTGGAACAGGGTATTGATCGGGTTCCGAGAGCGCCGCGGCGCATTTGGGGCAATGCTCCCTACCACGATCAGGAACGGCGCATGGGGATAATACGCTCTGCCACCGAAAAGTAACAATAAATCGGATACATATGGTCATGGATTCCCCGATCCCGGCTTCAGTGGTTCCGCAGCCGGTCAGCGTTTGACTGCACCCGTGTGCGAACGAGTGTTATCCATCGGCCAACGGACAATCATGGGCGAACCGTTACCAGGGGGGCCCGGGTCCGACCGGATGGATATTACACTCATGAAAACTCCCACACTCATTGCCTTCATCATCGCCGTCGCCTTGCCCGCCTCGTTGCTCGCCACACCCGAAACCGACCGCCGGATAGAGGAGGCGGCCCGCTCCTCCTACAACTACAAGACCGTCCTTGAGGACGGTGTGAAGGTGAAGGCCGATAATGGGGTCGTCACCCTCACCGGTACGGTCAACGACAGCTCCCACCGGTCCCTGGCCGCCGACACCGTCGAAAACATTCCGGGCGTCACCCGCGTGAACAACGAAATCGAGGTCAAGGAGACCGCCTCCGAACCGTCGGATACCTGGATCGCCCTCAAGATTCGCGGCGTGCTGCTGACCCGCGCCAACGTCAGCGCCATGGACACGCAGGTCCAGGTCAACGAAGGCGTTGTCACCCTCACCGGCAAGGCCCGCAACCAGGCACAAAAGGAACTCACCGGCCTCTACGCTGCGGAAATCCAGCACGTCAAGTCCGTCAATAACGAGTTGACCATCGTGGCTGATCCTGACGACGACCATGCCGCCGGTACCCGCACGACGGATCGCAAGGTGGGGGACCGCACGACGGGTGACCGGACTACCGACCGCAAGGCGGGAGACCGGACTGACCGTGACCGGACGACGGACGATCGCACCCTGTCCGACAGCATGGACGACGCTTCCATCACCGCACAGGTCAAGTTCGCCCTCCTGGGCCATCGCTCGACGAGCGCACTCAAGACCGGCGTCACCACCAAGGACGGTGTCGTCGTCATCACCGGCGAGGCCGCCAATGACGCGGAGAAAGCCCTCGTCGGCAAGCTCACTGAAAGAATCCGCGGCGTGAAGTCGGTCGACAACAAGATGACGGTCAAAAATTGAGGATTGCGGCGCATGTTCACCGGACCGTTGTCCGGTGGCGCCGCCTTGTCGCCTTCACCACCACCATCGACCGGATGCAGATCATCCCAGCACACCATGAACAAGCCCATCTCACTCATTCTGCTCATCGGAGGCATCATATTGATCATCTATGGTGTCAGCGCGGCCGACTCCCTCGGCTCTGACATGTCCCGATTCTTCACCGGGTCACCCACGGACAAGGCGATCTGGTTGCTCATCGGCGGGGTCGCCGCGTCCATCGTCGGCCTGGCCGGCCTGTTGGGCGGATCCAGAAGTACTTAACTCATATTACCATGCTTTATTACGCACTCGTCTTCCTCGTCGTGGCCATCATCGCCGCGGCCCTCGGTTTCGGCAGCCTGGCCGGCGCCTCGGCCACCATCGCCCAGGTGCTGTTCGTTATCTTCCTCATTCTCTTCGTGTTCTCGCTGTTCCGGATGCGAAAATCCTGAACGTTTCCTTATCATGAAAAACAGCAAAATTACGCTCCCCGGTCCCAAGGACATTCTCGACGAGCTTCATTCCCTTGTCAGCGAGGCCGAGGCCATGATGGCCGGTTCCGTGTCCGAGCGCTCTGCCGAGGCCCTCGCGAACCTGCGCGAGCGTTTTGACGGAGCCCGCCGCCGTTTCAGCGATTACTACGACCGGGCCCGGATTCGCGTGATCCAGGGCGCGGAGTCCACCGACACCTCCATCCGTGAACATCCCTACCAGGCCCTCGCCATTGCGCTCGGCGTCGGCGCCCTCCTCGGGGCGCTCCTGACCCGGCGCCACGACTAGAAGTCACCTTGACGGCAGGGTATCAGCCCATTGTCGCCGCGGTCGGTTCGGCGTATTATTCCCTTCCTGACGCCACCTGCCGCAATCCGCGGCAAAGCCGAGGGACACGATCCGCCGCTCAGCCACGGTGGGACGAAAAAAGTGATTCATTAAACCATTCGATATGAAAAATAAAACCAACCCGATAGCCATTACCTTTTCCAGCCTCGCGCTGGCTTCCGCCCTGATCTTCTGGACCCCGGTCCAGGCTCAGCCTGGTTCCACCCAGCCTTCATCCACCCAGCCTTCTTCCGCGCGGCCGTCGACCACACCGTCGTCATCGATCTCGGGGAACAAGGCCGGTGACTACCATGCAGGTGCCGGGGACAAGGAAATGCCGGAACGTCATCGCAAGATGCAGGAGCAGGCCAAGGCCGAGGACACCGCCCTCAATGCACAGGTGGCGGCCATGAACCGCGCCCCGGACGACCGGAAGGTCGCTTTGATGGCCGACATCATCACGACCATGGTCAAGCAGCGCGCCGCCGCCAATGACCGCATGGAAATGATGATGGGTCAGCAGGACAACCTGAACCGCGACTCCGCCGGTGGTCAGCAGGCCCGTCCGACCGGGCGTGATGCCACCTCCAAGGCCAACACGCCCTACACCAAGAATCAGGAATAAGCCCGGCCGTGGTGGTGCGCCCGCGCGCCACCGTGCCGCCAGCAACCGATGGGCGGCCCCAGGCGGGGCCGCCCCTTTTTTTCATCCACCCGACCCTTTCGCCGCCGCGAACCCAGGCCATGCGCAAGCCTCTTCTGTACAAAGTGCCGTCCGGCAAGTCCGTGGGTGATGCCGCCATCGCCCTCCAGGCGGCCGCGCAGACGCATGGATACAGCGTGATGCAGGTGTACAATCTCACCGAGATCATGGCCCAGAAAGGCGTGGTCTTTGCCCACGAATGCCTGATCTTCGAAGTCTGCAATCCGCAGCAGGCCGGCAAGGTGCTCACGGAGGAGATCGGCATCTCCACCGCGCTCCCATGCCGGATTTCCATCTACGAGAAGAGCGGCTCGACCATGCTGGCGGCGATGAAACCCACCACCATCATGGCCATGTTCAACGTTCCGCAGCTGGAGCCCGTCGCCCTTGAGATTGAGGACGACATCATCCGCATCATGAAGCAGGCAGCCGTGTGAGCGCATTGTCCCAATGCGCTGCGGTGCTCGTGGAACCCGATCAATACCCTATTCCGAAATCGTTCTCGTTCTCGTAATCGTAATCGTTCTCCCACGTTTCCAGGCTCGATCAGGCTCGATCAAAATCCGCCGATCATAATCAGGTTGAGAACGATTAAGATTACGAGAACGAGAACGATTGGAAGTCCGCCCTACCGGGATGCCGTGGTATAAGGTAGGGCGCATTGTCCCAATGCGCCGCGGCGGCGAACAGGTCACGACAACACTGATACAATGATCGTCGGCGTATGGGTCATCGCACTCTCAGCGGTCCAAAAAAAAGCGGCCGGCTTCACGAGGAAGACGGCCGCTGGCAGGGCAGGATCTATCGGTTTGCCCGGTGGTCAGGACCTGGTCTTTTCACTGACCCACTGGCGGGCATCGGCCAGGCTTTGCTGCAGTGACGTGAAGGCCCTCTGGCTATCAGCCTTGACCGTGTTCCAGGTGCCGGTGGTGGCATCCTTGGTGGCGTCGACCTGCTTTTGGAGTGCGTCGGCCTGGGTGCGCAGCGTTTCCAGTCTCGGCCGGGCCTCGGCCTTTACCGCCGCGCTCGAGTTGTCGATCCGCTCGGACATATCATCAATGTTCCGCTTGAGTTCGTCCACTTGGGCCTGCATCTGGCTCGTGTACGTGGCCCGCTGGGCAAACGCATAGTCATTCATGTCGCGGGCCAGCTCCTGGCCCGCAGCCTGGGTTTGTTCCATCTGCCGGGCGGCGGCCGGTGCGGTGTTCGGGTTGTTCGGTGAGTTCGAAACTCCGGTCGTCCGGGTCTCGACATCCCGCTGGCAGGCCGCGGAGAAGGCGGCGAGTGATAAAAGGGAAGCTAACAGGAGTTTGGTTTTCATGGATTTTATATTCTCGGGTTTTGAATCGACGGCCTGTGCCGGCGTGCGTCAATGAACGCAGCCGTTTCAGGGATAACGCAGGATGCGTTAGAAGCATTAATCTACGCTATTGGCGCTTTATTGACCATGGGGTCATGCCCTAGCAGCCGGTTTCGATGGTGGTGGCGCGCTTGCGCGCCACGTTGCTACGTGGCGGACGCCAGGGTTCCGCGTAGGTGGCGCGCTTGCGCGCCACGGTTTGCGCGGCGGCCTTGGGTAATCGCGTTGCGCGACAAGCGCGCAACCTACCTTCGGCGTTTCCTCACTGCCATCGGGGATGTTCCGACGGGGGCATCGGGTGACTGCCGGTTTTGGGCGCAGGCTGGAACTTCACTCCGCGCATGCGGCCCAACAGCTATCGCTGCTTCTCCGGCAGCGCATATCCTCACCGTCCATCGCAAATCACTGCTCTCATGAATCCCAAAACCATCTCCATCCTCATCACCCTGTCCGGTCTCACCGGATTTCTCGGCGCCTGCGCTTCCGGTCCTGATTCCGTGCTGGTGTCCACTCCGCCACCCCCCGCACCGACCGCTGAACCCGCCGTCCAGGGCGTGGCTCCACAACCCCGGCAAGGAGTCGCCACCACAACAGTTCCGGCCGGAACCAATCAGATCATTGTCGTGCAGGCTCCGCCCGCGGCCCAGCCGCCGGAAGCGGTGCCCGCACGTCCGACCCCCCAGCATGTCTGGGTTGCCGGCTACTACATCTGGCAGAACAACCGTTACGAGTGGATGGCCGGTCATTGGGAAATTCCACCCCGAGCCAACGCCACCTGGGTCAACCCCCGCTGGGTGACCGAGGGCGGAAATTACCGGTTCTACGAGGGTTACTGGAATTGATTCTCCGACATCGGGCCGGCATTTAGCCGAGGGCTGGGACAGCTTTCACCTGATGGTGCTTTACCATGCCGCAGGACTATAGTGGTTGCGATCCTTCAGCACGTTCCCACTCAAATCCCGCTCGTGATGAATCATTCCTTTCCATCCCCCCGCCTTCGTCCGGTCATCGGACTGATGATGGCTGCTTTGTTCGCGTTCACCGGCTCCGTGGCTCATGCCGAGCTCATCCTCGGCAGTTCCGCCCAGTCGTTTGCCGTCCTCGGTTCGAGTACCGTGACCAACACGGGTACGTCCGTCATCAGCGGCAATGTCGGGGTGACCCCCGATACCGCCGTTACCGGATTTCCTCCGGGCGTGGTTGTCGACGGCACCATCCACGTCAACACCGGCACGGCCATCACCGCCAAGGCCGAGGCCAACGCGGCCTATGTCACGCTGGCCGGACTGGCCTTTGACGATGACAAGACGGGGGTGGATCTCGGGGGTCTCACGCTGACCTCCGGCGTTTATCGTTTTTCCTCGTCCGCCCAGTTGACCGGCCAGCTGACCCTTGACGGTCAGGGTTTGGAGAATCCGTTCTTTGTGTTCCAAATCGGCAGCACGTTGACCACCGCCTCGGCCTCCTCGCTGCTCCTGATCAATGGCCTCGATGCCTGCGATGTCTATTTCCAGATCGGCAGCTCGGCCACCTTTGGCACCGCCACGCAGATGGCCGGTAACATCCTGGCGCTGGCCAGCATCACCATGACTACCGGCGCCACCCTCGATGGCCGTCTCTTCGCCCTCACCGGTGCGGTGACGCTCGACACCAATGTCATCACCAACCCGGACTGCGAAGACTGCCCCGGCAACGGCAACGGCAATGGTAATGGCAATGGCAACGGTGGGATGACACCCATTCCGGAGTTCGCCTCCACGGGCAGCTTTGGCGCCGCCTTCATCCTGATGCTCGCCCTCGGACGGCACATCCGGAACCGTCGCGCGAAAAACACGGTGACCCCTGACGTTTGATCCGGTCGCGGAAAGCCCAGAAGGGTTTACCACTGATCCACACTGATTATCACTGATCAGGCATCTCTGATTTTTAACCACGGATTACACGGATGGCACGGATGCGGAGCAGACAACCGAGACCTGAAACTTGAGCTGGGTATTTTTTGCGACTTTTGGCCTCTTCGCGGCCAATCATTCCGTGCATTTTTTTCGGACTGATTCTTAGCCGCAAAATGGTTTACGCGCCCAAGGAGTGCGCAAAAGGCGCATGGGGTATTTATGTAGGTGGCGCGCTTGCGCGCCACGTTGCGAGGCTAGCTCGCAACCTACCCCAAGCGACATTCTGGCCTTGGGGCTCGCCACCGCCCCCTGGTTGGACTTTTGCCGCAGCCGTGGCACACCCTGTTTTTTATCCGGATCGAATCCGTGTAATCCGTGGTCAAAACGGTTCGGACGTTGGATGGAGAAAGATTAAGAGAAAGAGGTAAGAGGAAAGAGCGAGCCAGCGACTCACCGTTCGTCCACCGGGCCTCCCGTCTCCCGTCTCCGCCGCCTTCCGTTTGAGATTTTTCCCGATAATCACTACGGGGTTGTCCCGATGGGCGGGGGGTACGAATCGGTGTTAGAATTTCAACACTGAGAAGAAAGCCCATCACGAAGCCTTCATTATCATACCCATGAATCCCACACCCATGAATGCGCCCCTGACTGCCGGCCCCAATCCCGAGAGTTATTCCTACACTCATCACACCCGTTCGTTGTTCTGGGGGGCGATTATTGCCGGTGCCGTCGCAGCCATGGCCATCCAGGTGGTCCTCATGATGCTCGGGGCCGGCTTGGGATTTGCGATTTACAATCCGCTCTCGAATGACCATCCGGTGGCCAGTCTGGGCATGGGCGCGGTCATCATTCAGGGCATCACCGCCGTGATCTCCTTGTGGGGCGGTGGCTGGGTCGCCGGTCGCTTCGCGGGACGGACGACAAATTTCAGCGGATGTCTGCACGGCTTCATGGTCTGGTGCCTTACGACCGTGGTCGCCATCCTGATCGTGTCCACCGGAGCCGGTTGGGCTCTGGGCGGAATCGGCAGCGTCGTGGGCGGCGGACTCTCCATGGCCGGCAAACCCGCCGCGGCCGCCGTCGGCGGCGTAGCCGACCTGGCCAAGGACGCCCTCGCTCAAAGCGACGGCATGGTGGAGAGCTTTCTGGAGGAAGGTCTGAGCAATGCACCCGATGATCAATCCCCGGGTGATGCCATCCGCGCCAAGCGCGAACTCGGCTTCGCCCTTGGCCGTCTCGCTTCGGCCGACGAAGGCAACCGGGCCGACCGGCAGCAGGCCGTGGTCACACTCCTGGTGGAGAACCAGGGGATGAGCGAGGCCGATGCGCGGGAGGTGGTTTCCGATTGGACGGATGCGTATGCGGAATTGAAGGCCGACCTTGAGGAAGCCAAGGAAGAGCTTGCGGAAGGTGCGCGGGAGATGGCCGATGAAACCGCCAACACCCTGGCCGTGCTTTCCCTCTGCTTCGGTCTGGCCTTCATCATCGGCGCGATCTCAGCCGGGCTCGGTGGCAAGCATGGGTGCATGTGCGCCTGTAAACGCGAAGACGTCGCCGTCGAGATCGTCAGGACCTGATTTTTCACATCGACCCCGCCACCCTCAATCCCTGCTGACATGCTTATCCTTCCTCTCGCCGCCATTGGTTTTTCGCTTATTTTCATGATCTTCGGCGGTGGGCTCATCGGAGCCGTCATCATCTTCGTCATCGCCAAGATGCTCGGCAAGTGACCCGCATCATGAATCGAAAGCCGGCCACGGGCTCTGGTAAGCCAGCGACGCCTCCGTCTCAGGCGGCCCTCCGGCTGGGCGGTCAGCCCGAGAACGACGAGGATGCCCGTGCCGCCGGCCTTAAATCCGCCACCGCAGGCCCCTTCGGGGAAATCCCAAAACGCCAAACGTCCAAATCCCAAAAAAGAGGAACGGAGACTCGGAAGAGTTAACCACGGATTGCACGGATGACACGGATGCGGATATAAAGCCGAGACCGGAAACCTGAGCTGTGTTTTTTGGAGTTTGGACCTTTGGCGTTTGGGATTTCCCCGTAGGGGCATGGCATTTGGGATTTACACGAAGTGGCCATGGATCTTCTTTCCCCGTCTCCCTTCAGCCCCATTCTCCACGGGTTGCCGTCGGATTATCCCGCCCTTGAAACGGATGTCTCCTGCGATGTGGCGATTATTGGCGCCGGTGTGACCGGGGCCCTGGCCGCACTGCATGTGGCCGAGGCCGGGTTGAGCACCCTGGTGCTCGATCGCCGTGACGTCGCCCATGGCAGCACGGCGGGCAGCACCGGATTCCTGCAATATGAAATCGATGTCTCGCTCACGCAGCTCACGCGCAAGATCGGGGAGCCCGACGCGGTGGCCAGTTATCACGCCTGCCGGGATGCGGTGCGCCACATCGGTGCCTTGGTGCGCCGGCTCAAGCTGAAGGCGGATTTCGCCCCCCGGTCCAGCCTGCTGCTGGCCAGTCGTCCACGGGAGGTCGCCGCGCTGCGGCGGGAATACGATGCCCGGGTGCGCGCCGGATTCTCCGTCGACTGGTGGGATCGGCGGAAGGTCGCCTCCGCCAGCACGCTGCCCCAGGCCGCGGCCATTTTTTCACCCGAGTGCGAAGCGGCGGAGATCGACGCCTATCGCTTCACCCACGCTTTGCTCGCGGCCGCCCGTGCAGCCGGGGCGCTCATTTGTGACCGCACCGCAATCAAGCACACCCAACACACCACCCGGGGCGTCGTGCTCACCACGGATCGCGGTGCCCGGGTAAGGGCGCGGCATCTCGTGATTGCCGCCGGCTACGAGGCCGATGCTTTTTTGCCCAAAAAAATCACGAAGCTTCACAGCACCTTTGCGTTCGTAAGCGAACCGGTGGCCACCTTCCCCGGCTGGCCGCATGGCCGCGCCCTGATATGGGAGACCGCCCGGCCCTATGTTTACCTGCGGACCACCGTGGATAATCGCATCATCATGGGTGGCATGGATGAACCGTTCCGCGATCCCGTCGCCCGCGACCGTTTGGTGAAGGCCAAGGCCGGGGCGCTGGCCCGCCGGTTTCGCCGCTGGTTTCCCCGGATCAAACTGGAGATCGCCTACACCTGGGCCGGTACCTTCGCCGTCACCCCGGACGGCCTGCCCTACATTGGCAGTCATCCGGCGGTGCCCCACACCTTCTTCGCCCTGGGCTACGGGGGCAACGGTATCACCTACAGCCTGACGGCCGCACGAATCCTGCGCGACCAGTTGCTGGGACGTCACAACCCGCACGCCCGGCTGTTTTCGTTCGAGCGTTTGGAGGCGGAGATGAAACCCAGACGAGTTAACCACTGATCCACACTGATTATCACTGATCAGGCATCTCGGATTTTTAACCACGGATTGCACGGATGACACTGATGCGGAGTTCGAGCAGTTGTCTTTATACGGATCGAATCCGCGTAATCCGTGGTTAAAACAGTTTGGGGATTGGATGTTTGAAATTGCACAGAAGAGTTAACCGCTAATACACGCTAATGACCGCTAATCAGGCATCGGTCCCAGCGTTTTCCTCGATCTGGTTTACCGCAGAGAACGCATAGAGCGCAAAGAAGCCGAGTACTGCTTTGTGATCTTTGAGTTCTTTGCGGTAAGGTTTCCGAATCCGTCAGTCTTTTGGGGATTTCCACGCAGGGGTATGGTCCGGGTTTGCCCGATATGCAGTGAGAGGAGTTTGCGGCATGGTTTAACTTGGGCAACCGGCCCCATGACGGGGCCGTCCCGGAGGCATCCATGCAACTCGAAGAATTTATTCGATCAGACATCGAGCCCATTCTCGTGGAATGGGAAGCGTTTGCGCGCAGCCTTGAGCCAAGGATTAGAATGACCAAGTTCCCTCTGCGTGAGCACGCCGAGGCGATCCTGCTGGCAATCGCGCGGGAGATGCAAGTCCCCCAGACCGTCACGCAGCAAGCGAACAAGTCCAAGGGCCATGGCAGCGCGAACTTCACGGAGAGCGACCGCCTCGACAACGCCTCGGCCCGGCACGCCGAGGAGCGCGCCGAATCTGGATTCGACATCATAGAACTCGTGTCGGAATATCGCGCCCTGCGCGCCAGTGTTCTGGGCCTCTGGGTCAAGAGCTTTCCGCAGCTCAGCGTCGACGACTTTGATCACATCACCCGCTTTAACGAGTCGATCGATCAGTCGCTCACCGAGGCTGTCGTCAGTTACACCAAGCACGTCAATCGGTCCCGCCAAATGTTCCTGGCGATTCTCGCCCACGATCTGCGCAATCCGCTGAACAGTATTCGCTTGGGCGCGCACCTGATTTCTCAAAAAGATGCGGACCTGGAGTCTGTTGAGACGCTGGCGATGATCGGCACGGAATCGGAGGCGATGGGAAAGTTGATCAGCGATCTGATTGACTACTCATCGACATTGCTGGGCAGAGCCATGCCACTGCATCGCGAGCCGGTCGATCTGCAAAAGATCTGTCGTGAAGTGGTGAACGGATACCGCGCGTTGTACCCGCAGTGCGCGGTGAGCTTTGTCCCGCGCGGCGACCTCACAGGCCATTGGGATGCGGCTCGACTACGACAGGTCATTTCTAACCTCTTGGGCAATGCGTGTCAGCACGGGTCACCCGAGGCGCTGGTTAAACTATCGGCCGTTTCAGAAGGGCCGGATGTGGTATTGCGCGTGCATAACAAAGGCACACCGATCCCGTCGGAGGCGCTACCGACGATCTTCGATCCGCTGGTGCGCCATACTTCGGCCGAACCGGCACTTAAGCGGTCTCCGGGCAGCATCGGGCTGAGCTTGTATATCGTGCGCGAGATTGTCAAAGCCAAGGAAGGGACGATCGCGGTCACCTCCACGGCGGAGACGGGCACGACATTTACTGTCCGCATTCCACGTCAGATTGGGTTGAGTGCGTCGAGGGGGATCGAAAAGCGTTAACCGCTTATCTCGATCTGTTTAACCGCAGAGAACACATAGAGCTCAAAGAAGCGGAATACTGCTTTGTGATCTTTGAGTTCTCTGCGGTAAAATTTCCGAATCCGTCAGCCTTTTTTGGGAGGAGAAAGATTAAGAGAAAGAGGTAAGACGAAAGAGTGGGGCACTCCCGCGACTGCGGGATCCACCGGGCCCTCCCGTCTCCGCCGCCTTCCGGTTGGGATTTGGCCCGCGTACGCGGGATTGGCGTTTGGCCTCGCACGCGCGGGGCCCGCAGGGGCACGGGATTTTGCCTGATGGGCGCCACGGGGTTGGCCTGATGGGCGGGGGAGGGAATTGGCGGTATGCTTTGATCTCTGCGGAAGCGTCCCCACGCCGGGGATGGCTCCGCCCATTCGTTATAACCACTGTATCCATGAAAACACTCCAAGATCTGTTCCTCGATGAGCTGGCCGATATCTATGATGCCGAGAAGCGCATCCTCAAGGCCCTGCCGAAAATGGCCAAGGCCGCCGAATGCCCCGACCTCGAGGCCGCCATCAAGTCCCACCAGAAGGAAACGGAGTCCCATGTCTCCCGCGTGGAGGAGGTCTTCCAGATCTTCGGGAAGAAGGCCAGGGGCGAGACCTGCGAGGCCACCGTCGGGTTGCTGGAGGAGGGCGATCAGATCGCCGCCGAGTACAAGGGATCCCCCGCCATCGATGCCGCGCTCATCTGCGCCCTGCAGAAGGTCGAGCACTACGAGATCGCCACCTACGGATGCCTCCAGGAGTGGGCCGGTCTGCTCGGGAAGCCGGAGGCTGCGGCCATCCTGCAGGCCATCCTGACCGAGGAAGGCGAGGCCAACCGGGCGCTCACCGAGCTGGCCCGGACCTCGAGCAATGCCGAGGCGATGGAAGACGACGAGGAGAAGGACGAGGACGACTCCACTCCGGCGGCCAAGCGTTCCTCTGCAAACGGGGCCGCTAAGAAATCACGGTCCACCACCGCCAGTTCCAAGGCCAATTGGGTGGCATGATACGCCTTCGGCGAAATCCCAAACTCCAAACGTCCAAATCCCAAATGGAACGGGCGGAGTTGGTGCTTTCGTCTTTCCTCTTACTACTTTCTCTTAATCTTTCTCCACCGATCCCTTAGACCGTTTTAACCACGGATTACACGGATTCGATCCGGATAAAAATCTGCCTTGGGCTCGAAAGGCTTGATGTCTGTATCCGTGGCATCCGTGGCATCCGTGTAATCCGTGGTAAAAAATGCTGAGCCTATGCGTAGGTGGTGGGCTTGCACGCCACGGTTTGGCGCGGAGACCTTGGGTATTCGCGTTGCGCTATTGGGCAGTGGGTCAGTCCGGATTTTTGATGTAGGTGGCGCGCTTGCGCGCCACGTTGCGAGACGAGCCCGCCGGTGGCGGGTAAACTCGCAACCTACAATTTAGGAAGTCTGACCCACCGCCCTCTTTTTGGGATTTGGTCGTTTGGAATTTCCCCGCAGGGGCACTATCCCTTGTCCTGGGGGGGCTTGATGCGGAGGGCGGCGCGAAGTTCATCGATGACCACGGGTTTGACCAGGTGGGCGACGAAACCCGCGGCGCGGGAGTTGGCGAGGTCTTCCTCCATGCCATAGCCGCTCATGGCGATGCCGCTCAGGCCATGCTCCGACTTGAGGGTGCTCATCAGATCCCAGCCCGTTCCGTCCGGAAGCCCAAGGTCGGAGATCACGAGGTCAAAGCGATCCTTGTCCGCCGCGGCGAGGGCGGCCGCGACGGTCGTGGCCGTCACCACCC
>JBGTGS010000009.1:0-6457 GCA_041746615.1 Opitutaceae bacterium | reverse complement strand
GCTGACCCGGATCGCGGCGCATACGGATGCGCGCCTGGCCACCCTGCTCAACTACGAGACCCCGCCGGCAATCACCGCCCGGGTCCGCCTGGCCGATGGGGGCCGGCCGGTCAGCGCGGAGGGGATGTTTGTGACGGGCCCTCTGATTGCGCGCAACGTGCCCCTTGACGCCACCCGTGGACGAGTCGCCTGGGCGGGAGGACGGATCGAGGTGACGGACATCGAACTGCGGACGGGAGCCAGCCTCGCGCAGGGCACCTACTCCATGGATTGGCAGACCCGCGACTTTCGTTTCCTGCTCACCGGCCGGCTCCAACCCGGGGCCATCAACGGCTGGTTTCGAGACTGGTGGCCGCGGTTCTGGGGCAACTTTGACTTTCCCGGGGCGCCACCCGAAGCCGATGTTGAGGTGGCGGGCCGCTGGGGATGGCCTTGGCTCACCCGGGTGTTCGTACAGGCCAAGGCCGGGCCGTCGGTGATCAGGGGAGTATCCATGGATAAGATACAAACACGCCTCTTCATCCGCCCCGGGCATTTTGACGGCCTCGAATTCCTAGCGGAGCAGGGTCCCCACGCGGCCCGTGGCCGTTTCACCTACAGTCACAATCTCACCGCCCGGGCCTTCCGGTCACTGGATTTTGCCGTGCGCACCGATCTGCCTCCCGACGAGGTCGCAGCCATCGCCGGTCCCCGGCTCGCGACCATACTGGAACCGTACGACTTCAACTCCCCGCCGGAGGTGGACGCGCGCGGCCGCCTCACCGGAGCGACGGCCCCGGGGGGGGCCGGGGCAACCGTGGATCTGATCGTGCGTTCGCAGGGCCCGATGACCTTCATGGAATTCCCCTTGGAGAATCTGGGCTTCCGCGCAAGCATCGAGGGCAACCGGGTAAGCGTCGAGTCCCTCACGGCCGGTTTTGCCGGCGGACTGGTCAGCGGACGCGGCGAGGTCGACGGCACGGGCGAGGACCGGCGGCTCGGATTCGACGGCAATCTCATCGGTGCGCATCTGGGTGAATCCATCCGCACCCTGGAGGAATATAGCGCACTACGGGCCGGCCTCCCCCCGCCGCCGCAAAGCCGCTTTCAACAGCGCATCGCCGAGGGCCGGCTGTACATGGATCTCTCCGCGGATGGCCCGTTGAAGGATCCTTATAACTTCAAAGGCATGGGCAACCTCCAGATCTCGGGAGCGAACCTGGGGGAGATTAACATGCTCGGCATCCTCTCCGCACTCCTCCGCCCCACGCTGCTCAATCACAGCACCCTGCAGCTGGACACCGCGCGCGCCAATTTCACGATCGAGGGCAACCGGGTCGTCTTTCCCGAAGTGAAGCTCACGGGTCCGCGCGCGGCCATTGATGCCCGCGGCCATTACCGACTGGATGCCAAAACGGTGGATTTCATGACCAGAGTCCACCCCTTCGAAGAAAGTCGCAGCCTGCTGAGCGCGGCACTGGACACACTGTTGACTCCACTTTCCAGTGTCCTGGAGGTGCATCTGACCGGGAGCCTGGCCAATCCCAACTGGGCCTTTGCCTATGGGCCGACCAGCCTGCTCCGTGCCATCATGGGCAGCGACCCCGGCGAGAGAGGGCCGGCACCGGCGCCGGCCATCACCCCTTCGCCAGCCGGAGGGGAAGCTGAGTAGACCCTCCCACCGCCCTGGCGCCGGTTGGACTAGCCATCAGAGCCGTCCGTTGGCAACGGGTGGCCGCAGCCGGTAGTGCTCGGTCTGCCAAAATGGAGCCTCAAGGTTGTGAGCTGGTCTCGCAACGTGGCGTGCAATCCCGCCACCTGCATCAGCGACATCAAACCAATGCATCCCCTCCCGGCCGGTTGAATCGTTACAAAACTATTCGCTTCAAATGTGCCGGCCGAACGGGTGAAGTTCGACGGGGCTGCACCAAAAGGAAACCATTGCCGTTGGCCTGCCACCGTTTTAACTGGGGCATACTCCCTAATGGTATCACTGCCGACTCTGCCAAGATTTTTCTGGTCAAAACGCCTGTCCATCATGATGGCCTGCGCTTTGGTCGGGTTGGGGTTGGCCGCGTTGGCGGGTTGGATCATCGGCCTTGATCCCTTGGTGCAGATCTCACCCTGGTATGCCCCGCTTCGGGCCAACACCGCCATCAGTCTCCTGATTTTCGGGCTTCTGCTGCTGGCTTTGGAGTTCGGGCATCGTTCCCTCGCCGGCTTCGCTCTCATACCGGCCCTGTTCGGCGGCCTTAGCCTGCTCCAGGATGTGACCGGTTGGGAACTCCTCATTGACCAGTGGCTGGTCAGCGATCATCTCGCCGACCAGGCGGCCGCACCGGGCCGGATCCCCGCCCCGGTTGCGATATCCTTCCTGCTGGCCGGCATCGGCTTTGCCTGGTTCTCCATCAACCGCGACCACCGCCGGCGAACCCTCACCCTGGCCGTCGTCAGTTCAATCATGCTTTCAGTCGGTGCCTCCACCCTGGCCGGCTATGTGCTCAACTCTCCGGCCATTTACCGCTGGGGCATGCAAACCAGCACAGGCCCGCTGGCGGCGATCGCCCTGATCTTTCTCGGATCCGCCCTGCTGCTGCTCGCATGGCGCGAAAACCAGACCGATGAGCCCGGGGCACCCCGCTGGCTGCCCGTGCCCATCATGCTCGGATTTGCCACCCTCTCCCTCGTCTTGTGGATCGGCCTGCGGGAACGTGAGACCGTCTACATCGGCAGCGCCACCACGAGCGCGATCAACAGTTTCGCGGGCGAAATCAAACTTAAGATCGATCAGGAGATGAACGCGGTGGAACGCCTCGCCCGGCGCTGGGCTCAGTATTCCTCCGACTCACCGGCATTGCTGGAAGTCGATGCCGTCACCCACCTCGCCAATGCCCCCGCCTGCCAGTCCCTCGCCTTCATCAGCCCGGAACTGAGGACGCGATGGCTCCACCCGGCGAGGGACAATGAAACCCTTCTGGATTATGAACACAGTCGCGAACCCGTCCGGGAAACGGCCCTGAGGGAGGTGTTGCGGACCCAGGCGCCGGCGATCTCCGGCACACTCAATGTGTCCCTCGCCGGCCGGGGCTTTGCCATCTATGCCCCCATTTACCGCGATGGTCACCTGCACGGCTACGTGGCCGCGGAATATCTGTATCATCGCATTTTCCAGGAGATCGAGCAGCGGCTGCGACTGGGCTCCGACTACCTGGTTTCAATCCATGTCGGGGGCGAAACCCTGCATGATCCGGCGGGGCTCGGCTTGAGACAGGCACGCCACCTCACGTTCGAATCGGTGGTTACCCTGTTCGACCGCCGGGTCCGCATCCGGATGGCGGCCTCCGATGACTACCTGCGGCGCAACCGTCGTTTCCTCCCGGAACTGGCCCTGATCGCCGGCCTCGGCATCACCCTGCTGCTGGGATTGAGCGTGAACCTCGCCCGTACCGCCTATACCAACCTCATCGAATCCGAGCGTTCCAATCGCCGCCTCCGCTCCGAAAACGAGGAGCGCCGCCGCATCGAGGCGATGCTCAAAATCTCCGACGAACGACTGCGCCTCGCGCTCGACTCCACCCTCATCGGCATTTTCGAGTGGAACCTGGCCACCGGCCAGACCTATTACAGCCCCGGTCTGTGGTCGATGCTGGGCTACACCGCCGCCCAGGCCGGAAATTCGCCCGAAGACTGGCGGGCCCTCATCCATCCGGAGGATGTCACCGGCTACCAGGCCGCCATCAACCGCCAGTCCGCCGGGGAGGCCTTCATCGAAACCGAGTATCGCATCCGCACCGGGGACTCCAGCTGGCTCTGGGTTTACGCCCGCTCCAAGGCCGTGACGCGGGATGGGACGGGGCAACCGCTGCGGATCATCGGCACCCTGCAGGACATCACCCCGCGCAAGATCGCCGAGGATGCCCTCCGCGACAGTCAGTCCGCCACCCGCAAGCTTTCCCTTGTCGCCAGCCGCACCGACAACCTCGTGATCATCACCTCGCCCGAGGGCACCGTTGAATGGGTGAATGAGAGCTTCACCCGGGTGATGGAGTACCGGCTCGAGGAAATCATCGGCTCCAATCCCGCTGCCTTCATGATCGGCCCCGAGACCAATCCGCGCACCGTCCGCCGGATCCGCGCGGCCGCCACGCGGGGCACGGGGTTGTCGTGCGATGTGATCAATTACTCTAAATCCGGGCGTAAATATCATCTGCAGCTCGAAATTCAGCCTGTGCGCAACGAGGCGGGCCGGGTGGAAAACTTCATCGCCATTTTGGCGGACATCACCGCCCGGGTCGAAACCGAGAACGCCCTCCGGCGGGCCAAGGCCGAGGCCGATGCCACCTCCCGGGCCAAGAGCGAGTTCCTCGCGTCGCTTTCCCACGAAATTCGCACCCCCATGAACGGGGTCATCGGCATGACCAGTCTGCTGTTGGAGACCAACCTCGGCGAAGAGCAGCGCGACTACGTAAACACGATCCGGACAAGCGGGGAGGCCCTCCTTACCATCATCAATGACATCCTCGACTTCTCCAAAATCGAGTCCGGCCGGATGGAGCTGGAGCACCTCCCCTTCGAACTCAACGTCTGCCTGGAGGAAACCCTTGACCTGTTCTCCGCCGAGGCCGGCGCGAAACAGCTGGAGCTTTCCTATTCCGTCGAAGAGGGCGTGCCTGCCTGGATCATCGGCGACGTCACCCGTCTGCGCCAGGTGCTGGTCAACCTGGTGAACAACGCCGTCAAGTTCACCCCCGCGGGTCGCATCGACCTCCTGGTGCGTCGCGCCCCGGTGGACGCGGTGATGCCACACCGGCCCGGCCAGGTGCTCCTCGAATTCACCGTGCGCGACACCGGCATTGGGATTCCGGGTGATCGTTTCGACCGCTTGTTCAAACCCTTCAGTCAGATCGATTCCTCGACCACCCGGAAATACGGGGGCACCGGCCTGGGTCTCGCCATCTGCCACCGCCTCTGCAATCTCATGGGTGGCAGCATCCGCGCGCACAGCGCAACGGACGGAAGCGGATCACGATTCATTTTCACCATGCTGGCCGAGCCGGGGCGCGAACAACCGCAGACCAACCTGCCACCACCCCCCGCCGATCTGCTCCAGGGACCGGTGCTGTGCGTGGAGGACAATGAGGTCAATCTCCAGCGGCTGGAGCGATTTTTCCATCAATGGGGCATTGCCTTTGCCAGCACGGCCACCCCGGTGCAGGCGCTCGACTGGCTGGACAACTCCCCCCCGCCGTCCGCCGTCATCATCAAGATTGAACTGTTTCAAAGCGAGTCGGGTTCCACCCTCGGGGCCCGTCTCTCCACGCTGGGACTGCCCATCCTGATGCTGCTGCCCAATGGAAATGCCGCCGTGCAAACCACCTTCCCCTTCGGACGGGTGGGCACCCTCAGCAAGCCGATCAAGAACCTTGCCCTGGTCCGCAGCATCCAAGGGCTGTTTCAAACCTCCGCCGAGCTGCCGCCCAGCAGTTTTGAAGAACCGGTCTCGCGCAACCTCGGCGAGGAAATCCCGCTCAACGTCCTGCTGGTCGAGGACAATCCGGTGAACCAAAAGGTAGCCCTGCGTTTCCTGGATCGCCTGGGCTACCGGGCCGATGCGGTGGCCAACGGCCTCGAGGCGGTCGCCGCCACCACCAGCCGGAATTACGACCTCCTCTTCATGGACCTACAGATGCCGGAAATGGACGGTTTCGAAGCCTCGCGTCAGATCCGCCGCACCCTGCCGGCCAGCCGCCAGCCAAAAATCGTGGCCCTCACCGCCAACGCCCTTCAGGGCGACCGTGATCTCTGCCTCGCGGCAGGCATGGACGACTACATCACCAAGCCGGTCAAGCTGCAGGAACTGGTCGCATCCATCCGCCGTCAGTTCCCGGCCCGCAGTCAACGGAACGGAGCCTGACCGCCATGCGCCGCCACGCCAGCCCCGCCTCCCTGGGCCGGATCGCCGAAGAAGCCGGGGTCTCCCGCGCCACCGTCTCGATGGCGCTGCGCAACCACCCCCGCATCCCCGAGACCACCCGGTTCCGTATCCAAACTATCGCTACCAAACTCGGCTGGAAGCCCAATCCGCTCCTGGCCGAGGTGATGACGGCGATCCGCGCCGGCCAGCCTCCGGCGGACAGGGTGACCCTGGCCTGGGTGACCGCCCATCCCAAGCGTGAGGCCTGGCGGCGCACCCCCTTCTTCCGCCGCTGTTTCGAGGGCGCCCAGGTGCGGGCCGCCGCCGCTGGTTACCGTCTCGATCACTTCTGGCTCGGCGACGCCGATGGCAATGCGGCCCGCCTCGGCGACATTCTCACCGCCCGCGGCATCACCGGCCTGGTGATGGCACCACTCCCGCAGCCCGAGATGATCCCCCTGCCTTGGGAACGGTTCTCCGCAGTGACCGTTGCCTACACCCTGCGCGGACCGCGCCTGCACCGGGCCACCGACAACCATTGCGCCTCCGCACGGCTGGCCGTGG
>JBGTGS010000008.1:0-13943 GCA_041746615.1 Opitutaceae bacterium | reverse complement strand
GATCGCGGCGTAAAGCCGCTTCTACAAGATGGCGGAAACCGGCGGATCGCTTGAGATTGGCTGCCGGGTTCAGGCCGGCGTATTCAAATCCTGTCGTCTCGCATCCTCCATCAGCCGGTCGCAGGTGCGCCAGGCGAGGGCGAGGATGGTCAGGGTGGGATTCTTCCACGGATGGCTGGTGAAGACACCGCCGTCGGCCACGGCGACGTTGGGGCAGTCCCACAGCCGTCCCCAGGAATCAGTGACGCCCTCCTCCTCACGCGCACTCATGCGGGTGACACCGATCTCGTGGTTCACGCTGCCTCCGGCGGTGACGGCGCGACTCCCGTCCGTGATGGGTTGATGGTCGGGAATGCCACCGGCAGCCTCGATGAGTTCGGCGAATGAGCGCTGCATATGGGCCACCTGACGATGCTCCTCCTCGCCCCGCTCGAAATGGAAACGCAGCACGGGAATACCCCATCGATCCCGCCGAATGGGATCGAGTTCACAAAAGCTGCGCTCGTTCGGAATCATTTCCCCGCGGGCGCTGATGCCGATGAAGGAACCGTAATAGCGGCGCATTTCCTCCTTGAGCCGGCGGCCATAGGCGTTGCCGGTGAGCGGCAGGATCTGGCTGGCGGTACCCATGCCCGGCATGGTGCGGCCTCCACCCCACGCCATGTAATAGCCGCGCGGGACACCTGCCCGGGCCGCCTCGCGCTGTCGTTCCGGTGTCCAGGGGGCAAAGGTGTGCATGATTGAGACACCGTCGTCGTTGGTGGGCGGCAGGTTTTCCATGGCCGGTATGCGTCCGCTCATGCTGCTCCCGGTGCTGTCGGTCAGCCAGCGCCCCAGGTGTCCGCTGCCGTTGCCGAGCCCCTGCGGATGGCGGACGGACCGGCTGTTGAGCAGAATACGGGCGGTCTCGCAGGCACTGGCCCCGAGGATGACCGTGCGCGCGTTGACGTGCTCCTCGGCACCGGTGTGCTTGTCGATGAAGTGAACGCCGTTGGCCCGTCCTTGAGCATCGAGCGTCACCTCCCGGACCATCGCATCGGTGAGGATGTCGAGGTTGCCCGAGGCGAGGGCGGGCGGAATCAGCACGGTGGGTGACTGGAAGGTGGCGCGGATCGAACAGCCGCGGCTGCACGGCGTCGCATAAAAGCAGGCAGCCCGGCCGTTCAGAGGACGCGTGAGAACGGCGAGGCGCGAGGGTATCACGCGCAGCCCAACACGCGGACCCGCCCGCTGGAGGATCTCCTCGTAGGCCCGGGGTGGGGGCGGGGGTTGAAAATGGTCGCTGTCCGGCAGGTTTTCGATGCCCTCCACCGATCCGAAAAGGCCGATGAGTTTATCCACCCGGTCATAATAGGAAGCGACATCGTCGTAGCTGATGGGCCAGTCGAAACCGAGGCCATCGTGGGAACGTGACTTGAAGTCCTGCGGGCCCATGCGCAGCGAGACGCGACCCCAGTGGTTCGTGCGGCCGCCGAGCATGCGGGCCCGCCACCACATGAAATTCTGCGTGGTGGTCATCCGGTTGTCCACGGCACCTTCGGTCCATTGTTGATCGGGGCGGCGCTGCACCTGGTAGGGCTCTCCGGGGAGCACCCAACCGCCGATGTTGGCGTGGAAGAAACCGCCGGGCTTTTCCGGCGTGGAGACCCCGCGTAGGGGAGCGTCGGCGAAACTCTGGAACATCGGCACCTCGGCCACGGCATCGTAATTCCGCCCTGCCTCAATCATCAGCACCTTCGCTCCCGCAAGGGCGAGTGCGTAGGCGGACATGCCGCCGGCCGCCCCGCTGCCGACCACCACGGCATCGTAGCGTTGGGAACGGGTTCGTGAGGTGGTGACAAAAGCCATGGTGGAAATCAATCGAGGCCCAGGTGCCGGCGTACGTCCGCTGACGGCGGAGGGAAGGCAGCAAGGGCGCGATTACCGCTGTAGCCGATTGCAGTCCAACCGGCCGGGGTGGTGTAGTAGCCGCCGGCGACCAGCCGGCGGAGATCAGAGAACAAACGGTGCAGGATTTCGTTCCCGCCCGGATTCGCCATGACGTCCATCAATTGTTGCTGCACCTCCGCTGGGGAGTCGGCGAAGCCGCGTCCGGCGAGCCCGATGGCCGCCTCGTCAAGGACCGGCAGGGCCCTGCGCAACCTCGCAAGATCACTCCGGGATGCCTCGTAGGGCGCGCTGACCCATTCATCGACAAAATCCGGCACGCCCACTGCGCTGGCTGCGGGACCATGCTCATCGGCCGGGATGATCAAATCTGCGATTGCCGCCACGGTTTGCTTTTCCTGATCGTTCAGCAGGCGCGGCCAGGGGATTTCCTTGCTCAACAGATTGGGATCCCAGCCGATGCCGGGCGGGGTGGAATCCTGCCCCAGGGTTGTCGCATCAAGCAGCGGGACGACGGCAATGGCGGCGAGGATGCGTTGGATGGCTTCGCGGCGGGTCAGGGGTTGAAAGAAGGTATCGGCCATGGTTCGTTAATCCCGGGGGTCGGCCTGAGGCGGGGGATAGGGTGGTCGCACGCAGAAAGGGGAAGCGGACACGCGTCCGAGGCAAGCACAAGAGGTCGTTTGCATTACCGGGCTCGCGCCCGGAGCCAGCTCATTGCGGATTGCGCGTGAAGGCCCGCTGGACGAAGATCGTTGCCAGCTGCGGGGGGCTCGTCTTGCTGGTGGTGCCCCTGTGAAAAAGTCGGTTGTTTACCCCCTGCTTGGCTATGTTGCTGCAACTCTTGTCTTCACCGCGATCCTCTATGGCTTTGCCTGGGGATTCCGTCCCGATGTAAAGACGCCGCCGGCCCCGCCGGATCCGAAGGAGCTCGCCTGGGTGGAGGAGGCCCGCAAGTTGACCCTCAACCGGGATGATCCCCCGCGCATTCATCGTGACGTGGACTACAGCGAGGGCGATCGCGCGGCCTGGTGGCCCCGGGGTCAGGCGCCGATGCTTGCCGAACTGGAAGGGGAGGGGAAGCTTCCCCTCCTGGCGGAACGGGTCGGACCCGAGCCAATCGTGATGGAGGGGGTGGACGGCATCGGGCGTTATGGTGGCACCTGGTATCGGCTGGCATCCTCCTACAGCGACGTGAATACCATCACCTGGCGACATTCCTACACCACGCTCGTACGCTGGTCGCCGGAGGGCTATCCACTCGTCCCTCACATGGCCAAATCCTGGGAGGCCTCGCCCGACCTGCGCGAGTACACCTTTCACCTTCGCCGTGGGGTTCGCTGGTCCGACGGCAGCCCGTTGACCGCCGCAGACATCGAGTACTGGTACGAGTACGAAGTGAAGGCCCTCCAGGCTAACCCGCGAATCCTGCGCAATGGCAGCGGACTGGGCCGGGTGGTCAAAGTGGACGACTACACCGTGAAATTCGTCTTCGATGAACCCAACGCCCTCCTACCCGAGCGCCTGGCCTCGCTGGCGCCGAATCCGGTGCCGTTCATGGACGAGTACATTTTACCCGCCCACTACCTGAGACAGTTTCACCCCGACATCGGCAATCAGGAGCTCATCAATCGCTACATGAGCGTCCTGAAACTCGCCAGTCCCCGCTCCGTCTACCAGCGCGTCAAGAACTGGAACAATCCCGAACTGCCGCGCCTCTGGCCGTGGATCTACCGGTCGCACTCCGCCAACGGACCCTACGTCTTCGTGCGCAACCCCTACTATCCCGTGGTCGACACCCAGGGGAACCAGTTGCCCTACCTCGACCGCATGGTCATGGACATCCGGCCGGTCCACCTCTTTGGGCTTACCGCCTCCACCGGCCAGGTGGCCATGCAGGAACGACACATCCGTTATGAGGATCACGTGCTCCTCATGGGTTCGGCACGCCGCAATGGATATTCCGTTTACCACTGGTACCAGGCTTCGCGCTCTCAATTCACGATCTTTCCGGTCATCAACCGCCGCGTTGATCCCGACGAGCCCGCGACTGCCTGGAAGCACCGCTTCCTCAATGACCGCCGCTTTCGCCAGGCCCTCTCCCTCGCCATCAACCGCCAGGATATCATCGACGCGCTTTTTAACAGCCAGGGGGAGCCCGCTCAGATCGACCCGGGCCCCGACACCGAGTTCTACAGCGAGAAACTCTTCAAGAGCTTCACCGAGTTTGATCCGGCGCGGGCCAACGACCTGCTGGACGAATTGGGCCTGACCGGGCGCGACAGCGAGGGCTACCGCACCTTCCCTGATGGAAGCCGGATGGTCTGGTATCTCAACATGACCGAGTACACCGGCAACGACCCGGCCCAGTTTGTGGTGGATGACTGGGCCCGGGTCGGCATCCGCTGCGTGCAGCGCATTCGTGCCCGGCCGCTTTTTTATGCGCACAAGAGCTCCTATGAGCACGATTTCACCGTGTGGACCAGCGAGAGTGAGTTCATGCCCCTGATCGAGCCCCGCAATTTTCTGCCGACTTACAACGAGTCCCACTATGCCCCCGCCTTCGGGGTCTGGTACCAGAACGGCGGACTCTACGGCAACCCGGCCGCCCTTCGCCCCTCCGCCGTCGAGCCACCCTTGGATCATCCGCTGCGCCGCAGCATGGAGATCATCGAACAGATTCATCGCAGCGGGGATCCGGCCCGGCGGGTGGAGCTCTTCCGCCAAATCCAGGAGGCGAACGCTCTTGAGGTCTGGACCATCAGCATCGCCACCTCGCCTCCGCAATTGGTGGTGGTCAAGGATGGCTTCCGCAACGTGGTGCGCAACGCCCTGTTCGGCGCGAATTACCAGTCCCCGGGCAATGCCGGTCTCGAGACATATTTCTGGGATGACCCCGCCGATCCACCCGCCGTCGTGGCGGAGATCAAGCGCGTCATGACCGAGATCGACCACGAACCCGCCGTGCTGGTGGCCAAGGGGCGCCTGGCCGCCGTGTCCGGTCCGGACTCCCCATCCACTCCCGGTCCCTCCGGGATTCTGCGCTTCCTCATCCTCGGCAGCCTGGGCATGCTCATCCTCCTGGCCGCCGTCCGCCACCCCTTCATCGGGCGCCGCCTGCTGCTGATGGTGCCGACGCTGGCCGTGGTCTCCATCGCGGTCTTTTTCATCATCCAGCTGCCGCCGGGGGATTTCGCGTCCACCAAGATCATGGAATACGAGATGATGGGCACGACATCGAGTCTCCAGATGGCCGAGGATCTGCGAAAAAACTTCAACCTCGATCAACCGGCGGTGCGGCGCTACCTGCACTGGGTCGGCCTGCTCTGGTTCACCAGTTTCGAGTCCGCGGACACCGGTCTGCTCCAGGGCAACCTCGGCCTCTCAATGGAGCATGACCGCTCGGTGAACGAGGTGGTCGGCGACCGCATCACCCTCACCGTGCTCGTCACCCTGGCCACCATTCTCTTTACCTGGGTGGTCGCCGTCCCCACCGGCATTTACTCGGCGGTACGTCAGTATTCGACCGGTGACTACATACTTACCTTCCTGGGATTCCTGGGCATGTCCATCCCGGGGTTTCTGCTCGCAATCGTCCTGATGTATGCCGCCAACCAGTGGCTGGGTCTCAATGTCACCGGGCTGTTATCCCCTGAATATGCGACCCTGTCGGGATGGAACTGGGCCAAGTTTGCCGACCTGCTGAAGCACATCTGGGTCCCGGTGCTGGTGCTCGGATTGGGCGGCACCGCCGGCATGATCCGGGTGATGAGGGCCAACCTGCTGGATGAGCTGCGCAAACCCTACGTCACCACCGCCCGCGCCAAAGGGGTGCGGCCGCTCAGGCTGCTCTTCAAGTATCCCGTCCGGCTCGCCCTGAACCCCTTTATATCCGGTCTCGGCGGCCTTTTCCCCCAGTTGATCTCGGGCGGCGCCATCGTAGCCCTTGTTCTCAGCCTCCCCATGATCGGACCAACCCTGCTCGACGCACTGTTGACGGAGGATGTCTACCTTGCCGGGTCCATGCTTATGATCATGAGCCTGCTCGGCGTCTTCGGCACACTGGTGAGTGACCTGTTGCTGCTCTGGCTCGATCCCCGCATCCGTATGGAACGATGATGCCGGCTCCCTCCGGTTCACCGAACGATGACCTCACCGGCGGTCTGCGCGGCCAGCAAAGAAAAAGGCCGCGGCTAAGAGCCGCGGCCTTTTAAAATTGCAACGGTGCGAAGCGGACTCAGCCGGGCAGCACTAGGTTGCTGGCGGCCCGGGAGGCGCCAGCCTTCATGCTTGAGCCGAAGAACTCGACCATGTGGGTCACGTCGGTGTAACCGCGGTCCCGGAGCTTGGACTCAATCTTGGACAGCGTGTCCCGGAGTTCGGCCGAGGTGGCGGCATCGAGTTCCGCCACCGTGTTGTCGCTCTTGTTGACGATGTGGTACAGCGGTTCATCGCCCAGGCTGATCTGGTAAAGGCTGGTGCCGTTGTGGAAGAAGCAGCGCCGCACAAGGCCGAGCTCCTCAAAGGCGGCCAGACAGCGGTAGACCGTGACGAGGTCACAGGCCGAGCCGGAGAGATCGCCATGGATCTGCTCAATGCTTGCAGGCAGCGAACGCTTGATGAGCGCGTCGAGAATCGCGATGCGCGGTTGGGTGATGCGAAGACCTGCAGCCTTAAGGCGGGAGCAGGCGAGATCGAGGAGGGGTTGTGGTGTACTTGCCGGGTTTTTCACGTTGTGGGTGGGTGTATGGGTTGAATCGGGGCAACCCTGTTGCGTTTGATTATGAGTGGGGGCATCATTGAAAGAGACGTCAATTGTAAATATTGGGGCTTCTTTACCTTGTTTTTACAGAATAGGACTCAAACATACTTAAATTGCAAAAAGAAATTCATGAAACAGGGCCTGAATGTTCATTGCGGCGCCAAAACAGCTGTGCACAGTGCCGGTACACGTCATGCAAAATCTCGATTTTGACGAGGTGATCAGCCTCATTTGCAAAGAAGACGGTCGTTTTGACCGGAAAGCCTATCATTTTGTCCGGCAGGGGCTTGATCATACCGTGAAGGAATTGCGTAAGCGTGATGCCAACCGGAGCGGTCGCTCCCTCCATGTGTCCGGGCCCGAACTCCTCAACGGTCTGCGGGTCTATGCACTCGAACGATATGGACCGCTGGCCAAGACGGTCATGACCGCATGGGGTGTCAACCGGTGCACCGATTTCGGCGACATGGTTTTCAATCTGATCGAATACAATGTATTCAGCAAAACCGACGAGGACCGTCGCGAAGACTTTGCCGACATCTACTCGTTTGATGATGCCTTCGTGAAGCCCTTCCTTCCTGCCCGGCCGCGCAATGCCGGGTCCTCGCCGGCTCCGCGGATGGAATCCGCCTGAGCAGAAGGCGGACGTCTAGCCCCGTCCCATCCGATCCATGGCGCCCGGCCGTGGAACCCTGTCCTGCCCTCCCTCCTTTCCCATGCCCAAAGCCACCTCCCGATCCGCGGATTTCCCCCTGCTTGAAGCCCTCTGGCGCGAACCCGTTGAACGCATGGTCCTGCCGAACGGGCTGACCCTCGTCCTGAAACCGGACCCCACCTCGGCCATTGCCTCCGTGCAGGTTTGGGTGAAGACGGGCAGCCTCCACGAGGGCGCCCAACTCGGCGCGGGGCTTTCCCATTACCTCGAACACATGCTCTTCAAGGGCACCACCAGGCGCGCGGGCAGGGAGATCTCCGCCACCGTCCAGGCCCACGGCGGCTACATCAACGCCTACACCACCTTCGACCGCACGGTGTACTATATTGACATCCCCTCGGAGCACGCCGCCGTGGCCGTCGATGTCCTGGCCGACGCCGTGCTGCACTCAACCCTGCCGGCCGGCGAGGTGGAGAAGGAGAAGCAGGTGATCCTCCGCGAGATCGCCATGGGGCAGGATGACCCTGACAACCGCCTGTTTGAGGCCCTTTTCGAAACCGCCTTCCGGGAGCACCCCTACCGGTACCCGATCATCGGGCACCGCGATGTGTTCGCGGCGGTCAGTCGTGACGACCTGGTTGCGTATTATAAAACCAGATACATACCCAACAATCTCGTGGTGGTGATCGCCGGCGGGATCGAGTCCGGCGCCATGCACGCCGCGGTCTCCACCCACTTCGGCGCCGCCCCCCGCCGCCAGCTCGCTCCGGTGTACATTCCTCCCGAACCCGCCCCCCTCGCGGCACGGGCACTGCACCGCTACGAGGATGTCGAGCTGACCCGGGCGGGTCTGGCCTGGCCCATCCCGGGCCTGACCCATCCCGACGCCCCCGCCCTCGACCTGCTGGCAACCATCCTCGGCCACGGGGACAGCTCCATCCTCTGGCAGGAGATCCGTGAGAAGGCCCGCCTCGTGCATGCCATTGATGCGAGCAGCTGGAACCCCGGCACCTGCGGGTTGTTCACCCTTTCCTTTACGTGCGATCCGGGCCGGCGCGAGGCGGCCACGGCCGCGATCATCCGCGAATTGACCCGTGCGGCTGTCCGGGGCTTCACGCCGGCACAGATCCGCAAGGCCGTCCGTCAGCTCGTGGTCGGGGAGATCAACACCCGCAAGACCGTGTCTGGACAGGCCGCGCGCCTCGGCGCGGCCGAGGTCGTGGTGGGTGATCTTCACCACAGCCGCACGTATTTCGAGGAACTTGGACGCGTGACGTCCCCGGTGCTCAAACGCGTGCTGCGCACCTACCTCGTGCCCACCCGGCTCACCGCCGTGTCGATCAATGCGCCCGAACCGGCGACGCCGGCGGTGGTGGCCGCCGGGACCGTGCGTACCCATGTCCCGCCGGAGGTGATCCTCCTGCCCAACGGAGCCCGCCTCCTCCTGCAGCCCGATCCCCGGCTGCCGAACCTGCACCTGCGGTTGCTCTGCTCCGGAGGTCCGTTGTTTGAGGCTCCCGATCAGCGAGGAGCCACGGCCTTGCTGGCCACCTTGCTGACCAAGGATACGAAACGCCGTTCCGCCGCGACCGTGGCCCGGTTGATCGAGCAGGCCGGAGGATCCTTCCATCCCTTTGCCGGCAACAACAGTTTCGGGCTGGCGGTGGAGGTTCTCCCCACGGATGCCAGCCTTGCCTTGGACGTGCTGGCCGATGCGGTCCTCAACCCCGCTTTCAAGACCGCCAGTTTTGAAACCGAGCGCGACTCCCAGCTGGCCGAACTCTCCCAGGATGATGACGATGTCGTGACTTGGGGGCGGAAGCAGCTTCGTCGAAAGTTCTTCGGCAAGCATCCGTTCGCGGTCGATTCCTCGGGTGATGAAGCCGGTCTGCGCGCCATCAAGCCCGCCACTCTGGCCGCCCTGCACCGCCGCCTGGTCGTTGCTCCGAACACGGTGCTGGTGGCTGCGGGGGATTTCTCGCCCCGAGCCCTCGTTCCCCGGCTCAAGGCCCTGCTTGCTCGCCTGCCTCGTGCGACGTTCGCGGTCCCGACGGCCCGCCACCCGGCTCCGGCTGAGGCCGGTGACTTCGTGGAGAGCCAGCCGCGCCAGCAGGCGGTGGTTTACCAGGCGTTTCCCGGTCCCGGTGTGCTCGATGCCGACTTCGACATCGCGGAGGTGGCCGATGAATTGTTCAGCGGCATGTCATCCCGGCTCTTTGAGCGGGTGCGTGAGGACAAGGGCCTGGCCTATTTCGTGCGCTCGGGACGGGTAACCGGTCTGCATGCGGCCATGTTTTATTTTTATGCCGGCACCGCTCCGGGCCGCGACGGCGAGGTCCTTGCCGAGATTGATGCCGAGATTGCGCGTATGGCTGCCGGGGGCATAGAGTCCGATGAACTACGCAGCTGCCAAACCCGCCTTAAGGCGGCCAAGCGCATGGGTCTGCAAAGCAACGCAGCCCGCGCCATGCAGGCCGGCCTCCAGGCGCTGTACGGACAGCCCCAGGAGGACCTCGCGAGCTATGATGCGCGGATCAATGCGGTGACCATCGCCGATCTGGCACGCTTTGCGGGCACACGACTGCAGCACTCCTTGCGGACGCAACTGGTCGTCAGGCCGTGAACGCACTGGGCGACCTCTTCCCCCCGGAGGATTACCGTTTCCACCTGACCCTGCGCCGGGGGGATGCCACCGCCTTCTTCGCACCTACACCTGATGGTCCGGTCGTGTGCGCGGAACGTCGCCGCTGGTTGGAGGCGCATCCGGGCCGCCATGCCGGCCTGCTGCCCGGCGGCCGGCCGCTGCTGGCGGAATTCGCCCGGATGACCGGTTTCCATTCCGACATCACCGTCGGTGAGCTGGGGGCTCTGCTGGAACCGGATTTTCTCCTGCTGGCGGCCGATGAATCAGGCCGCTTCTGTTTGCAGGGTGGGGCACTATGTTTTCCGAGCCGCTGGGCGTTGGAGGAGAAATTGGGGCAAACCCTCGACGTTATCCACGGCATCGTTCCCGGCCTGAATCCGGCCATGGGGGGATCAATTCAGCAGTTTCTCACCCGCCTCCAAGCCGGTCCCGGTTACCTGCGCGCCAACTGGGGTCTCGCCGCAACTCCTGCGCTGAATCTCCATCCCGCCCTGCCGCATCCGCAGCTGACCGAGCCCCTCGACCCGGCGCGGATCTGGCTGCGGGTGGAGCGTCAATTGCTCGCCCGCCTGCCTGAGACCGGGGGCGTGCTCTTTGGCATCCGCATCGAAGTGCATCCCCTGGCCGTGTTGCTCGAGGATCCCGACTTGCGCGCGGTTTTCCACCGTGCACTCACCACAATGCCGGACGCACTCGCCGCCTACAAAGGGTTGGCCCCGGTGCGGGCGGCGTTGGCGGCGCTGTCTATGCCGACATAAATAAATCCCAAAACGCCAAATCCCAAATAAATCCCAAGCGGCAAAGCTGCACGGTCATTGGTAGTTTGGTCTTTTTTGGAAGTTTGGACGTTTGGCGTTTGGGATTTCCGCGGTCGGGATTTCCGCGTACGTGGGCCTTATTCTTTCGCGGCTCCACCGCTCCACTTCAGCTTGGTCCGTACCACGGCAAAGTGCGAATGGCCGGGCAGCTGCACGAGGGGCAGCTGCCGGTTCGAGATGGTGATCTCGATGGGCGATCCTTCGCACATCACCAGATTGCGCTGACCATCCATCGCGACCAGCAGGCGCGAGCCGTTCATGCGGTTCCGCACCCTGAGTTTCACGTCCTGACGGAAAATGATCGAACGATTGCTCAGCGTGTGCGGGCAGATCGGGGTCATGGCAATCACCTCCGCGCGGGGATGGATGAGGGGTCCACCGGCCGAGAGGTTGTAGGCTGTCGAGCCGGTCGGCGTGGAGAAGATCAACCCGTCGCAGAGATAATCGGTGACGAGCTCACCGTCCGCCTCGACTTCGAGTCGGACCAGGCGCGAATTGACCTCCTCCTTGATGAGGACGTCATTGAGTGCGAGGTCGTGCTGGCCGGGTCCGGTGGAGCAGTCCAGCAGGGAGCGTTGCACGATCTTGTAATCTCCGGCGAGCAGGGCGGGAAAGCGGGCGCGGGCCTCCTCGGCCGAGAAGGTGGTGAGAAAGCCAAGACTCCCCCGGTTCACACCGATTACCGGCACCTGATGGATTGCAGCTTCCCTGACCACCCCGAGCAGGGTGCCATCGCCACCGATGACACAGCACGCATCCCACCCTTTCAGGTAATTTTCGGTAAGGGGGAACTCCGCCGTCTGCTTCACCTCTAGTCCGGCCTGACGTGCGATGGCCATCAATTCCTCGGCGATCTCGGGCGCGCCGGATTTCTGCTGATTGATGACGAAGGCGATTTTGCGAAGGGCGGTCATGGATGGTCGCGACGGGGTGTCCGCGAACGGACAGCGGCACTGTGACGGTCAGATGGTAGATCGTGGTGGGTTACATGCCAGCAAAAGTCTCTTATGCCTGGATTAATCAGTTTTTGCGCAGGCCGAGCAAAAACTCCCGGTTCCCATCCGTTCCGACAATGGGCGAGTCCATCGACCCGATTTGGGTGGCCCCGGGCAGCTCGGCCAGCGCGAAGTCCGTGACCTCCGCGAGCACGCGCGCCTGCACGGCCGCATCGCGGATGATTCCCCGGCCCTTGTCCACCTCGGCACGACCGGCCTCAAACTGCGGCTTCACCAGGGCGATCAATTTGCCGCCGGGCCGCAGCCACGGCCAGACCGCCGGCAGCACGGTTTTGAGGGAGATGAAGGCAAGATCCATGACCACCAGATCGAAGTCCCCACGGGGCAGGTCGCCAGGCTTGAGGTGGCGGGCATTGACCTGCTCCAGGTTGGTGACCCGCGGATCGGCCCTCAGCTTCGTGTGCAACTGGGCCCGGCCCACGTCGAGGCAGACCGCATCGGCAGCCCCCGCCTGGAGCACACAGTCGGTGAAACCGCCGGTCGAGGCACCGACGTCGAGCACATGTGCACCGCTTACATCGATGGAGAATTTGTCCAGAAAGCCCTGAAGCTTTTCACCACCCCGGGAGACAAAACGCGGGGGCTTTTCGACGGTGATGTCCGTGTCAGCGGGAAACTCACGGCCGGGTTTGTCGAGCCGCTCGGTGCCTTGACGCACACGTCCACTCATGATCAGCGCCTTGGCCTGGGACCGGCTGGCCGCCAGGCCGCGTGCGACCAGCAGTTCGTCGAGGCGTTGTCGGAGCACGCTCATGTGGCGGCGGGTTTTTGCCGGCCCGGCGACCAGCAGGTGGTGCGACCGCCGATGTCCTCGCGGACGAGCCGGACACCAGTGCGGGGGCAGCGGCCGCCGTCTGCCCACCGATGCGGAAAGAGCCAGGTTTTCGGCGGATCGGCGAAGGTTTCGCCAATGGTCTTCAGGGCACGGTCACAGACATGGCGGGTTTCACGGTGAAGAGTTCTGATCTCTGCGGGGCCGAGTGATCCGGCGACCCGTCGGGGATGGATGGCCGCTCGCCAGAGGATTTCGTCCGCCATCCAGTTGCCCACGCCGGGGAACCGTTCCTGCATGAGCAGGACGGTCTTGATGGGTGTGCGTGCCCGTCGCACCAGGAAGGAGGCAACCGCCTCCACGGTAAAGTGCTTCGACAGGATCGGCGGCGCTAGGGAGGTCCACCAGTCCGGAGGGTCGCTGCCTTCGGAGAATTGGATGCGTCCAAACATGCGGGCATCCGAGAAGACCAGGCACTGCTTCGCCTGGTCGAGCACGAGATGGTCGTGCCTGCCCTGGACATGACCGGCGGGGTGCACGGAGAGGTGACCTGTCATTCCTAGGTGGATACCCAGCCAGGCCCCACCCGAGGCGCGTAAGCGGGTGGTGGTTTCGTTTGACCGATACGGTGGCTTGCGAGCTTGTCTCGCAACGTGGCGCGCATGCACGTCACCTGCTTCAAGCAACCCGGACGGTGCCTCCAACCGGAAGAGCATCTGCTTGGCTGCGGCCTCCGAAGACTGGAGGGTGGTGCCGACCAGGCACCGGCGCATATGTGCGGCGCTGGTGTCGCGGAAAACCTTGGCATCCGCATGCAGCCGCACCTTCAGGATGCGCTGGCCGAGCCCGGGATTCCACACCTTGCGCAGGTATTCGACTTCGGCGAGCTCAGGCATGGGCGGAGAGAATCGGGATGGCGGCGCGCATATCTGGGAGGTTGGCCTTCATTCGGCGGTCGTTACATCCTGCCTTTTCAAACCGCCCGGCGGTTTGGATTAGCCCGCATTCTTCTAGAAGCATGGAATGACAGAGTGATGATCGAGGAAGAACCGGTGGACGACGGGAGGCCGGAATGCGGGCTAACGGAGCTCCCATTCGTAGGAATAGCTTGAGAGGAGGCGGGGCCGGGCGTCGGTCACCTGCACGACGTCCTCGATGCGGCAGCCGCCGAGTCCGGGGTAATAAAGTCCCGGCTCGACGGTGATGACCGAACCCTTGAGCAGGGTGTGATCCACCGTGCTGACCCGTGGCGCCTCGTGGATGGCGAGTCCCAGGCCATGGCCGGTGCCATGGAAGAATCCGACCGAACCCTTCGATGTGTGCCGGGTTTTGTAGCCGCGGGCGGTGAAGACATCGAGGCACTGTTGATGGACGGTGCGGCCGTTCACG
>JBGTGS010000007.1:0-9337 GCA_041746615.1 Opitutaceae bacterium | reverse complement strand
CGATCCACTGACCTTAGGGAAGGGGTTGGGTCGGGACTACACGCCCTTTCGGGAAAACTGCTCCTGCCATGCAGCCACTTGCGCGAAAATCGGCAGCAAATTAGCCGATTCTCACTCCCAGTAGCGGAAGTCGGGTTAAGTACCTCGAGGTCGCGGTGAGTTCGGCGAACCCGACCTGCCGGAGCCCAATCAGGCCCGATCAAAGACCAGAGAGAACGAGTAAGATTACGATAACGAGAACGATTGGGAGGCGGTGAGAAAGATTGAGAGAAAGAGGGAAGAGGAAAGAGGGGGGATCAGGGAGCTTGGGATGGGGTCGGCTCGGCGGGACTCGCGGGGGCTTCGACGGGGGGAAGAGGCTCGGGTTGCCAGAAGTAATGCCCGCGGCGGTTGTGGTCCCAGCGGATGCCGACGGCGAAGAGGATGAGCACGGCGATGAGAACGATCTGGCGGACCTTGGTGGCTGCTTCCCTGTCCTCGTAGGGATCTTTCAGCGAGCGCACGGAGTTGGGCGGGAGGGTCGCGCGCTCGGTGAGCTTGGTGCCGAAGGGGATGTTGATCCTGACGCGGCCGTTGATGGCCCAGCCGTTGGCCTCGAGGATGGGGCCGAGGGTGCGCTGGCGAAGCTTGAGCCAGGCGATCAGCATGGAGGGCATGGAGATCACCAAAATGATGCCGAGCATGACGAGCGGGTACTGCCAGGGCCGCAGGTTGAAAACGTAGCCGAGGATGAGGGTGAGGGCGCTGATGGCACCGGTGATGGCGACGCCGAGGGCTGCGACGGTACCCACATCGACCTTCTTGGCTTCCGGGGGTTTGGCGACCGGGGTGGTCTTGTCGGCGTTGGCGGTTTTCTCGGCAACGCTGGCGAGCTTTCCGGATGATTCCGCCTCGGCGGCGGCGGCTCGTTTGGCGACCTGCTCCTCGATCATGCGCACGAACTTCTTGTAGGGGGAAAAGAAGGCCTGCCGCACGCTGATGGGGTTGTCCACGATCGTCGTGATGGTGGCGTCCCAATCCAATCCCTTGCGGTCATAGAAAATACCATTGCGCCCGACGAAGAGGTAGTCGCTGTCGCCTTGGGTGAAGCAGGCGGCAATCTTCATGGTCTGGCCACCGGGGCGCTTGCAGTCGCAGTAGGCGATATAGGCCTTGCTCATGGCGGCGAGGGGACTCGTACCCGTGACCTGCAGGCACAGCTCAGTGCTGCGGCTGTCGAGGAAGAGCGTGCCTGCCTGGAACACGCCGGGGACGGTCGGCGAGTAGAAGTCGGAGAAGTTGACGAAATTGTTGAGAAGGGTGCGCAGATCGCGGTGGTAGTGGGCGAGCCGGTCCACGTCGGAAATGGCCTTGAATTCGGGTTCGAGGGCCTTGTCCTTTGCGACCAGGACGTCGAGGGCGGCGCGGGCGGTTTCGTCGGCGAGGATGGCCTTCACGCGGGGGAGCCCGAGTTTTTCCACGGTGCTGCCGGCCTTTCCGCCCAACCAGGTTTCGTAGGGGGCGAACGTGGCGTTGAGTGAAACCCAGTCGGCTTCGCTCAGAGCGATTTTATCCGCCCCGAGCACCGGAGCGACAGCCACTTGGTGCAGGGTAGCGAGGGCGGTTGACCAGGCGGGGTTGGTGCCTTCAAGCAGGGGGAGCGGACGGCCGCCCTCGATGCGGGAGAGGGGGAAGCCGGCGACTTCGTCAGCAGTGATCTTGAGATCCTTCGCAGCGATGGCGAGATACTCGGCCTCAGCGCGGTTGAGGGCGGCAGTGGCACGGGCATCGTAGGTGGCGAGGCGGCAGCGCCCGAAGTAGTCCTCCACTTTTGGGCGGACGGCCTTGAGGGCGGCGACGGCGGCGTCGGTGGCCTCCCCGAGCACGGCTATCTCCTTGGCAGCGCTTCTTTCGACCCAACCGCGATAGGCGGTAAGCTCGTTGAAGAAGGCGCTGATCTGGGCGGCGGTCACGCCCTCGGCACCGCTGCGGGTCTGGGTGCCGCCGAGACAGGTGATGATGTCCTTGATCAGGGCCTGGGTTGGCGGATCCTCGGTGGACTCGGGCGGGATGATGCCGTCGCCATTCAGCGGGCTGGAGGCGAAGATTTTAGCGGTGTCATTGGTGTCGCTGGCGGAAATTTCAGCGGTGTCGGGCTTGCCAAGGTTGATCAGGATTTGACGTGCCGAGGAGAGGAGCACCTTCCCGCCGGGAGTGGAGTCGTCGATCGCGGCGAGAGGCAGGGCGGTGGCACCGCGCACGAGCTCACCTGCATCTTTTAGGCGGGCGGCGGCCCATTTGACGGCGGCCAGCAGTTCAGGAACCCGGATGCGTCCATCTCCGTCGGTGTCGATGAGGGCGAGGGTCTTTTCGTCGAGCTCGAGACCCTTGATCGGACAACTCAGGGCGACCCAGAGCTTTTGGTCGAGTTGGTCGAGGGCGAGCAAGTCGGCACCCGAGCCGAGGGTGACTTGATCAAGTCCACCGATACGATTGAATTTCCAGACATGGGCCGGCGAGGATGCGGTGGGCATGGGTGAAGCGAGTTGGTTCCCCACCATGGTTTGGCCTTGGATGTTGGCAACCGCCTAAATTGAAAATGGTTGGGGTTGCTGCGGGGAGAAAGATTAAGAGAAAGAGGTGAGAGAAAGAAGCGAAATCACGGCGTTTTCTAACGCAGTCGTGGTGGCGGAGTGGGGGTGGCGAAGACGGCGAGGGCGATGCCGGAAACCACCAGCAGGCTGGCGAAGTAGAAGGTGGCTGCGGGACTTTCACGGAAGAGGAACCAGCCCATGATGCCGGCGAAGACAAACTGGCCGACGTTGGCGAGGCTCACCAGCTGTCCACGGAAGTGGCGCATGGCCTGGTTGAGCAGGGAATGGCCGATGATGGTGGGGATGCAGGCCAGACCTGCCATGAGCGCCCACTCCCTTGCCGACCCCACGGCGAAGGTGTGCACCCAAGGCAGGGCGGCGAGGAGGCAGAGACCTCCGGCGAGGGCATAGACCGGTACGACATAAAGCCAGAGTGAGGGGAAGTCGCGGTTGCGTCGGCCGAGTGCGAGGTACCAAGCGAAGAGAAGCATGGAGCTGAAGCAGATCGCATTGCCAAGCAGACTGCCGCCCTCGGCCAGGGCATCGCGGAGGGAGAGAACGCCAAGGCCGGCGAGGGCGATGATGGTGCCGATGATCTCCCTGCTATTGATGCGCTCGCCGACCAGGTGGTGCAGGAAGAAGGGCATGGCGATCGGAACGAGGTTGACGATGAGGGTGGCCTGGGCTGCCAGGATCATGCGTGCACCCCAGGCCCACGAGATGAAGTGGAGGGCGAGAACAAGGGCGGGCACGAATGAACGTCGCAGATGTTCCCGCGTGTAGGCGGACTGATGGCGGTTGCGCTCGATCCAAAAGAGCGGACTCAGCAGGGCGGCGGCGAGCAACAACCTCATCGCGGACAGCACGACGGGATGCGTTTCGCTGGCCTTGATCATGATCGCGGCGGATGAACACGCGAAGATTCCGAGCAGCAGGGCCAGGTGGCGCCAGTTCATGAGGGCGGGAGGTTGCCCGCTTTAACGGGTGTCGCGGGCTTCGGCTCAACGACTGGTTCCCGCCTGGGCGTCCAGCAGTTCATTCACCATCCGGGTGGCGATATCGGGGGCGTTGCGACCCATTTTAAAACGGCTGCGATAGACGGTGGTGCCAATCTCCCGGCCGGAGCGGGCTTCGCGCATGCTGATGTTCAGGTATACCAGGTGATCGCCAAAATCCCAGGCCCAGCGGTCCTCATAGGTGACCGTGACCTGGGTGTTGGTGGGTTGCATGGTCAGCGGGCCGAATTCGACCGTGTGTCCCCGGGCGGCGAGGGCCGCCGCGATATGCTGGTCGAGGGCATGGCTGTCATTCAGATTACTGCGCACGAAGAACCGCTCGTACTCGACGGCAGTTTGTCCGGGCTCGACCCGGGCGGTGACGGAATTGCATCCGGAGGTGAGGATGAGTCCCAGAATGAGCAAGATGAGGAAGGCGGGTTTCATGCCGGTTTCAGCACATGGGCAAACGGCGTCACCGCAAGCTCTGAGCGTGGTGCTCTCATCTCCGCGGCCGGCCGGCCCGGGTGGTTACGGGAACGTCCTGCCGCGAACCGCTGATGTGGTATTCGGAAATGCTGACGGTGGCGGAAAACCGGCCGCCGGGATCATCGTAGGTGGTGGTCATGCTGCCGCCATAAAACCGGGTGCCGCCGCTGCCCGCGCCATAGGTCAGGGAGACACTGCTGCGAACGGGAAAGGGCGAGGGCCGCCGGGCGGCTTCACTTCGATCCTTGCCGGTGGAGCGTGGAACCCACAAGGCAAGGGTGGGGGCAGCGAGCCGGTAGGCAACGAGAGTGTCAATGTGCGCACGTTGTTCAGCGGAGAGGCGTTCCAGGCCGGTGGTGGTGCGCTGCTCCGGGCTGCGACGCCCGGTGAACGTACCTGCAAAGCCGGTGATGTTGCCCTGGCGTGCGAGGGTCAGTTCCTGGTGGACCAGTTGGTTGAAGGTGGCGAGCTCCCCCTCAGTGAGGGTGCCAAGACCGGCGGCGGCTTGATCGGAGACGGACAGCGTGTCGGTGAAGGCAGGGGGAGCATCCTGGTCGGGGCCGGGGGTGGCACCGGCGATCACCATGGCAAACAAACCCGTGATCACCATTCCGCTGCGCCTGCAAAAGAGGGGGAAGTTCATGGTGATGATTGGTTGTGGAGCAGGAGGCGGGTGGGCTCCTTGCGGACTGCGCCGGGGGTGGGATCGACCTTGAATCTAGTTCGGATCACAGGCCGCGCAAGGCTGATGAGGGGATGATCCCGGCGTTTCAACTCAGCGGCAATATCGACCGGTTTGAAGGGGTCTGGCATTGAAGACACCCTGACTGATTATTCGGGTTGCCTCGTGGTTTTCTCCGGCTGCATCCCGGGATCGGTGGAAGTGGACTGGCAGTGTGTCCTTGCCAACGTAGAGCGGGTGCTTGGGCTGGCCGCTGGCGTTGCGGGCGAGGCAGAAGACTTTATCTGGATCGAGCAGGGCGAGCACTTGCTCATGGCGGCCGAGGTGGGCGCCGTGCTCGCCCCAGCCGAGCATCACGCGGTCCACCCGGGTTCCCCAGTGGGTGATCCAGCGGTCGTTGTCGGGGCCGACGGGGTCGGGTGCAGCCTTCATGTCGGCGGGATCGGTGGCGCGCCAGGCGAAGGCGTTGAGCATGATGAAGTGGGAGTAGCCCCAGGCCGCGGAGAAGCCGCGGATGCGCCGCAGGGTGGGATCGAGCTGATTCTCGTCGGCGGTGCTCGGGTTGAGGCAGATCCAGGCGATGCCCCGATCAGGATTGATCAGTTCATCCCAGCGGTGAACCAGGGTGTAGCGATGGCGGCGGTCGGCGGAGAAGACGCATTCATTGCGCATGACCCCTTTGAAGCCAAGGGAGCCGGTTACAGCAAGGCCGGGTGAAGGTTTCCGCCGGGTTGCAGGCACATTGAAACTCAGTTGAAGACCGGGGCAGCCCATGCCGTCCAGTCCCGGGTCATGGATTCACCCGGGTGGATGCGGAGTATCAAACGCCCCTCGGTTCCGTCGAGGGGGATTTTGCCGGTCTGCAATCCCCGCTCCGCCATCTCATGTACCGGGCTGAGGGAGCGTTCCCAAAGACGGATCTGTCGCTCGTTCTCGATGCGATAGACCGCGAAGCGGGCTCCGTCGGTTTGCTCCCCGGGGTCTTCATAGGCACCGGGAACAAAACCAAACTGGAGCGTGACGCTGCGGGCGCCGGCAGGGACGTCGATGAACAGATCCGATGGGGCGTGGAGGATGATGACGTCCACCCCATCCAGCTTCGTGGTCGGGACGGAATCAAAGGCTCCGCGGGCCGGACCATAGGGCGTCGCCATGAGGGGACTTTCTTCCCGACGAAAGACGGTGAAGCGTGAATCGAATTCCAGGTAGTGGCGTCCGGGCAGGTTGAGGCTGCGCACCTCGTCACGAACGTCGAAAACCCGGGCGGGTTGGTAGCGGTAGGCGAGAATGCTGGCATCATTGACGTTGAGGCGTCGGATCTCCTCATCGCGCAGGACCAGCCAGGCAGGTTGCAGATAATTGATAAGGTCGGACCAGACATTCCCCACCTGCTTGCGTGCATCGGTGACTTCGCGGGTGGACAGACCGGGGAAATCGAGGGTCTTGATGCCGGAGAAATAACCGATGTAGCCGAGCGGCTCCATGAAGACGGTGTCGCCGGGTGCGGCGTGGTCGCGAAGGTGCAGGCCGATCTGTTTGCGATTGCCATCCTCCACGATGTGTTGACCGGCGCGAAGCTGGACCGCCGAGCCAAGGGTGAGCGCCGTTGCCATCAGAATAAAACAGGCCGCGAGTCCCGCGCCGAGCCAGCCAGGCGGTTTCATGCGGGGGCCGGTTCCGACCATTTGGTCGAGCAGGACTCCCAACACCACGAGGGAGAGCAGCAGATTGGTCGGCAGGTACCAAGGGAAGGGGAAATAGGGGATGAAGCTGAGATAGAGATGGCCGACGAGGAAGGCGAAGGAGGCGGCCCGTGCGGTCCATCGCACGAAGGGCAGCAACCAGACGAGTCCGATGACCGTTCCGAGGATCGCGGCAAGCTTGAGAACCCAGCCCGGCCAGCCGCCCATGATGTAGTACGACGGCAGGAAAGTTGAGGCCACTGAGTTGTTGGCCCGCCAGGTCTCCTGTGGCAGCGTGCGGACAAACTCGGCGAAGCGCGACCAGGTGACGGGAGCATTGCTCATGCCTTTTGCCGTGATGGTGTGGGGCACGGGCGTGCCGTAGTACCAGCTGGTGAAGGTCAGCCATGGCAGGTAAACGGCGGTGGTGATCAGCCCGGCCGTGAGGAAGAGCCGCATCCAGCCGATGCGGTCAAGCCCGGTGCGGGAGCGGTCGTTGAACAACCAAACCCCGGCCGACAACGCGGCGATGTAGATGAAGCTGTCGGGGCGCGTCCACATGAGCCCGCCCCACGCCAGGCCCAGGTGCAGCCAAGTGCGCTCAGGCCGGACCACCAACGCATAAAACACCCAGGCCAGAAACAACATCAGGAACCCGGTCTCCATGCCGTTGATCGTGAAGTCGATGGTCTTGGCGTCGGTCGCCAGGAACAGGACGAAGGCGGCGGCGACGGGGGCGGCGGCGCCCTCCTTGCGAGCGGTGCGATGGAGCAAAACCCCGGCTCCGCCGAGCGCGGCGGCGCTCATCAGACGATATATCCAGAGTGCCGCATAGTCCGAGCTGTTGAACGTCAGGAGATACGCGAGCGAGGGGAGCAGCACACCGAGGGGCGATGTAAACGTGTGAAGACGCTCTCCCGGTGTATAGACCAGGCCGAGGCCCTCGGCGAGATTACGGCTCGTGCGGAAAGTGATCCAAAAATCCTCCCAGGCGTGCCGGGTGTAGAGCGCGAATGCCATGGCCACGCCGAAGACCAGCAGAAAGACAACCGCATCGCGGGCTGGGGGCTTGGTGAACATGGCAAGGGTGCTTCGTCCAGACTTTCGCACCGGATGGGCCAATCAAGCGTTAATCCCGGCGGGGTGCCGTTTCAGGTCGGATCGTAGTCGAGGTAGGGACCGAGCCAGCGTTCGGCCTCCTCGCGGGTCTGGCCCTTGCGCTTCGCGTAGTCGGTGACCTGGTCGCGGCCGACCTTGCCCACGCCAAAGTACTTCGACTCGGGGTGGTTGAAGTACCAGCCGCTGACAGAGGAGGCCGGATGCATGGCGCAGCTCTCGGTGAGCGTGATGCCGGTGGCGGCGGTCACACCAAGCAGGTCGAAGAGGATGGGCTTTTCCGTGTGATCGGGGCAGGCCGGGTAGCCGGGGGCGGGGCGGATGCCGCGGTATTTTTCGCGGATGAGCTCCTCGTGGGTGAGATTTTCCGTTCGACCGAAACCGCAGGCTTCACGGGCCCGCTTGTGGAACAGCTCCGCCATGGCCTCGGCGAGGCGGTCACCCAGGGCTTGGGCCATGATGGCGTTGTAGTCGTCGTGCACCGCCTTGAACTCCGCGGCGAAGTCCTCGACCCCGTGGCCGGCGGTGACGGCGAAGCCGCCGATGTAGTCGATCCGGCCACTGTCTTTCGGGGCGATGTAGTCGGCGAGGCAGTGGTTGAACTGGTCCGAAGGTTTTTCGAGTTGCTGACGAAGCTGGTGGAAGCTCGTCACGATGCGGCTGCGCTCCTCGTCGGCATAGACCTCGATGCCGTCGCCCACGGCGTTGCAGGGCCAGTAGCCGATGATGGCCTTCGCGGTGAAGCGCTTTTCCTTCACGATGCGGGCGAGCAATTTTTGCGCATCGGCAAAAAGTTTCTTCGCCTCGGAGCCGACGATCTCGTCGTCCAGGATCTGCGGGTAGCGGCCGTGCAGTTCCCAGGCGCTGAAGAAAGGACCCCAGTCGATGAAGGGAACAATGTCCTCCAGCGGCACGGGATCGAAGACCTTCGCGCCGAGGAAGTCGGGGCGGGGAATGTCGGTGGCGGCCCAGTCGAAGACCGGCCGGCGGGCGCGGGCCTGGTCCAGCGGGAGCAGGGGTTTGCGGGCGCGGCGCGCGGCGAAGTCCTCGCGCTGACGTTCCTGCTTCGCGGTGTTCTCGGCCATGAAGGCCGGCTTCTGTTCGGGGGAGAGCAGCGAGCTGACCACGTTGACCACGCGGGAGGCGTCGAGCACGTGGACGACCCCGTGGTCGTATTCGGGGGCGACCTTGACGGCGGAGTGGGCGGGACTGGTGGTGGCGCCCCCGATGAGGAGGGGCACGGTGAAGCCCTCGCGCTTCATCTCGCGGGCGACATGAACCATCTCGTCGAGCGACGGCGTGATCAGGCCGGACAGGCCGATGACATCGGCACCGATGCGCCTGGCCTCGGCGAGGATCTTGTCGCACGGGACCATGACGCCGAGATCGGTGACCTCGTAGTTGTTGCAGGCGAGAACGACGGCGACGATGTTCTTGCCGATGTCGTGGACGTCACCCTTGACCGTGGCGATGAGGAACTTCCCTTGGGCGCGGGTGGCCTCGCCGGCGGCGGCGGCGCGTTTCTTCTCCTCCTCCATGAAGGGGAAAAGGTAGGCGACGGAGCGCTTCATGACGCGTGCGGACTTAACGACCTGGGGCAGGAACATCTTGCCGGCGCCGAAGAGGTCACCGACGACGCGCATGCCGTCCATGAGCGGGCCCTCAATGACATCGAGCGGGCGGGCGTATTTTTTCCGGCACTCCTCGGTGTCGGCGTCAACGTAGGTGTCGATGCCCTTGACGAGGGCGTGCTTCATGCGCTCCTCGACCGGCTGGTTGCGCCAGGCATCGACCGGGGCC
>JBGTGS010000006.1:0-9873 GCA_041746615.1 Opitutaceae bacterium | reverse complement strand
CGATCCACTGACCTTAGGGAAGGGGTTGGGTCGGGACTACACGCCCTTTCGGGAAAACTGCTCCTGCCATGCAGCCACTTGCGCGAAAATCGGCAGCAAATTAGCCGATTCTCACTCCCAGTAGCGGAAGTCGGGTTAAGTGGGCTGACGAAAGCACATTTCCGACAGGTTGCTTATGCAGCGCTGCGCGCTGCTCCGACACGCTCCGGCGCAACGCGCCGGGTTAGCAGCCTGCAGGGGAGGAACCACCGCATGCGAGATAACCTAAAGATCAAGAACAGCGTCCTCATCGCAAACCTGGCAGGCTGCTGCTAATGGAGCGCGTGGCCTGTCATCATTGCGGGCGGACCTTCCGGATCTGGCGGGTTGAATCCGGCCGTCCGGTGTTTTGTTGCACCGGATGTGCGGTGGTGAATGGCATCCCGGTCGATGCGCAGGGGAACTTTCCGGTCAATGCCACGCTGGTGTCGGCCTTGGCGGCGGGCTTCGTGTATTTCAACCAGCTACTTTTTTGGGTGCTGACTGCGCTGCTGGCGGGCGAGGGCAAGGCAGATCTGGCGGGGAAGACCGCAATGGTCTCGCTGCTGGCGGGTGCGGCGACCTGGCTGGTGTTGACCGGCTGGCTGCTCCGCGCGAGTGCGTCGCGAATCGGCGATTGGGTTGTAGCCGGCCTGGCGCTGGCGATTGGCATCGCGGGTTGGGCGGCCGGTTCGCTGGCTTGTTTCGCAGCAGCCAATGGGCTGCTGCTGGGTTGGAGTGTGCGCGGATTGTTCAAGAAAAAAAGCACACCCAAACCGGACGTTACCATTTGACGACCCCCGGGGGCGACCTACCCTCATTGGTGACACCCTGCAGTGTTCGAGGTGCTCTCATCTACGCTCTTTGCCTTTGAAAAAATCCGGGAGCCGCAAAGCGGCGGTGGCTGCTAGGCCGTAAATCGGAAAGCAACAAGCCGACGCGAGGCGCCCACCTTAACTTGAAAAGGTCCTGAGCCTTTGGGCATACGGCACAGGCGGGGGGTCACTCTTTCTTCCACATCCTATATGAGTCCCACGGTTTACCAAATCATCCACCTGATCTCCCTGCTCGTCCTCACCGGCGGCATTTTTTATGGTTTCGCCGGTACGCCCGGCACCAAGAAGACGGTGATGATCGTCACGGGGGTGGCCAGCGTGCTCATGCTGGTGAGCGGCTTCGGCCTGCTCTCGAAGCTGCATGCGAACCAGTTCTCGACCTGGGTCATTGTAAAGCTCGTGGTCTGGCTCGCACTCAGCGCCCTGGCCGGCATCGGCTACCGCCAGCGCGACAAGTTCTGTCTTTTCACAGGCATCATTGGATTGCTGCTCTTCGTGGCGCTCCTGATGGTGTACCACGTTCGCTTCCTCGCCTGACCCTCCGCGGGCCGTCGCCCGCGCTGTGACGATGGAATCGATTTGCGGCCTCTGGATTGATGACGGAGGCGTCGTGCATCTCTCACTCGCGCGTGCCGATGGCAGACGCGAGGAGCGCACGGAAATCTTTCGACCTTTTGCCTGGCTGAGAACGAAGCCACCCGAAGATCCACCGGCCGGGGTGGTGATTGAGCCGCTTCAGGGAAGCGGCGCCTTTCCGTGGCTCGCGCAGGCGGAGAACCACGCGGCCTACACGGACCTGCTCAGTCAGGTGAAGCAAAGCGGAGGGACGGCGGATGCGATCCGACCGATGGAGAGCCAGTTTTTGCTGCAACGCCGCGAGCGGATGTTCCGCGACCTGATGTTCACGCAGTTGCGGCGTTGTCAGCTCGACATCGAGACGGGATCAGCGGACGGATCGTTCAGCGATGCGACCCGACCGGAGGACCGGGTGCTGGCGATCGGTCTGCAGTTTGACAGCAAGCCGCGTCTGCTGGTGCTGGCGGAGCAGTCGGACGCCGCGGAGAAGTCCTTGTTGGAGGAGTTCAACACCGTGCTGGCCGAGGCGGACCCTGACATCATTGAAGGTCACAATATCTTCAAATTCGACTTGGACTACCTGCGTCAGCGTTGTCGCCGCCACAAGGTTCCCTGTGCATGGGGGCGGTTTGGCCGCAAGGCGACATTTCGCAACAGCCGGTTGAAGGTGGCGGAGCGCTGGGTGGATTTCCCCCGCTGCGATCTGCCGGGGCGAACGGTGGTGGACACCTATCTGCTGGTGCAGCTGCACGATGTCAGCACGCGCGAACTGGTGTCGTACGGGCTCAAGGATGTCGCGTTGTATTTCGGGATCACGGATGAGGAGAAAACAGACCGGACCTACATCGAAGGCTCGGAGATTTCCCGGGTGTACGAGGCTGACCGGGCCCGATTCCTCGCTTACCTGACTGACGACCTGCGTGAGACCAAGGGGGTGGCCGATCTGCTGTTGCCGACTTATTTTGAGCAGGCGCGGACCTTCCCGGTGCTGTTGCAGGAGGCGACCCTGCGTGGCAACACGGGCAAGATCGACCTGCTCTTCCAGGAGGAATACTACCATGCCCGCCAGGCTTGTCCGGTGCCTCCGGCGATGGAGCCCTTCGAAGGTGGTTACACGCGGAGTTTCCAGGAAGGGGTTTTCCGGCACGTGCTGCACTTCGATGTGGCCTCGCTCTATCCGAGCCTGCTGCTGCACATCGGGCGGAATCCGGCCAACGACACCCTGGGCGTGTTCATCCCCCTGCTGACCGCGCTGCGCACTTACCGGTTGAAATACAAACAGCTCGCCCGGACGGCGGAGACGGAGGAGTTGCGGGCGGAGTACGCGGCGCGTCAGGCGAGCTTCAAAATCCTCATCAATTCGTTTTACGGCTACCTTGGTTTTTCCGGAGCCCGCTTCGGAGACGGTGGGCTCGCTGCCGAGGTCACGCGACGGGGACGCGAGCTGTTGCAGGCGCTGATCGACGAGTTTGCGCGGAACGACTGCACGATCCTGGAGGCGGACACCGATGGAATCTATCTTTCCTCGGAGCGTTGGTTTGAGGAACCGGACACGCTGCTTAAAAAGGTCGGGGCCATCCTCCCCGAAGGCATCGAGCTGGAGCATGACGGCAGTTACCCGGCGATGTTTTGTTACAAGGCGAAGAACTATGCGCTGACGGATGGACGGAAGATCATCCTCAAGGGCAGTGCGCTGCGTTCGCGGGGCATCGAACCGTATCTGAAGCGTCTGAGCGACCAGTTGATCCGGTATTTGCTGGGGCTGTCGAAGGAGTCGCCCCTGGTGGTGGCGGAGGCGATCCGGCTTTCCATCGAGGCGCGGGCCATGCCGGTGGAGGAGTTGGCGAAGAGCGAGACCCTCAGCCAGAATCCCGAGACCTATGAGCGCCTGATGGCGGATGGAGGCAAGCCGCGCCGGGCCTCGGCGGAAGTGGCGTTGCAGATGAGCCCGCGTCCGCGGATGGGGGAGCGGGTGAGCTATTACATCACGGGGAAGGTGAAGGGCAGGACCAGCGACTGGCAGCGGGCGCGTCCGCTGGCGGCGCATGACCCGGTGCAAGCGCCGTACGATCCGGCGTATTATCTCGCGAAGCTGGACGACTGGCTGGAGCGGTATGGGAGTTTCCTGGGGATGAAGCCGGTGGACTCCGGACAAGGGGAGCTGGAGTTGGGGTGAGGGGGGGGAAGGGACTAAGGGACGGAAGGGACGGAAAGGACGGAAGGGACCATTAGATCTTGCGGAAGCGTGATCGGGCTTTGGTCATGCGCTCGCGCAGGCCGCCTTTGTGGAGGAAGTCCTGTTCGAGCCGGCGGAGTTGATGGTCGAGGAGGTAATTCGTGACTTTGATGAGCCCGATCATGACGTTGGCGACGATAGTGGGGTCGGAATGTTCGATGCCCGGGCGAAAGGTCTGGTAATCGGCACCGGGCTGGCGGTTTAGCTGGCGGAGCCGGCGGGTGCCGGCGTGTTCAAACGGCCATTCGGTCAGGTCGCGTTCGCGCAGGAAGTCACGGTAGTCCTCGAGCAGTTCCTCCAAGCTGGCGCGGGCGATGTTGGTGAGCTTGATCTCGGTTTCCTTGGACGTGCCGGAAGCCCGGCTGCCTTCGAGAATGTTTTGTTTCCCGGAGCGGGCCGCCTGCACCATCTGATCACGGGTTCGGGAGCGCCGGTCGATGAACCGCTCGCAGAAATGCATGGTGCCATCGTAAACGATGCGCGCCTTCTGGAAGCTGAGCAGGTCTTCATAGCCGCCGTGCGGCGGGATGAAGGACCGGGAGGTTTGAAGGGACCGAAGGGACGGAAGGGACGGAAAATCTCCGGCAGCGCTGGTGCCGGTGGTCCTTTCCGTCCCTTCCGTCCTTTTTGTCCCTTGGGGCATGGCAGCACCCTGCCAAACCACCTCTAAAATGCAACTAAATGTACTTTAACTCAACCCCACTCAGCTCCAGCGGAGATCGTTGCGCGTGAAGGGCAAGGTTCGGATGCGCTTGCCGGTGGCGGCGAAGATGGCGTTGCACACGGCCGGGGCGACGGGTGGGAGCACGGGTTCGCCGAGACCGGTGGGTGGGTTGTCGGAGAGCAGAAAGTGGGATTCCATGATCTGCGGGGCGTCCGGGAAGCGGAGGAGCTGGTACTGGTCGAAGTTGCCCTCGACGACACGTCCGCGCTGGATGTCGAGCTCCTGGAGCCAGGCGGTGCTGAGACCGTCGACGATCGAGCCTTCCACCTGCTGTTCGGCACCGCTCGGGTTGATGATCTGGGAACCGACGTCGCAGGCGGCGACCACCCGGTCGACCTTGAGGGCGCCGGCTGGTGAGACCGTGACCTCGGAGGCGATGGCGATGTAGCCGCGATGGCTGAAGTGGAAGGCGATGCCCTGACCCTGGCCGCGCGGAAGTTTTTTGCCCCAGCCCAATTTTTCGGCGGCGAGTTTGACGACCCCGCGCATGCGTCCGGCGTTGTAGGCCCCGCCGCCCGTGCCGACCAGATCCTCGGTGCCGAGCATTTCCATGCGCAGCTCATAGGGATCACGGCCGGCGGCGTGGGCGAGTTCATCGATGAAGCTCTGGATCACCCAGGAGAACACGCAGCTGCCTGGAGCGCGCCACGGGCCCATGGGAATGTTGCACGGGATTGCGGATTGTTCGCTGCGGTAGTTTTCGAGGAAACGGGAGGGGAACTCATTCGGGCTGAGGTTGCCGCCACTGCCCGGCCGATCGTCAACGGAGAAGGTGACGATGTGATTATGCCAGGCGGCGATCCTGCCGTTGGCAGTCACGCCGCCCTTGAGGTAATGGAAGCCGCCGGGGCGAAGCATGTCGTGGCGCAGGTCGTCCTCCCGCGTCCAGGTGAGTTTGACCGGCACTCCGCCCCGCTGGGCGATGGCGGCGGCCTCGACCATGAAGTCGCCGGTCAGACGGCGGCCGAAGCCACCGCCGGCCCGGATCATGTGTACGGTGATGTTTTCGCGGGGAATGCCGAGGGTCTGGGAAACGGTGTTCACGCCGCTGCCCGGGTTTTGCGTGGGGGCCCAGAGCTCGACCTTGTTGCCGTCGACGCGGGCGGTGCAGTTCTGCGGCTCGAGGGTGGCGTGGGAGATGAAGGGATAGGAGTACTCCGCCTCGACGGTCTTGGCGGCGGAGGCGAGGGCGGCGGAGACGTTGCCGTTGTCTTGGGTGACGTTGCCGGTCTGCGTGGAGAGCTGGCGGGCCTGCTCGGTGTAGCCGGCCCAGCTGTCGTTGGCGCGGTCGCCCTCGTCCCAGGTTACGCGCAGCTGGCGGCGGGCGCTGATGGCGGCCCAGGTGGAGTTGGCCAGAATGGCGACGCCGGGGCGGAGGCCCTGAAGGTTGGACGTGCCCTCGAGGATGAATGCATCACTGACACCAGGGAGAGCCTTGATCTGGTCGAGGTTGGCGCTGCGTGCCTTGCCGCCGAAGACCGGGCAGCGCTCGTAGACGGCGTAGACCATTCCCGGCACCTTGATGTCGATGCCGTAGAGAGGCTGGCCGGTGACGATTTTGGGATTATCCACGCCGCTGATACGGCGGCCGAGTAGTTTGAAGTCGGCAGGGGACTTGAGAGTGACGGCGGAAGGATCGGGTACGGGGAGGGTGGCGGCCTTGGCAACGAGCTGACCGTAGCCGATGCTACGGTTGGAGGCGCGGTGGTGCACGGTGCCGTTGGCAGCGGTGCAAGCGGAGGCGGGTACACTCCAAGTGTCGGCGGCGGCGGCGATCAGCATCATGCGAGCCATCGCGCCCATGCGGCGGAGGGGATCGTAGGAACTCGGCGTGGAATTACTCCCGCCGGCCGACTGGTTCATGTTGAGGACATTGAAGGCGGTATCCATGTCGCCCGGGATGACGGTGACCTTCTCCCAGTCGATCTCGAGTTCCTCGGCGACGATCATGGGGAGGGAGGTGCGGACGCCCTGGCCGACCTCGGGCTTGTGGGAGTAGATGGAGACAACGCCGTCCGGGGCGATGCGGATGAAGGCATTGGGGACGAAGCCGACGGGGGCGTTGGGAGCGGCGGCGAAGACCTCGGCGCCATTGCGGAGGTAGAAGCCGAGCATGAGGCCGCCCCCGGCGAGGCCGGAGAGGCGGAGAAAGGAGCGGCGGTCCAGTGGGGTGGTTTCCATGGTAGGATTCTCCGGATCAGGTGTTGGCGGGGGCGAGGCCGGCGGCCTGTTTGATGCCCTGGCGGATGCGGGCGTAGGTGCCGCAGCGGCAGAGGTTGCCGGCCATGGCGCCGTCGATTTCGGAATCGCTTGGCTTCGGATTGTTGGCGAGGAGGGCGGCGGCGGTCATGATCTGGCCGGCCTGGCAGTAGCCGCATTGGGGGACGTCGGCATCGCACCAGGCTTTTTGGAGGGGATGGTCGCCGCTGGCGGAGAGGCCCTCGATGGTGGTGATTCTCATGCCCGGCACGGTGGAGACGGGAAGCATGCAGGAGCGGACGGGGACCCCGTTCATGTGGACGGTGCAAGCACCGCATTGCCCGACGCCGCAGCCAAATTTGGTGCCGACAAGTTCAAGGTGGTCACGGAGCACCCACAGCAGGGGGGTGTCGGGGGCGGTGTCGACGGCGCGGGACTGGCCGTTCACGTTGAGCGTATAGTTCATGATGAGAAAGCTCCGGGAGGCTGTGGTTTGCGGGCAGGGGTGCTGCCAGCTTGTGCAACAACGAACTACGGTCAACCCCTACCGGAGTTTGGTAGTGGGTTAGTTTGCCGAAAGGGTGGTTGCGAATTTACCCGCCATCGGCGGGCTGGTCTCGCAACGTGGCGTGCACGCCCGCCACCTGCATCAAAGAATCCAAACTGACCCGCCACCCGGGGTTGCATGGTGGGTTGCTGCCGGGTCTATTTGGTGACCGGGCTCCGATTGACCAGCCAGTCGATGAGGCCGGTCTCGTTTTCAAGGTGGCGCCAAATGAGGGCGAGGAATTCGGCCGGGTGGATGTCGTGTTCGCGGAAAAAGGCCCGGTCGCCGCCGCAGCCATACATCAGGGAGGACGGGAGTTCGCCGCGGAGCTTGGCCCGGGACTTGACGAGGATGCGGGGCAGCCAGGTGATGCCGCGCAAGGACTCGTCCTTGCCCGGCATGGTATCCCTGTCGAGCACGCGGTCGGAAGGCTGGCCGCCCTGGACGTTAAGGAAGTAATCCCGCCGGATCAGCTCGATGCCAACGGCGGTGGCGAAATCGGGCTCCCCAAGGGTGTTGGCATCCTCGGCGTAGTCGTAGAGGTGCTGGGGGGTGATGCCGTTTTCGGCGAGGAAGGAGCGTTCGGATTCGGAGAAATAATCGTCGGCGCCGCGGCGACCCTGGGCATAGAGCCCGACCGCCTTGTCGTAGAGGGCCTGGAACGTGGTGGTGAAGGTGTAGTGTTTTAGGGAAGGCATGATTGATGACAGGATGAAGCCGGGGGAAATTCGCAAGCGGGCCGGTTCAAACCGGCGGGGCCAGTTTGAAGTCCATCATGCGCTTGATCCGGTCGACCTTGTGGATCTCGACCTCGATCTTCGCGCCCATGCTGAAGGTCCGCTTGGATTTGCGGCCGACGAGGGCGGAGCCATCGGCGCTGGGGTGAAAGTGGTCGTGACCGAGGGTGGCGGCGGGCACGAAGCCGAAGGCCATGGATTCCACCAGCTCGATAAAGAGCCCGTGGCCGCGGACGTCGGTGATGACGGCGGCGAAGCGGGTCTTTTTCTTTTTCCCCAGTTCGCGTTCGAAGTACTCGAGCAGTTTGATCTTCACGCTCTCGCGCTCGGCCTCCTGGCTGTTCGTCTCGGTTTGGCTGAGGTGTTCGCCGAGGGAGTCCATGCGGGCGGCGTTGTAGCCGAAGTGATAGCCATTCGGCATGGGCCAGCCGGAGTGCTTGATCAGATAATGGTCGAAGACCCGGTGGACGATGAGGTCGGAGTAGCGGCGGATGGGTGAGGTGAAATGGCAGTAGTCGCGCTTGTGCAGTCCGTAATGGCCGTCGGGGCTGCCGCGGTAGGCGGCCTTCTTGAGGCTGCGGAGCAGCTGGGTGCGGAGGGTATGACCCTGCGGGTGTTCGCGAAGATCCCTGAGCAGCTTGACGACAGCGGCGCGCTGGGTGAGGTCGCCGGTCTTGATGTGAAAGGTCCCGAGGAACTCGCGCAGCTCGGCGAGCTTTTCCTCCTCGGGTTCGTCGTGGACGCGGTAGATGGAAGGCAGGCGGTTGACGCGGGTGATGCGGGCGACGGCTTCGTTGGCGGCGAGCATGAACTCCTCGATGAGCTGGTGGCTTTCGTCGTTCTCGATGAGTTCGAGGCGGTCGGCGTAGCCCTCCTCGTTCACGAAGACCTTGGTCTCGGGCATGTCGAGATCGAGGCTGCCGTGGGCCATGCGGTCACGGCGTAGTCCCGAGGCGATGGCCCAGAGTTTGCGAACCCAGCCCTGGAGGTCGCACAGCTCAAGGTCGTTGAGCTCGGAGAGGGCGCGGCCGGTCGATCCGGTCTGGTGTTTCGGCGGAAGCGGCAGGGACCGGATCTTGTCGAGACTGTTCTCAAAGAGCAGGGCGTAGGCCTGCTTGTAGGTGAGGCGCTTGCGGCTGCGGATGACGGTGTTGGCGAAGGTGGAGCCCTTGAGGCGGCCGGTGCGGTCGAAGGTGAGGGAGACGGCCTTGGTGAGGCGGTCCTGAGCCTCGACGAGGGAGCAGAGGCCGTTGGAAAGTTTCTCCGGCAGCATGGGCACGACCGTGCCGACCAGGTAGGTGGAGTTGCCCCGACGCTGGGCCTCCTTGTCGAGGGCGGTGCCGGGCTTCACGTAGGTGGAGACGTCGGCGATGTGCACACCGACGCGGACCTCGCCCTGATCGAGGGTTTCGATGGAGAGGGCGTCGTCGAAATCCTTGGCGTCATCCGGGTCGATGGTGAAGGTGGGGGTTTCGCGGTAGTCGAGCCGGCCGGAAGTCTCGCGGGCGTGGACCCGGTCGGGCAGAGCGGAGACCTCGTGCTCGACGTTGGCGGGGAAGCGCGGATCGAGGCTGAACTTGCGGTAGACCCCGAGGAGCTCCGCACGCGGCTCCCACGTTTTGCCCAGGCGTTCGATCAGGTCGCCCTCGAGGAGATGATGGCGTTGCTTCCAGTCGCGGAGCCGGACGACGACCTTGTCGCCGGGCGCGGGGACGGGCTGGATCTTGGTGTTGGCGGGATCGTCCACCGCGATGTCGTGGATGAAGCGGGGATCATCGGGTGCGACGTAGTGGCTGTTGCGGATACGACGAAGGGTGCCGACGATCTCGGTGCGGCCGCGCTCGATGATGTCGAGGACGCGGCCCGACTGTTCGTCACCGCGGCCGTCGCGCCGGTTGCGGCGGCCGGGATTGACGCGGACCTGGACGCGGTCGCCATGCAGGCCGAGGCCGGTGTCATCGGGTGCGATCTGGATGGCATCAAGTTTGGGGCCGCCGGGT
>JBGTGS010000005.1:0-8956 GCA_041746615.1 Opitutaceae bacterium | reverse complement strand
GCTCATCCGCAACCTCGGCCGGCCCGCCTGGGCTCATGGGTTCGATCCCGCCTCCCCGCCATCCGAACTTCCCGCTGACGCCCTCGTCATCAACGCCACCAGCGCCGGCCTCCACACCGGTGATGCTCCGCCCATCGACCTCTCCCGCCTGCCCCGGCCGGCCGGTGTGTACGACATGATCTACAACCCTCCCGAGACCAAGCTCCTCGCGCAAGCCCGGGCTCTCGGCCTGCCTGCCGCCAACGGCCTTTCCATGCTCGTCCACCAGGGTGCCCGTTCACTGGAGATCTGGAGCAACACCCCCGTGCCCGTGGAGGCCATGCACCGCGCGGCCACCGCCGCCCTCGCCCCGGCGTGAACCTGATCCTCTTCACCCCTGCGGAAGCAGCTGCACCCCTTCCGCGCACCGATCCGCGCGCGGTCCATCTGCTCGGGGTCCTCGATCGCCACATCGGCGACACCTTTGACACCGGCCTCGTCAACGGACCCCGCGGCAAAGGGACTCTCGTGGCCATTGATGACGCCGGCCTGACGTTGTCGTTCACCTGGAACGAACCCCCGCCGCCCCTTGATCCCCTCACGCTCCTCATCGGCCTGCCCCGGCCCCAGACCGCCCGCGACATTTTGCGTGATGCCACCACTCTTGGAGTGGGAGCCATCCATTTCGTCCGCACCATGCGCAGTGATCCCAACTATGCCTCCAGCTCGCTCTGGACCTCGGGAGAATGGCGACGCCACCTCATCACCGGTGCCGAGCAAGCCTTCGACACACGCATCCCCACGGTCACCTGGACCCAAACCCTCGACCAGGCCCTGACCACGCTTCCCATCGACGAAATCCGCCTCGCCCTCGACAACTACGAGGCCTCCGCTCCTCTCGCCTGTGGTCATTCCGCAAACGACCACGCGCCGGTGACACTGGCCATCGGACCAGAACGCGGCTGGGCTGCGGAGGACCGCGACGCGCTGCGTGCCGCCGGCTTCACCCTCGTTCATATCGGACCACGCGTGCTGCGAACCGAGACCGCCGTGGTCGCCGCTCTCGCCATCCTGCGGGCCGGGACGCGGCCCACCTTCACGCCTGGCCTGAAGGCATAACATCAGTGCAGAGACTGAAGAACCAATTCTCGGTATACCCGCCCCTCTTCCTTTGAGGGAAAGTCACGGAACCTTACTGCCGTTGATAAATCCCCACCGTCGGCTGCCGGGCGCCCTTGCCGAGTCGCTTGCGGCAGGTCCAACCGGGCGGATCAAGGACAATCTCGCCGGGGGTTTCGAAAATCACCAGCGCCTCGGGTTTGGACGAGAGGATTCCAGCCAGACGCTCGAATAACACCGGAGCCACCGTGGTGATGATGTCGTAGGGCGGATCAATAAAGACCAGGTCGGGCACCCGACCCAGCGACGGCTCCCAAGTCAGCGCATCCACCGGCTTGAGCGTGAGGGACGCCTCCGGCCGGCCCCCGCTTTTGCAGACCGCCTGGATGTTTTCGCGGATGCAGGCGGCCGCCTTGGCATTTTTTTCCACGAACTCGCCCCCGGCCGCCCCCCGGCTGAAGGCTTCCAGCCCATAGGCACCACTCCCGGCAAAGAGATCCGCAAACCAGGCTCCGGACAGCCGTGCCGCCAGACTGGAAAAGACCGCCTGCCGCAATCCGTCCGTCGCCGGCCGCACCGCATCCCCCTTCGGCACGCGCAACGGGATGCCCCGGGCTAGTCCTCCGCTGATTCGCATGGAACTGACACAAAATTGCGCCCGGCCGTTGGCAAATGCGAAACAACCGGGAACCCGGAAGGCGAAACAAGGCCCAATATTGCATTTGCAGTACCGGCCGATTTAACCATCTAGTTAGGTTCCTAATTAGTTGCCGGGGGTGGGATGCCGACTTTTCCAACTTTCAGCGACGGGGCTGGGAGCAGCCTGTTTTCAACACTATAGCCATGAACTTCCGATGCTTCGCCGCCCTCGCGGGATGCGCCCTTACCATGGGCGCACCCTTGGGTGCGGCCGTGCAGGAACGGAACCTCTGGCCCTTCTTCGTGCAGCAGGTCCGGGACGAACCGGCCGGCCTGACGACCTCGAACGCCGCGCTCGGCCCGCTGATTTACAGCCGCCAGGGCGGACCCTCCGGAAATCCGGCCCGGGGGGTGCGCCCGCTTTATGCGGAACGGCGCACCGCAGACGGCCGGGTCGATGAGGCCTGGGCGCTGTATCCTTTATTCACCTACCGAACGCAGACGGAGGGGGCGCGGTGGAGCGTGCTCAACCTGATCAACCGTTCCCGCCACCGCCCGGTCACGGCCGGGGCCGTCCAGGAAGGGTTCGACATCTGGCCTTTCTATTTTTCGCGCCAGACCGGGAATCCCGACACCTCCTACCGGGCGGTCTTTCCCCTCGCCGGCAACGTGAAGCACCGCTTCGGCCAGGATCGCTTGTCCTGGGTGCTCTTTCCCCTCTACGGCCGCTTTGAGAAGAACGGCGCCACCACCACGACCACGCCCTGGCCCTTCATCAAGGTTCTGCGCGGCGACGGCCACCGGGGCTTCGAGTTCTGGCCGCTCTACGGCCGCAACGAAAAACCCGGGGTCTACCGCCAGCAGTTCTACCTCTGGCCGCTGATCTACCGGAACGAGCGGATGGAGGGCCCCGAGACCACCGTGGACCACCTCGGGGTGCTCCCGTTCTACGCCCGCGACCGCAGTCCGGGTTACCGCAGCGAAACCTTTTTGTGGCCATTCTTTGGATACGTGGATCGCACCGCGCCCCACCGCTACCGGGCCGTCAACTACTTCTGGCCGCTGCTGGTGCAGGGCCGGGGCGATGATCGTTACGTCAACCGCTGGGCCCCCTTCTACACCCATTCCAGCATCAAGGGACTCGAAAAAACCTGGCTGCTCTGGCCGGTCTGGCGGCAGGCGACGTGGACGGAAGCCGGGCTGCGCCACGAGCGCCGGCAGTTCCTGTTCTTTCTGTACAACTCCAATCACCAACACAGCGCCACCCGGCCCGAGGCCGCCCCCGCCTCCAAGATCCACGTGTGGCCGCTGGTGAGCGCGTGGGACAACGGGGCCGGGCGCCGCCAGTGGCAGGCACCGAGCCCGTTCGAGGTCTTTTTTCCGCACAACGAGGCGATCCGTGAGGTCTGGACCCCGCTGTTCGCCCTCTACCGCTACAACCAGCGCGCCCCCGGCGAGGTCCGCCACTCCCTGCTCTGGGACGGCATCACCTACGAACACCATCAGGATGCCGGCACCCGGAGCTTCCACCTGGGGCCGCTCTTCAGCTTCACCACCGCCCCCGATGAGGGTCGCGTGGCCATCGGCAACGGCCTGATAGGCCTCAAGCGCACCCCCGGCACCCGCGGCTGGCGGCTGTTTTTCGGAGACTTCAATGCCCGGCCCTCGCCGGTTGACGACGACCCCGCCCCATGATCAGACGCATCAATTCCTACTTCGAAGGCATCGGCAGCGGCCTGCTGCTGACGGTCCAGGCCTTCGCCTCACTGCCCAGCGCCCCGCGCATCCTCAAGCGCACCGCCGAGCATGCCTACCTGACCGGCTACAACAGCCTGCCGATCGTCACCATCCTCTGCTTTTTCATCGGCAGCGTGCTCGCCCTCCAAGCCGGCATCAGCATGATGGACTTCGGGGCCAAACAGCTCATCGGCGCACTCGTCGGCGCCTCCATGGCCCGCGAGCTCGGACCGGTCATGGTCTCCATTCTGGTCGCCGGCCGCGTCGGCAGCGCCGTCGCCGCCGAACTCGCCTCCATGAAGGTGAACCAGGAGGTCGACGCCCTCGTGACCATGAACATCCCGCCCGAACGGATGCTCGTCCTGCCCCGCCTCCTCGCCATCCTCATCGTCATGCCGGTGCTCACCATCATCGGCAACATCGTCGGATGGTTCGGCGGCGCGGTCGTCTGTCATTTCGTGCCGTTCATCGGCGTCAGCACCGATCTCTACTTCCAGAGCCTCCAACTCTATGTGTCCTTCGACGACGTGCTCGACGGCCTCATCAAGGCCGAGATCTTCGGCTTTGTGATCATGATCATCGCCTGCAACACCGGGTTGCGCACCCGCGGGGGACCACGCGAGATCGGCTTCGCCGTCACCCGCTCCGTGGTCTACTCGCTCATCAGCGTCCTGACCCTCGACTACTTCATCACCAAGGCCCTCGCCTGACCGCCATGCCCCAGAAATCCAATCCCTGCCTCGCTCGCGAGGACCGCAACCCGGTCAAGGTCCGGGTGGATGGCCTCTGCAAGTCCTACGACAACCAGGAGGTGCTCACGGACATCTCCCTCGAGGTGACCCCGGGGGAGATCTTTGCCATCATGGGCGCGAGCGGCTCCGGCAAGAGCGTCCTCCTCCGCCACATCGCCGGACTCGAGGTCCCCACGAAGGGCACCGTCACCATCAACGACCTGGACCCCCGCGATCCGGACACCCGCGACCGGTTTGCCCTCGCCCTCGTCTTCCAGTCGGGCGCCCTCTTCAACTCGATCAGCGTCTTCGACAACCTTTCCCTCTACCTGCTTGAGCACCGCATTTGCCCGCAGAAGGAGATTCGCGATCGCGTGATGCGTGCGCTCACCATCCTTTCCATTGAGGAGGCGGCCAAGAAGCTTCCCGCGGACCTTTCCGGAGGCATGCGCAAGCGTGTGGCCATCGCCCGCGCCCTCGTGATGGAGCCCCAGCTCCTGCTCTACGACGAGCCGACCAGCGAGCTTGATCCCATCATGGCCGCGACCATCGCCGAGATCATCGCCACGCTCAAGGACGAGTTCACCGTCACCAGCATCGTGGTCTCCCACGACCGCGAGCTCGCCCTGACCATCGCCGACCGCGTCGCCATTCTCGACGAGGGCAACCTGCACACCGTGCAGACCCCGGCGGAACTCCGCAACAACACCGACCCCTTCATCACCGACTTCCTCAATCCGCGGATCGATGTCCGCAACCCCCGTTTCAAAAACCTGGAGGCAAAATCATGAACAACGCACAAATGTCGGCCCGCGTGGGCCTTTTCTTCCTGATCGGCGTGGCCCTCGTCTGGGTCACCTTCGAAACCCTGGGAGGCAAGAGCCTCAGCCGAAAGAACGCCTACACCCTCACCGCCCAGTTCTCGAACCTAAAGGAATTGAAGGCCGGCGACGAGGTGCGGATGGCCGGCGTGAAAATCGGCGCGGTCTCCGGCACCCAGCTCAACGGCCGCCAGGCCGAGGCCGTGCTGCTCATCATGGAACATGTCCAGGTGGCCCGTGACGCCACGGCCACCATTGCGATGGCGGGCCTGCTGGGCAGCAACTATGTCTCGATCGACCTCGGCACGGAAGCCGCCGGATTTCTGGCCGACGGCGACCGCATCATCGCCGGCGACACCCCCGACCTCAACACCGTGATCTCCCAGATGGGGGACATCGGCATGAAGATCGACCAGGCCCTGGGCCAGTTCACCGGCGCCATGGGCGGCGCCAACGGCGGTGGCCTGCTCGACAAGGTGGACCAGCTGGTGGAGGACAACCGCACCCGCGTCGGTGACATCACCGCCAACCTTCAGGAGATCACCGCGAAGGTGAACCGCGGGGAGGGCACGCTGGGGCGGCTCATCAATGACGAAGCCGGTTACAACGAGCTCGTCGCGGCCGTCGACGAGATCAAGGGTGCCGCAGCCGAGGCCCGCACGTTCATGGGCAACGCCCAGGGTCTCATCGACCAGGTGAAGAGCGGCCAGGGCACCCTCGGCACCCTGCTCTACGACGAGGAGGCGGGCGCAAACATCAAGCTGGTCGCACAAAACCTGCGTGAACTTTCCGACAAGCTGAACAAAGGCGAGGGCACCCTCGGGCGGCTCATCAACGACGACAGCCTCTTCCTCGAGGCCCAGGGGACGCTGCGCAAGGTGGACCGCGCCGTGGATGGCTTCGCCGATCAGGGGCCGATCACCGCCGTGGGTGCGGCCGCCAACGCCCTGTTCTGAGCTGTCTCCCCCGGCCTCGCGGCCCGGGCCTCGCATCCCTCCCGGGTGCGGAGCCCGCCATCCGCCATCATTGACTCACCGCTTCGCGGATTTCGCTCAAACCCTGCAGGGAGATGATCCGGCCTTCATTGGAGCCAAGCAGGATGGAGAACACCGTCACCTTGCCGGTGGTGCCAAAGACCAGCCGTCCACCCATCCGCAAGGCACAGGCCTGGGTGATGTGCAGGCCAAAGCCCATCCCACCTTTGGCACTCTTCCGGCCAGGCTCAAAAAGCTGGGCTGCAATCTTGGAGCTGATCTTCGGTCCACGATTCAGCACATGGATCCACCGCTGCCGGCCGCGCCCACCGATGATGACCGTCACCGGCCGGGTGGATGGACTGTAGCGCAGGGCGTTGCGCACCAGATTGCCAAGGGCATGACGGAGCAGGGCCGGGCAGTGGAGCTTCTCCTCTTCATTCAAACGCGAGACCACCCTGACTCGGCGGACCGCACTCTCAGTGACGAGCAGGGGGTCGGTGACCGTCTCGCGGACAAACGCCGCCAGATCGCCCTGCTCAAAGACGGGCTCCGCACCGTTCTCACCCAGCAGGACCCGCAGGCCACCCAGCATCTCGTCCATCATCTGCGTACCGCTGAGGATGCGCTGCATGGCAAAATGAAAGGTCGGCGCACTGGCTCCATGATGCCGGATCAGCTCGGCCGCACCCATGACCACGGCGACGGCATTGGACATTTCATGCAGGACGATGCCGTTGACCAGATCGCGCTGGCGCAAAAGCGCCCGCTCGCGCTCGAGCGCCTCCAGCAGGGCGGCTTCGGTCTTGGTGAACCCGCCATGGGCCTTGTCCAATCGGACGCTCATACGGAGACTTCCCAATGGCGGGATACGCCCGGCGGCGTGTGCCCAAGTTGTTCGAAGAAGCTGCAGGATCCGGACCGGAGGGCGAGCAGGGCTTCGGGGACATCAAGCGGGTCGATCCGGCCGGCCTCAAAGGCGGTCCGGACGGCGTCCAGCGCCACTGCGGCACCATCAGTCCGGAATTGATCGCGAATGCGCAGAAGAGAGTGGGTGCGTACGGTCATGGTCACCAGAAGAAGAAATTAGCTTGGGGTTCGAGAAAGTCATTGGTGGGCATGGCCACCGCACAGCGCCAGACCGTCGCCCAGCGGGACCAGGGGCCCGGGATCTCGCCGTCAAAAACAGGGTCCCAGCGCGGTGCCGGACGTTCCGGCCCCGTCCGCAGGCGGTCCTGAAACTGCCCGTAGCCTTCATCGGTCGAGAAATAAAGCGCCCGTCGCTCCAGAAAGTTGGCCGCCTTGACCAGCGCGCCCTTGGCCCGGTGGGCGGTGATCACAAAATCCGCCCGGGCCAGTTCAACGGCCGCCTTCACTGCCGCCGAGGCGAGCGTCCGGCCGGCGGCATGGCCATACGACACCCCGGCGCGCGTGCGCTGTACGAGGATGACCACTTCCCCCTCACCCGCATTGTGGTGGATGCGCACCAGTTCAACCCCGGGAAACGGCGAGGCCGCCCGCTCTGCGGAAAAACGCCCGTCCCACCAGGAGATCAGGGCATAACGCTCCAGCGCCTCCATCCGGGCTCGCTTCGCGGCCTGGGAACTGAACAGGCCCGGAAAGGCCGCCATGCCATTGGAACTGCGGTCCACCTTGAATCCGTAACGCCCGCCCTCACGGCTGCCGTGCGTCGCCAGAAAAGCCCAGCGCTCCAGCGCCTCTGAAATCGCCATGTGACAGGCCACCGCAGGAGACACCGCCGAACCCGTGCCGTCGGCCTGCCCGTAGACCGCATGGGTCTGCTTGCCGACCGACAGCTCCGGGCGAAGGTAGGCATTCGCCTGCTTTTGCCTCTGCCCGAGAATCGAGCAGTCCGACGTCATGACACGCTCGATCGGTCCGCCGTCCTCGGCAAACACATCACGATAGCGCATGGCGGCGAGCGAAAGCATGGCGTTGCCGGAATCAGGCGGATGACGCGCGGGTGTCGTCGTCTGAGCTCACCCCGCAGGGGACACAGGGCAGCCCGGCGACATCGCCCATTTCCAAAGTGGACAGGGATTGGGCCTTTTGAGTCACCGGATCGAACTTAACAGCCGCTTGGGTGAGACCGAGGGCGAGGCACAACGTGGCAAGAACGCTGTAAACAACAGCGGGGAGTTGGATGAGGTTTTTCATAACCTCTTTACTATCCCGTTGCCAGAATCAGTCTTCAGAGGGATAAATTCCCCGAATCTGGATGAAACAGTCCCCCAAATTTTGGGTGGTTTTTATTCTTGCATGCAGCCTCTTGCGTGCAGGCGAGGCGGGCTTGGGGCCGCTCACTGCCGGGATCCGTCTACCGGCCACCCTGCAGGACCGGCCCATCTGGATGGTCAAGTCCCTCCCGAACGGCGACTTGGCCCTTGGCTTTGAGGGAGGGCTCGCCCTTGGCCGTCCGGAATCCACCTGGCGCATCATCGCCTCCCCCGGCGGCCAGTCCATCCAGACCCTCGCCCTCGGCCATGGCCGCACGCTGGTTGCCGGCAGCGGCTTCTGCGGCTTTCTGGAACAGGACACCCTGGTGCCCGTCCCGGGCATGACGGGCGAATACGTATCCTCGGAAGTGATACCCGAGGGCTGGCTTGTGGCCGGGCGCGACGGGGTCTGGCATCTCGATCCCCAAGGCGGGCCCCGCCGGCTGTCACCCCCGTCGTTCGCGGGTCGCCAGGATCGCGTGGTCCGCATCGGCGACGAGGTCGTGGTCGGCGTGGCCGGTCAGACTCCGCAGGTGTGGAGGGACGGCGCCCTGCATGAGAGCCCCGAGCACGCCGGCTTCCCCGACACCCAGATCGTATGGGCGGACGGTGCCATCTTCGCCACCAACCGCGGCGTGCTGGATCGCCACGGCAATCCGGCGCTGCCCGACGAGGTCAACCGGGCGGTCCTGCGCGCCGGCCTGGTCGGCATCGCCGAC
>JBGTGS010000004.1:0-7700 GCA_041746615.1 Opitutaceae bacterium | reverse complement strand
CCGTGCTGCATGACCTGCCGGCCTCCGGCGACCGCCCCGGCGTCGTCTATCGCGCCGCCGGCGACAAGTATCTGCTGATCGAATACGGACCGCTCGTGCTCGACCTCGAGTTCCGCTTCCGTGTCCATGCGCTGATGGAATGGTTCCGGGCGCATCCGCTGGAGGGCGTGATCGAGCTCTCGCCGGGCGTGCGCTCACTTCAGGTCAACTATGACAGCCGCGCCCTTCCGCTCCGCCGGCTGCTCGACGTGCTGGTTCAGGCCGAGTCCGACCTGCCCCCGGTGGAGACGCTGACCCTGCAGACCCGTGTCATGCGGCTGCCGCTGGCGTTTGACGCCAGCTCGACCCGGGAGGCCATCGCCAAGTACCGCCAGTCCGTACGCCCGGAGGCGCCCTGGCTGCCGAGCAACGTGGAGTTCATCCGCCGCATCAACGGCCTCGGATCGGTGGAGGAGGTGAGTGACACGATTTTCCGCGCGAGCTACCTCGTGCTCGGCCTGGGTGACGTCTATCTCGGCGCACCTTGTGCCGTGCCGGTCGATCCGCGCCACCGCCTGGTCACCACGAAATACAATCCCGCCCGCACCTGGACCGCCGAGGGCGAGGTGGGCATCGGCGGGGTCTACATGTGTGTCTATGGCATGGAGAGCCCTGGCGGCTACCAGCTCGTCGGGCGCACCGTACCGGTGTGGAACACTCACAAACTCACCCGTGAATTCCAGCCCGGGTCGCCCTGGTTGCTGAGGTTCTTCGATCAGGTCCGTTTTTATCCGATGCCCGAGAAGGAGGTGCTGGAGTACCGGCAGGCCTTTTTGCGCGGGCAGGTGTCGCTCGACATCCAGGACGAGCCCTTCAGCGTGGCCGGCTATCGGAAGTTCCTCGCCGACGAGGCTGCGGACATCGGCGCGTTTAAAGGCCGGCAGCAACAGGCGTTCGACGCGGAGCGCGAGCGCTGGGCCGCCGACGGGTCTGCGGCCATCTCGATCGCAGCCGAACCGGCAGAGCCGCCGCCTTCCGAGGAGTTGTCCGCCCCTGGCGACGGGGCACTCGTGGCCTCGCCGATCTCCGGCAGCATCTGGGCCGTGTCCGTCAAGGTCGGGGACCGGGTTGCAATCGGCCAGAAAATCGCCGTCGTCGAAGCCATGAAAATGGAAGTGCCGGTGGAGGCGCCGATGGCGGGCGTCGTTGCCCGGATCGGCGTGGAGCCAGGCCGGCTGGTAACCGCCGGCCAGGGGTTGATGGTCATAGCCAGGGAGGAAGTCGCATGAACACAGAACTCAGTCTCGATCTTGCCTCGCTCCGCGAGGCGTACACGGGCGGCACTGTCACCCCGGAGCAGGTTATCGATTTGGTGTATGATCGGATCGCGGCCCGGGGGGAGGACCGGGTTTGGATCCATCTTGTCCCTCGCGAGCAAGCCCGGGCCGCTGCGGCCGCGTTGGCGAAGAGGCGGGACAACGGGGACAGCCTGCCACTCCAGGGCGTGCCCTTTGCCATCAAGGACAACCTGGATGTCGCCGGCCTGCCGACCACGGCGGCCTGTCCGGAGTTCACGTACACGGCGACCGAGACCTCGCCGGTGGTGGCTGCCCTGCTTGAGGCCGGGGCAATTTTGATCGGCAAGACCAACCTGGATCAGTTTGCCACCGGTCTCGTCGGCACCCGTTCGCCTTACGGGGCCCCCTCGTGCGTCTTTGACGAGAAAGTCATTTCAGGCGGATCGAGTTCCGGCTCGGCGGTTGCCGTGGCCGCGGGTTTGGTGAGCTTCGCGCTTGGGACCGACACGGCTGGTTCGGGACGGGTGCCGGCGGCATTCAACAACCTGATTGGTTGGAAGCCCACCCGCGGGTTGCTCAGCACCCGCGGCCTGGTTCCCGCCTGTCGCTCCCTCGATTGTGTCGCGGTGTTTGCCCTGACCAGTGCGGATGTGGCCGAGGTCATGGCGGTGACCGCCCGCTACGACGAAGCTGATCCCCATGCCCGGCCGGAGCCTGCGCCCGGGCCGGTGTGGCCGGCGGCGTTTCGGTTCGGCGTTCCCCGGCGGGACCAGCTGGAATTTTTTGGCGACATGGAAGCCGCCGCGCTCTTCGAGCAAGCGGTCGGGCGTCTTGAAAAACTGGGCGGACTCCCGGTGGAGATCGACTACACCCCGTTCCGGGAAACGGCCGAGTTGCTCTACTCCGGGCCTTGGGTGGCGGAGCGCCTGGCGGCAGTCACGCCGTTCATCGACGAGCATCCGGGAGCCCTGCACCCCGTGACGGCAAAAATCATCGAGGGGGGCCGGCGGTTCAATGCGGTGGACACCTTTCGAGCGTTTTACCGCCTGGAGGAGTTGCGCCGCCGGGCCGGTGCCGAATGGGCGAAGATGGAGGTGTTGCTCCTGCCGACCACCGGCACCGTTTACACGCATGAGCAGGTCGCAGCCGATCCGGTGCAGCTGAACACGAATTTGGGCTATTACACCAATTTTGTGAACCTGCTTGATCTGTGTGGCATGGCCATCCCGGCGGGATTCCGGACGAATGGGCTTCCCTTCGGGGTCACGCTGCTGGCACCGGCTTTTCGCGATCACGAGATCTGCGATCTGGGTGCGCGCAGCCATAGGGCTCTGGGTGGTAAGTTGGGTGGAACCGACACGCCTCTGGCCTTGTTGCCTGCGAAACCGGTCGCCGCTGCCGCCGCCATGCCGACAACCCGGAGCATCAGCCTGGCCGTGGTGGGGGCCCACCTCACCGGCCAGCCACTCAATCATCAGCTCACCAGTCTCGGAGCCAGCTTGGTCAGGACCACGAAGACGGCGAAGGGTTATCGCTTTTACGCGCTTCCCGGCACCGTGCCGCCCAAGCCCGGGCTGGTCCGTGATCATCAGCATTCTGGTCCGGGAATCGAAGTGGAGGTCTGGGATCTGGACGAAGCCGGTTTCGGTGCCTTTGTGGCGAAAGTGCCCTCACCGCTGGTGATCGGAACGGTTATTTTGGAAGACGCGACAGAGGTGAAAGGGTTTCTCTGCGAGCCATTTGCCGTCAATGGTGCCAGGGAAATCACGCACTTTGGCGGCTGGCGGGCCTATCTTGGCAGTCATTTTGCTCTACAGAAGGAACCGCCCTGCGATGTCACTCCTTCTGGAACCTCCTCAACCCACACCACCCCCGCCTGCATCTGAGTCGATGGTAAAGCTCCAGGCCTCTCACTCCACCTCCTGCCGCCGTCAGCAAAGTGAGGCCGAGGCCGGTGCCAGGCAGGAGGCACTGGAGCGGATGGATGAGTTGCGCGGGGAGATGCTGCGGGCCTTGGAGATCCTCCATGCGGTTCAGGCGCTTTTCGAGGTGAAGCCGGAGGTGACGCGGACGGAGTTCAGCCGCTTTGTGCAGTCGGCGCTGGTGCGCCTGCCGGAGTTGCAGGCCTTGGAATGGATTCCGCGGGTGTCCCATGCCGAGCGCGCCCGTTACGAATCCGCAGCGCGGGCCGACGGGCTGGCGGATTTTCACTTCACGGAAATTGATCCTGAGGGACGGATCGTGCCGGCCGGTGAACGCGACGAGTACCTGCCTGTCCTGTATGTGGAGCCTCCCCTGTCCAATTTTCCGGTGTTGGGACTGGATCTGCGGGCGGATGCTCGTCGGCGGGAGGCGCTGGAGCAGGCCGCGCTCACGGGTAAGCCGACGGCGACAAGCCCGTTGCCATTGGCTCAGATAACCGGGGACCGTATGGGCTTCCTGGTGGTGCTGGCGGTGTCCGCGCCCGGGGGCGGGGAGGTTGCCGGATTTTGCCTCGCGGTCTTCCGGGTTGAGCGGCTGGTCCGTCAGGTATTCGCGCCGTTGGTCGGCCGCGGGGTGCGATTGGAAATACGTGACCTGTCTGATCGTTCCGCACCGGTGTATGCGGCGGGGGAGTCTGGGACGGAGGCGCCCGCCTGGAGCCTGGAGCAGGAGATGCCGATTGTCGGGCGCGTCTGGCAGTTCACCTTTGCGCCGACCCCGGCGTTTCGGGCGGCCGATCCCGACTGGTTGCGGCGGGCGGCGGAGACGCTTTTGCGCACGAATGAAGTCTTGGAAGAGCGCGTGGCGGAGCGCACGGCTCAGCTGGCCGAGCTCAATGTCGCCCTGCAGAAGGAAATCAAGGAGCGCACCCATGCCGAATCCGTCGCCGAGTCGGCGAACCGGGCCAAGTCGCTTTTTCTGGCGGAGATGAGCCATGAGATCCGCACCCCGCTCAACGCCATCCTCGGTTATGCCCAGCTCATGCAGCGCGACACCGCGCTGGCCGGCGGCCAGGCCGGTGCCGTGCGGTCAATCGTCGAGGGCAGCAACCATTTGCTGTGCCTGGTGGATGGCGTGCTCGACCTGACCAAGATCGAGACCGGCCGGATGGAACAGGTGCCGGTAGATTTCGACCTGTCGATGCTCGTGAACGGACTCGCCGCCATGTTCGGCCCACGCTGCCAGCAGAAGGGCCTGCGTTTTCGCGTGGAAGCATTGGGTGACCGGCCCGCGTGGGTGCGCGGTGACGAGCGCAAGCTCCGGCAGGTTCTGGTCAACCTGCTGGGCAATGCGGTCAAGTTCACCGATCATGGCGAGCTGCGTCTTCGCGTGACGCCCGTCGGCGGCCGCGGCTCCTATCGTTTTGAAGTCATCGACACGGGTGCGGGCATTGTTGAGGACGCGCAGAGAACCATTTTCGAGCCGTTTCACCAGGAGGCGGAGGGACGGGCGAAGGGTGGCACCGGGCTTGGTCTCAGCATTGCCCGCCGCCTGATCGAGTTGTTGGGGGGATCCCTCGCCGTGAATTCTGTCACGGGGTGGGGCAGTAACTTCTTCTTCGCCCTGGCCTTTGAACCGTCGCGGGTGGCTGCCTCCCCGCGCGCGTCCTCCCCGTTCGCCCGGATCCGCCTCGCCCCGGGGGTCCGGGTGCGCGCCTTGGTCGTGGACGATCATCCGATGAATCGCGACGTGCTTGTTCGCATGCTCACGGCGCTCGGCTGCGAGACAGAGTCAGCCGATTGCGGTGCCGCCGCGCTCGCCCTTGCGGAGGCCAACCTGCCGGATGTGGTGTTCATGGACGTCTGCATGCCGGGCATGAGCGGGATGACCGCCGCCCGCGCCCTGCGGCAATTTCAATCCGGCCGGAACCTCCGGCTGGTCGCCTACTCAGCCCTGGCTTTCGAACATGAACGCGACGAAATCAGTGCGGCGGGATTCGATGAATGCCTGCCCAAGCCGTTTCGCTTCGAGCGGATCGTCGAGTGCCTCGCGCGTCTCGAGTGGGTGTCCTTCGTCCAGGAGGAGACGGGGCCGCTATCCGAGTCGGCATGCGACCCGCCGCTTGATCACGCCCGTGTGCGGTTGCCGGACGCCTGTGTGGCCCGATTGCGTGCGGCCACGGAGATCGGAGATTTCGCCGTCCTGCGCACCCAGCTCGACGAGATCGAGAGATCCGGCGGGGAAGAGGCCATCCTTGCGCGCCAGATGCGTGCATGGGCGGAGCGATTCGACACCGACGCGATCCTGATGCTGCTGGCCGCCTTGCCTGCATCCCACCCGCCTGCGGTATGAGCGAGCTTCTGCAAGCATCTCCCGCCACCCCGACACGGAACTTTACGATTCTGATCGTGGACGACATACCCGCGAATGTCGGGGCCTTGGGCGGTGCCCTCGAATTGGCGGGCTACCGCGTGCTTTCGGCGCTGTCGGGACCGGCCGCGCTCAAGGCGGCCATCAAGGCGCGGCCGGACCTGATACTGCTGGATGTGCTCATGCCGGGCATCGACGGGATTGAGACCTGCCGCCGGTTGAAGGGAGAGGCGGCGACTTCGGAGATCCCGGTGATTTTCGTGACGGCCAACGACGAGACCACCAGTCTGGTGCAGGGTTTTGAGGCGGGCGGAATCGACTACATCACCAAGCCGTTCCGGATCGATGAGGTGCTGGCGCGGGTGCAAACCCAGTTGCGCATGCATCAGTTCGCCCGTGATCTGGCCGCACGCACCGCCGAGCTCGAGGAAGCCAACCGGGAACTGCGGGCGGAGATCTGCCGTCGCCAGGAAGCGGAGGAGGCGCTGGAGCGCGCGGATGGAAAACTTTCTCTGTTCACCGAGGCCGAGGGTCGTCAATGGGGCGTCGATGGGCTGGTGGGTCGCAGCGACCTTTTCCGTAAAATGCTGCAGGCGGTTCGCCGCGTGCAGGAATTCCCTCGCACGAATGTGTTGATTACCGGCGAGAGCGGTACGGGCAAGGAACTGGTTGCACGGGCCATTCATCTTGGTGGTCCCCGGGCCGGCACCCCGTTTGTCGCGGTCAATTGCTCGGCGCTGCCGGCGGAGCAGGCGGAGTCCCTGCTTTTCGGGCATCTCCAGGGTGCCTTTGCCGGAGCGCTGGCCGATCGGAAGGGATACTTCGAGCACGCTGACGGTGGCACGCTCTTTCTTGATGGGATTGGCGACATGGCGCTGGCCCTGCAGTCCAGGCTGCTGCGCGTGATCGAGGACGGTGAGGTGCTGCCCGTGGGTGAGGAAACGCCACGAACGGTATCGGTGCGCGTGATCGCGGCCACCCATGTGGATTTGCCCCAAAAGGTGGCGGCCGGAGATTTTCGCGAGGATCTCTATCATCGGCTGATGCGTTATCAGGTGCAGGTGCCACCCCTGCGCGAACGACTGGAGGACGTGCCTGCACTCGCCCGGCATTTTGTCCGCCACTTTGCCGCCGAGTTGAAATGCCCGGCCTCAAAGCTGGGCCCCGAAGTCCTGCAAAGGCTCATCACGCACCGTTATCCCGGGAACATTCGCGAACTCAAGAACACCATTGAGCGCGCCCTGATCCATGCCAGCGGCGGCCGCATCGAGGTTGATCACGTTCTGTTCGCCCCGGGGCCGGGGGCGCCGGTGGTTCCTGCGTCCGGCGATGCCCGCCTCTCCGACCTGCCCCTCAACCTCGCCGAGGCCGAGGAACGCCTGATTGACCGGGCGCTGGTGATAGCCGAAGGCAACGTCAGCGCCGCGGCCCGCCTCCTGGGTGTCAATCGCGCCCGCCTCTATCGGCGCCGCTCCGCGGCGCGGAGGGAATAGGCGGATTTCGCCTTCGTCGAAATCCATAATCATCAGAGGGGTATGTATATAAAGATGTGTCTACGCACGTCTGGCGGGCTTTTCTTTACTTAGGACATAAACTAAGTAATAGTTTGCGCATTCACATGAATGCCACGCCTGCCGAATCGTTGCCACCGCCGTCTGCGGTTCCGGATTTGGAGAAAGCGACGGCGGAGGAGAGGATCAGTTGGGCTTTGGGTGCCTTTGGCGATGGTCTGGTGATGACAACGAGTTTCGGCATCCAGTCGGCGGTGATGTTGCATCTGGTTACGCGTTTAGCCCCGCGCCTTCCAGTGGTGTTCATCGATACCGGTTACCTGTTTCCGGAGACCTACCGTTTTGCCCGCGATCTCACGGAGCGGTTGCAGCTCAACCTCAAGACTTACCAGCCCGCCATGAGCGCCGCGCAGCAGGAGGCCGTCAACGGCAAGCTGTGGGAACAGGGGGTGGATGGGCTCAAGCGCTACAATTTCATCAACAAGGTCGAGCCCATGGACCGCGCCGTACGTGACCTCGGCGCCACCGCCTGGCTGGCCGGCCTGCGCCGTTCACAGGCGAGCACCCGCGAGGCCCTGCCCGTGGTGCAGGCGCAGAACCGGGTCACCAAGATTCACCC
>JBGTGS010000003.1:0-7742 GCA_041746615.1 Opitutaceae bacterium | reverse complement strand
TGGTCCTGTTCAGCCAGCCCGGCCGGCCCAACCAGCGACCGGCCACCCCGGCGCTCCCGCTCACCATCGAGCCCGAAGCGGGCCGGGTGCGCCTGCAACGCACCTACTTTCCCTTTGAGGACCACAAGCGTGTCTACGCTGTCACCGTGGGTTACGAATCCCGGCTCAACTACGCCTATGATCTCGCCCAAGGCTCACTGCTCGCGGTCTGGACAGGCACCTACCTCGACGTCACCGACATGTGGCGCGCTCGAGGCATCGATCAGTCCGCCCGGCCCACCGGCTCGGTGATTCATTTCGACGGGAGACCCGCTCTTGCGGGACTCGGCAACCCGGGCTCCGCCTGGCAACCAAACGACACCAATCTGTTCAAACAGCGCGGCTATACGCTCGAGGCCGACGGCCAGCCCGTCTTTCACTACGACTTCAGCGCCCTGCGCGTGAGCGACCGCATCGCCCCGCTGCCCGGCGGACGCGGGCTGGTCCGCACCCTGACCGTCACCGGACGCCCGGTGAGCGGGACGCCCTGGTTGCTGCTGGCCGAAGCTGATGCCATCACGTCACGCCCCGGCGGATACGTGATTGGTGACCGCCAATACTACATCGACATCGACCCCGAGGGACCGGACCGCCCGCGGCCGGAGCTGCGCATGGAGCGCGGTCGCCGCCAGCTCATCCTGCCGCTCGGCAACACCACGGAGGCACGGACCTTCCGCTACACCCTCATCTGGTGAACCCGCCCATGAAACGACTTTTTCTCCTCCCTCTCCTGGCTGTCTCGATCTCGGCGCAGTCGGCCAACAATCCCACCCCCGAGGAACGCTTTGCGGGACCGGTCGATGGCCTGGTCGAACGTGAATCCAGCTACTACCGGCGCATCGCCCTGCCCATACCCGAGGACATCATCCTCGAGGTCGGAGGCATCCTGCCCATTCCCGGTCGCAGCCTGCTCGTCACCACCCGCCGCGGGGAAATTTGGCGGGTGGATGGTGCCTACGATGATGACCCCCAGCCCGTTTACACCCTCTTTGCCCAGGGTCTCCACGAAGTCCTTGGCATCATTGCGGCCCCCGGAGGCGGCTACTACGTGGCCCAGCGCCAGGAAGTGACCCACATCATGGACGAGGACGGCGACGGCCGCGCGGATCGCTTCAACACCGTCGCGGTCCTGCCCATCTACGGAAATTACCATGAGTACGCCTTCGGTCCGGTGCTTTCACCCGAGGGCAACCTGCGCGTCACCCTCAACGTCACCTTCGGCGCACCCACCCAAAGCCCCGTCCCTTGGCGTGGCTGGATGATGGAGATAACCCCCGATGGGAGGATGACCCCGATTGCCGCCGGCCTGCGGTCACCGGCGGGCTTCACCGTCTCCTCCACGGGTGATTGGTTCTTTACCGACAATCAGGGCGAATGGGTCGGCTCCGGACGCGTCACCCACATCGAGCCCGGTGATTTTGCCGGTCACCCGGCATCACTGGCGTGGACCGATCTCGCCGGCTCACCGCTGTCGCTGCGCATGAATGCGATCGACGATTTCCGCGAACCGATGCACGAGGTGGCCAAACGCATCCCAGAGCTCAAACTGCCCGCCGTCTGGCTGCCGCACACGATTCTGGGCATCTCCAATTCGGACATTACGGAGGATCTAACGGGCGGACGCTTCGGTCCGTACAGCGGGCACTTTTTCATTGGTGATCAGGGCCAGAGCAAGATCCTGCGCATGACCCTGGAGAAGGTGAAGGGAGTGTATCAGGGCACCGCCTACCCCTTCCGTTCGGGCTTCGATTCCGGCATTCTGCGGCTCGCCTGGGGCGAGGACGGCTCGCTCTTCGCCGGCTCCACCAACCGCGGCTGGGGATCAGTCGGCAGCCAGGATTTTGCCCTCGAGCGGCTCGTCTGGACGGGCAAGGTTCCGTTCGGGCTTAAGGAAGTGCGCGCGCAGCCGGACGGATTCGTACTGCACTTCACGGAGCCGGTGGACCCGGCCAGCGCTGCGCTCCAGACGTCATATCGCGTCACCAGTTTCACCTACAATTACCACCAGGCCTATGGCAGTCGCGCCGTCGACCAGCAGTCTTGTCCGGTCGCGATGGCCGAGGTGTCCGCGGACGGTCTGAGTGTGCGCATTGTCGTGGCGGGCCTGCGCGAAAATTACGTCCATGAGATCAAGGCCCCCGGGCTCCGTCGTCGCGGGAGTGATGAGGCTCTGCTGCACGACACCGCCTATTATACCCTCAATGTGTTCCCCGACGGCGAACGGCTGATGTCGGCGGAGGCCCTCGCCGATCTTTGTGGCGCGGTCACCGCCGAGCCGGAGGCCACCTTCACTTTCGCCAAACGTCAGGCCGGGCCGCCGGCGGATTGGGGTGGCGAGGTGGATCATGCACTGGTCCTCACCACCATTTCAGGCCTGAAGTACGATCAGGAGCTTCTGGTGGTGAAGGCCGGCAGCCGCGTAAGACTCGTGCTGAACAACCCTGATGACATGTTGCACAACTGGGTGCTGACAGCGCCCGGCCGCAGCCAGGACGTGGGTGCGGCCGCTCTGAACCTGGGCATCGACGGCATGCAGATGCAATTCGTGCCGTTACGCGACGACGTGCTCGTGCACACCCTGCTGCTCATGCCGAACCAGAGTGACACCATCTATTTCACCGCACCGACGACGCCCGGAGACTATGAGTACGTCTGCACCTTCCCCGGCCACGCCACGCTCATGCGCGGCGTACTGCGGGTGGAGTGAGAGGTTGCGAGCGAGCGCGCAACCTCCAGGCAATCCGCCGGTGGCCGTCCCGTAGGTGGCGTGCTTGTCACGCCTCGTTTCTTGGCGCACACCCGAGGTATCCGCGTTGCGCGCAAGCGCGCAACCTACACGCGCTACACCAGCGCTTTTCCGCCGTAGGTGGCGGGCTTGTCACGCCACGTTCCTTGGCGCACACCCGAGGCATCCGCGTTGCGCGCAAGCGCGCAACCTACACGCGCTGCACCGGTGCCTTTCCGCCGTAGGTGGCGGGCTTGTCACGCCACGGTTGGGCGCAGTCAGCGGCAATCCTCAACCCTCGGCCCGGACCTTGGCGTCGGCTTCGATCAGGCCCTTCACCCGGTCGAGCTCGGCCTTCACCTGCATCTTGACGGCGGCGAGCTCTGCGGCTCCTTTCACCGGGGCCGAGGCGAAGACGTAAAACTTCATCTTTGGCTCCGTACCCGATCCGCGCGCGGCGAAACTGTAACCGTTGGCCAGCGACACCAGGTAGAGGTCCTGCTTGGGAATAAGCTCCCCGTCGGCGTCCCGGATGTCCATCCTGCCGAAATCCTCAAACTTCGCCACCGCCACGTCACCAAAGGCCTGGGGCGGGGCGCTGCGGTAGGTGTCAAGGATCCGCTTGATCTTGGCCGCGCCGGTCGCGCCTTCGTAATACAGGTTGAGGGTCCCCTCCAGGAAGTAACCATGCTTCAAATACAGCTGGTCGAGATGGGCGGGGACGGTCAGGCCGCGGCTCTTCACCCAGGAACAGAGCTCGGCAAACATCAGGCAGGCGGCGTTGGCATCCTTGTCCCGCACCTGGTCGTCCGGCAGGTAGCCGTAGCTCTCTTCGCAACCGAATGCATAGAAGGTGCTGTGCGCCTGCAGGAGCTTCGCCCGCTCGGCCAGCGGGATGGCATCGTAGTCGGTATCGCCGCCGCCCGATTTTCGCAGTGCCGCCAGCAACTGCTCCTCGTAGCCGCGGAGCTTGGCCGCGATCCACTTGAAACCGGTGAGGGTGTTGATGACCTTGACCCCATGGCCGCGACCGATCGCATCCTGTAGCGGCGAGGTCACGAAGGTCTTGATGATGGCGACGCGTGACGATCCCTCCCCCGGGATGCGCCCGATTTCCTTGAACCTGGTCAGACGGTAATCCGCGAGCAGCGCACCGATCTGGTTCCCGGTCAGCAGGTGCATTTTGCCGTCAGCACCGAGCACGGCACAACCCATGCGGTCGCCATCCGGATCGGTGGCCATGACCACGTCCATCCCTTCCTTCTCCGCCAACGCCACCCCCAGCGAAAGCGCCTCGGCGTTCTCAGGATTGGGGGACTTCACGGTGGGAAACCGCGGGTCGAAGGCAACCTGTGAGGATACTTCCCTCACCCGGCAGCCCGCATGCACGAGCAGGGGCACACTGGCCACCCCTCCCGTGCCGTGAATATTGGTGAAAACCACACGGAGCTTCGTTTTCCTGACGAGATCGTGGTCGATCACCGCCTGCGCAGCGACCGTGAGATAAGCGTCATCGGCGGCGCGCCCAAGGGTGACGACCTTGGCCAGGTCACACTCCAGGAAAGTGGCGAGCTCACCCGGAGGGACGGCATTGACTTGTTTGACGATCCCCTGGTCATGGGGAGGCACCACCTGGGCTCCGTCCTCGAAGTAGGCCTTGAAGCCATTGTCGTGGGGAGGGTTGTGACTGGCCGTGATGACAATGCCGCAATGCGCCTTGAGCCAGCGGACGCTGAAGCTGAGCTGCGGAGTCGAGCGGGGGCCATCGAAAATGAAGGCCTCTCCACCGAGGCGGATCCACACCGAGGCCGCGAGTTCACAGAAGTGGCGGGAGAAATACCGTACGTCGTGTGCGATCACGAGCCGGGGTGCCTCGGCGCGACCCTCGACCTTCAAGTAAGCCTGCACATAACGGTGCAGGCCGAGCACGGCACGGATCAGGGTGAAGTCATTGAGCACGTTGCAACCTGCCGCCGCATGGGCCGGAGCGTTCCCCGCCGCCCCGGACTCCCCCTGCTCGGCCCGGGTGGAGATGACCCCGATGGTCCGCCCGCGCATGCCGCCGGTCCCAAACTCAAGATACCGGTAGAAACGGTCGTTCAATTCGCCCCAGGCGCCTTGGTCCACCAGTTCGTCCACGCTGGCCGCAAACCAGTCCGGCAGACCGGCACCCAGCCAGGCTTGGAGGTTCTTGACGGTGTCTGGGAGGAGCTGGCCGGACGCGCCGGCCGCCGTGATTTTTTCGAGAGTATTCATGTTCCGAAGTTAAAGTTGAATCAGTTTGAAGAAACCAGGGCCTGGCTGGTTGCGTTTCAGCCGTGACGGATAATCCGCGGTTCCAACCGCATTTCCGGGGTTACTCCAGATAGAGGCCGGAGCGGATCGCCGGTTTGGGATCGAGCCGGCGCCAGGCATCTGCAAACGAATCCTCATCGTAACCAAAAAGTGGTGACACTTCCAGGGGAAAGGCGGGGAGTCCGGTGGCGTCCACCGGGAGATCCGCCCCGTTCGCGGAAAGCCAGCGGTCGTACTGGCGCAGCTGGTCATCCGTCGCGGTCCGGGGAGAGTCCACGCCATCCGCGTTCTTGACCGGGGAAAAATCATCCGCTCTCCGGGTCTCGATGACCAGCGCGTTGCGGGCGAAGGGCAGCGCGTCGAAGACGAAGAGCTCGAATTTCACGCCGTTGGGCTTCGCGGGTTTCACCGGGTTGCCCTCGGCGTCGATGGTGGCGATTTTCTTGTCGGCCCGGTGGAACGGCAGCGCGACATCGGAGCTGCCGGTGGCCTGACGGCGGACAAACTCGCGGTCCAGCACATGAAGCGCGATGCTGCCGGCGAGGTAGCGAAGCCGGCCGGTGGCCGGATCCGTCTCCCGCTGCCACTCGATCGGAAGGTCGGAGTATTCGACGACGACGGCGCGGCCGCCCTGGGTACAGAAGCTGCCGATCTTCTCCTCGGCAAAGGCCTTGGGCACCATCTTGCACGACATCTCGGACTTCTCGTGCAAATGCCAGCCGAGAAAGGCGGGGTCGATGCAGCGGACCAGCGGATTGTCCACCTGGAAATAACTGATGGTGTCGATGCCGTCCGCCTTCATCTGGTCGAGCGCTCCGGTGCGCTCGAGCGCACGCAGCGAGCCACCGTGACCATCCGGGGAAAGCGCGAGGCTGCCCTTGGTCTCCAGCAGGATTTTTCCGTCAAAATCCACCGCCGGCATCCGCCCCTGCCGGAAAAAATGCACCCGTGAGCGGTCGAGGCCGAAGAACCCATGCTCGGCAAAAAACGCCTCAGTGGCCGTGTGGTTCTGGTGGCTCGTCATGATGAACCACGGGATCGGCTTTCCATAGCGCAACCCGGCCGCACGGATCTTCTCCGCAAAAACCTGAAACAGCGGCTTCCGCTTAACTGGGGTGACGGGAAAGGTCCCCTTGGGGCCGTCATAACCCAGACGGGTCCCCTGTCCGCCCGCCACCGTGAAGGCGGCCACGCGACCGGCGCGCAAGGCGGCCTCCCCGGTCGTTTTCGCCGTGCTCCAGGCCTCGGCACGACCCCCATTGTCCGGCAAGGCCTCATACGGCGCGGGGCCGATCCCCTCAAGATTGACGCCTCCTGCACCCGCACCCTTTACCAAGGTGCTCACGAGCCGGTCCACCTCCTTGAGATCGATCTCCGCCGCCTCGGTCAGCAGCTTTTGCTGAGCTTCGGAATCGAGATGGTTGAAGAATGCAAAAACCTGGCCCTGACCGGCCTGCCTGAAAGTTTCGATGAGCGGAGGCAACATAGGAGCGCACATTCAGCGGCGCAGCCCGGGAGCCCGCAAATCATTTTTCCCCATCAGGCATGGACGACGGCTTTTCCCCTATTCCTCGAAACGAAAAATGAATTCGTCCGGTCGCGCATAGCCGAGGCGACGGCGGATGACCATCTCCACGTAGCCCGGGTCCGAGCGCATCCGCTCCAGCATGCGCTGCTGCTCCCGCAGGCGTTCCTCCGCCAGCGCCAGCCGGTCGCGGCTGATGGCCTCGATCTCCTGGAGGCGGATATACTCCGCCCTGGTCTGCCAGAAAAAACCCGCCGAACCCACGGCCACGCCGACGAACAGCAGAATATAAAAGGAAATGATCAGGCGGCGCAGCTTCACAACCGTCCATAGAATGAATTTCGCCCGTGAAGTAAATCATGGGGTCATTTTCCCCTGCAAAAATCGCGATGCCTCTCCAGCGTCACCCTTCCCGCGCACCTAGGCGTATCCGCGAATCCCCCCCCCACCGGTGGATTCCGATGTGTGAATTCCGTCTCAATCCGGGCCCAAGCCCGATTTTTGCGTGCGTTCGCGCGGACACCTCCCTACTGACAACCCAGCATGTATCAGAGCTTTTACGGGTTTTCGGAGATGCCATTCAACATCACCCCGGACCCCCGTTTTCTATATCTAGGCCCGACCCATCAGGAGGCGCTCCAGCACCTCAAGTTCGGCGTGCAGGAAAAGAAGGGCTTCATCGTGCTCATCGGCGAAGTGGGTTGCGGCAAGACGACCCTGTGCCGCCGCTTTCTCAACGAGATCGACCCAAATCACTTCGACACCGCCCTCATCCTCAATCCACGGGTCACCGAGACCCAGATGCTGAAGGCCATTCTCACCGAGCTCGGCGAGACCAAGCTGGCCCGCAGCCAGAATGACCTTGTCGCCCAGGTTAACCGGGTGCTCCTCGACCGGATCTCCCGGGGCCGCGACATCGTGCTCATCATCGACGAGGCCCAGAACCTGTCTTTCGAGGTGCTCGAACAGATCCGCCTGCTCTCCAATCTGGAAACCGACAAGCAAAAGCTCCTTCAGGTGGTCCTGATGGGCCAGCCCGAGCTCAAGCAGATCCTCGCACGCGAGGAACTGCGCCAGTTGCGGCAGCGCATCTGGGTTCACTACGAGCTGCATCCGCTCACCATGATCGACATCGAGCATTACGTTCAGCACCGGCTC
>JBGTGS010000002.1:0-9042 GCA_041746615.1 Opitutaceae bacterium | reverse complement strand
TCATTATGCTCGGAGCATGACGCTGAAGAAGGCGAACGAAGATGTGCTGCTCGCCTTCAAAATGAACGGAGAGGATCTGACGCCCACCCATGGCGCGCCGCTCCGGGTCATCGTGCCCGGCTGGTATGGCATGGCCTCGGTAAAATGGCTGACCCGGATCATTGCCAGCGCCCGGCCGTTCCAAGGATATTACCAAACCATTGATTACGCCACCTGGGAACGCGGACCGGGACCACCGAGCCTGATCCCGATTACCGGGATGCAGGTGAAGGCCCAGATCGCCCGGCCCGATTTCGCCGAAGCCGTTCGTGCCGGACAGACGTATCGAGTGTGTGGGGCCGCGTGGACATCCGAAGCGGAGATTACGAAAGTGGAAATCAGCACCAATGGCGGCGGGGTGTGGCATGACACGCATCTGCTGGAAGAACCTGTTCGCGACGCCTGGCGGCTTTGGGAATATGAATGGCAGGTGCCGGCGAAACCAGGGAGAGCCAGGCTCGTGGCCCGGGCGACGGACTCGAAAGGCCGCACCCAACCGGCGGAGCGCGATGGGGATCGCCAGAGCTACATCGTGAACCACCTCCTGCCGGTAGAGGTGGATGTGAGGTGACCCATGAATATTGAGAATGGGGTAACACCCCATATCTAGCCTGCGACCGTGGGAGTATGATCTTCATCGCATGACACAGCCCACTGCCCCCACTGCGAAGGTATCCTTGCAAATGAGCCGACTCACCAACGACTTCCTGACGGAAATTACCACCGACGACTTTGAACAGCCGCGCCTCTCCCTCTACCAGTCAACCCATCGACGCCACCCGGAGAACCAGCAGGACCCGATTCGCTTTCGCGGTTTGGTGAATCATCTAAAACAGTTGCTGCTGAAGAATCATCCGCCGGCACAAGTCAGTGCGCTGCTGGAGCCATTCGAGGTCCTGGCACGTGATACGGAATTCTGGAATCACACTCTCGACGGACTGGCTGTTTTTGCCGCGCCCGGTTGGTTCAGAGTCATTGGACTGCGGCGAACCGTCCAGGAATTGACCGTCGTGGCCGACAGCTTTCACACCAAACCCTTGCGCCGCATCCTCCAAACAGCGGACCGTTATCAGGTTCTGGGTTTGAACCTGCATGAGATCAAACTCTATGAGGGTGAAATTGTCGGTCATATTATCGAAGGCAGCGGAAACCTCCGCCTCGGTACGATTGATAACCCTCAGAGTGATGATCTGCTCGATGATTTGGGCGAACGTGTTCTGGAAAATGGAGGGAAGGTTTTTGTAGTTCCCGCAGTGCAGATGCCCACCGACACTGGTGCAGCCGCGACCTGCCGCTACTGATCAGGGTGTCGCTTTCCCACGTTCGGTTGATTCCCGTCTGAAGTGGCAGTGGGCATGTTTGAGGCCTGCGGGTGGAGATGTATGTTCCCATGAAATCACCGCTGCCACTCCCAACCCTCCGCATATGGCTGAAGCGACGGGTTCCGGCCTTGGACTGGCTGGCCCACTATGATCGCAAGCACCTGCGGGGCGATGCCCTCGCGGGCGTGATTGTGGCGACCTTGCTGATCCCCCAGGCCATGGCCTACGCGCTCCTGGCCGGTCTGCCCCCGCAGGTCGGATTGTATGCCAGTCTCCTGCCACTCGCCGTCTATGCCATGCTCGGCAGCAGCCGGTTTCTGTCGGTCGGGCCATCCGCGTTGTTGTCGCTGCTCATCCTCACCGAGGTGGCCGCAATGGCGGAGGCCGGTTCGCCGCGGTACCTGGCACTCGCCATGGCCACCGCGCTCATCGCAGGTGTCATGCAGATCGGGATGGGGGCCGCGCGGCTGGGTGTGCTCACAAACTTCCTGAGCCAGCCGGTGCTCTCCGGCTTTGTCAGCGCCGCCGCGTTTCTTATCGCGTTGAGCCAGGTGAAACACCTGCTGGGCGTTCCGCTGCCGCGGACCGACCACCTGCACGAGTTGCTGGGGGAACTGGCCCGGGCAATGCCCCGGACCCACGGGCCGACGGTCGCGATCAGCATCGCCAGCGTCCTGCTGCTGCTCGCATTTCAATATCTGCTGCCGAGGGTTCTTGAGCGATGGAAGGCATTCCCGGTTGCCCTGGCGCAATCGCTCTCGAAGAGCGGGCCGATCATCGTGGTCATCGTCGGTACGGCCCTGGTCGCCGCTCTCAAGCTTGGGGATCGCCACGGGGTGAGCATCATCGGTGAAATTCCCGGAGGATTGCCCGGGTTCGCGCTTCCCGGGCTCGGCGCATCCGAGTTCCTGCCGCTGATTCCGCTCGCCTTGACGATCAGCTTCATCGGCTTTCTGGAGAACATTTCGGTTGCCAAGGCGCTAGCGGCCAAACGCCGTCAGAAAGTGGATTCCGACCAGGAGTTCATCGCGCTGGGGGCGGCCAATGTGGCGGCCGGGGTCACCGGCGGTTATCCGGTCAGCGGTTCCTTCGCCCGCTCGACGGTCAACTTCACGGCGGGCGCAAACACCGGCCTCGCCTCACTCATCACCGTGGTGGTCGTGGGACTGGCGGCGCTGTTTCTGATGCCGCTCTTCCACCATCTGCCCCCGGCGGTGCTGGCCGCCATCATCATCATCGCGGTCACCGGCTTGATGGACTTTAAAATGCCGCGTCGCCTGTGGCGCTACGACAAGGCTGACGCCCTCGCGCTGATCCTCACATTCGTCGGGGTGCTCATACTCGGAGTCACCAAGGGCATCCTTATCGGCATTGCTTCGACGATCATTCTTCATCTCTGGCGCACGAGCCGACCGCACATGGCCGTGGTGGGTCGGGTGCCCCACACCGCGCATTTTCGCAACATCCGGCGTCATCAAGTGAAAACGCTCCCGCACGTCCTCCTGCTGCGGATTGACGAGAGCCTCTACTTCGCCAACGCGAAGTTCATCGAGGACTACGTGCTTCACGCCGCCGCCGAGCGGCCCCGATTGCGCCACCTCGTGCTGATCTGCAATGCGGTCAATTTCATTGATGCCAGTGCACTCGAGACGCTGACCGACCTCCGGAGCCGGATGGAAGAGGCGGGCATCGAACTTTATCTCACCGAGGTCAAGGGCCCGGTGATGGACCGGCTCGCCGACACGGAGTTTCTGGAACAACTCGGTGGTGGGCGCGTGTTCCTCACCACTGAAGAGGTCTTTGAGAAACTCGGATCAACCCATCCGCAATAAATGAAAAAGTCGCAATCAGCCATCCGACCCGGTGCGACCCATCCGGATGAAAAGTCGACTGCACCCACCACCATAGCGGTCTATGGAGCCGGCATTGCAGGGTTGACGGTGGCCCATGAGCTGACCCGGCTGAATTATAAGGTTTCCGTTTATGAGGCCAACCCCGAGGCGGGAGGCTTTTTCCGGAGCGCCCGTCTGGCCCGGAACCAATTCACCCCCTCGGAGTATTCCTGGCACGGCTTTGGACCCTGGTATCACAATGTTTTCGACCTGATGAAGCAGATCCCCTTCGACCCGAGTGGAAGCGTGTATGACAAGGCCCTTTCACGCCCGGTCGATTTCGGGATATTTCCGGATCAGGGGCCTGCCGCGTTTTACGACCGGGGCCTGGCGAGCATCCCGAAATTGTTCAGGATGTCGAAATCGGACTGGGGCAAGTGGGCGTGGTTGATGTTGAAAACCTGGGGGGCGAACCGACGCACCGATGTGGTTTACGCCTCTCAAAATGCCGCGGAGAAGTTCAAACCGCTACTCTCCGCCCGTTGTTACAAAACATGGCGTTCATGCTTTGGTCCATGGATCGGTTCCGACTGGACCAAGGTGTCCTTGCATCATGCGGGACAATTTTTTCGAAAGCAGCTTATCACCCGACCGACCCATTTCCACCACGCCGACGAGGAAGGCCCCGCCTGGACGCAGGGCGCGGGCAGCGGCTGGCTTTTGCTGCGTGGTCCGAGCAGTGAATATTGGTTCAAAAAATGGGTCTCACATCTAGAAAAGAGCGGGGTGCGTTTCAACTGGAACGCATCATTAATGCAACTGGAGTTTGACGGAACACGGGTCACTTCCGCCCGCTTGCACTCCGGAGCTGAAATCACCGCTGAATGTCATATCCTCGCAACCAATCCTTTTGCTGCGGCAGCGATCATCGCCCGGACGGCGGCGATGGAAAACGAACGGGAACTGCGTCATTTCAAGCCACTGATCCAAGACGGCCCCCATACCCAGGTTTCATTTCGGATTCCGTTCACTGAATTGATTCAATTCCCGCGGCAGCGCACGGCGGTCGTCGTCACCGATTCGGAGTTCAACCTGACCCTTTTTGCCCAAGAACAGGTCTGGAAACCTGAGGTTGAACTGGGCGGCAAGGTCAAGTCGCTCTGGACGGGAACCAGTTGTGTGGGAACCGTACCGGGCCGGCTGTTCAACACGCCGGTGATCCGGTGTACAAAAGAGCAGTTCATCGAGGAGGTGAAAGCACAGATCTTGAGCTGCGAGTCACTTGACCGGCTGATCCGGGAAGCCAACGGGGGGCGGAGTCTCGCGGATCTCGGAATCGATAGGATCGAAGTCTGGCACGAGTGGCAATTTTCCCCTGCGGGGATTGAGCCGCTTCAGCCCAAGTGGGTGACGACCACTCACACCCAGGCGCATTTGCCTGCTCAGGCCACCTCCATTCCCAACCTGTTTCTTGCGGGCGCGCACACCAAGACAGCCGCCGATGTCTGGAGCATTGAAGCCGCCGTGGAAAGCGGCCGGAGGGCTGCGCAGGCCATCGATCCGAGGGTCAAGGTCATCCCCCAATACAAGCCATTCTGGCTTCGGGTGATCAGCTCAATCGATGATCGGTGTTTTTCGGTGGGTGCCCCGCATTTCCTTGATCTCTTATTGGGAGTGATTCTCGCGGTGACCGCCCTGGCCCTTGGGTTGTGCCTTCATCAACATGTATTCGCCGCCCTATGACCGTGAACAGATTGATGAACGCAAACACCACCTTTCCGTTAACCTCATCGCCTTGTGTCTGCGCAGGGCGCTCTGCTCCTCAAAAAAACCATGAACAACGAAAAACAAAATCCCTACCCGAAATTCCTCGCCATGATCGCCACCTCAACCGGCGTGATGATACTGATGTATCTTAACACCTACGCCTTCGACCACGTTTTCTGGAGCGAGACCCGCGCATACATGGCGGTGCTGATGGGAGCGACCATGGCGATCGTCATGCTACTTTTCATGCTGGGAATGTATCCGAACAAAGTTGTCAATTTTGCAATCTTCAGCGGAGCCGGAGTCGTTTTTGTCATCAGCCTCTGGCTCGTCCGTAGTCAGGTGACCGTCGGGGAAATCTCCTGGATGAAGGCCATGATCCCCCATCACTCCATCGCCATCCTGACAAGTGAACGAGCTGCAATCGAAGATCCCCGGGTGAGAGCACTTGCGGCTGAAATCATCACGGCCCAGCGCAAGGAAATCGCTGAAATGAAAGCCCTCATTGCAGATCTCGAAGCCGCTGAATAACAAGGGCGGCGGGTGCGGCAGTACCTCTGTGCCATAGTAGGTCTACACCCCATGGTGGAACGCTCCGCATGGGCGTATCCTCAGTTGCTCCGTAGTGACGGACCCCATCGGAGAAAGGTTTTCTTTGGGCATTTAGCCGGACAGCCCACGATTTAATGAAATCCTTTAACAATACCCGCGGATGACTGATATCCGCATCACCTCACACAGAAATGATGGGGGAATGACACCATGAATCATACAAACGAATGGATGAACGGTTGGGCGGGTGGAGGCATGTGGCTCTGGACCGTGCTCGGCCTTGTGATCGTGGCCCTGCTGGTCGTCGTGATCAGTAAACTATCCAAGAAATAGTTAAGTGCCAGGGGCCAAGAACACGTTAACTGCCAACCTCAAAAAAATATGCTGATCACATTATCGACTAACAAAACGGTGACCGCGGCCGCAGCTTCACTGCAAGCCGCCGTGGAGGCCCATCACTTCGGGGTCATGCACGTGCACGACCTCAAGGCGACCATGAACAAGAAGGGCGTGGATTTTGTCCATGAATGCCTGATCTTCGAGGTCTGCAAGCCGCAGCAAGCGAAGAAGGTGTTGGATGAGAATATGAGCGTCTCCACCGCGCTCCCATGCCGGATCTCCGTCTACGAAGAGGAAGGTAAAACAATTCTGACGACCCTGAAGCCAACCATGCTGCTTGGACTCTTCAATGCCCCGAAGCTAAAGGGCGTCGCCCAGGAAGTAGAGGATACCATACTCAAGATCATGCAGGACGCGGCGGCAGGCTGACTGGATCGAGCAATGAATAATCCAGACTGCCCTCAAAAGACCATCGTCGGGCCACGCATGACTTATGAAAATAGTAACGACGTTATTGGGCAGTCTGGTCATGTTGGTGCCGGGGGTGATGCTGTTGGCGGAGACGGTGGAATATGACCTGACCATAGCCCGACAGGAGGTGAATTTCACCGGTCATCCCGCTCAGGCGATGAACATCAACGGCCAGATACCGGGGCCGATCCTGCGCTTCACCGAGGGCGACCGTGCCGTGATTCGCGTCCACAACCGCATGGATGTGGAGACCTCCGTTCACTGGCACGGGCTTCTGCTGCCCAATGCGATGGACGGCGTCCCGTTTGTGACCCAACCGCCCATCGCTCCGGGCGAGTCATTCACCTACGAGTTCGATCTGCAGCAATCCGGCACTTACTGGTATCACAGCCATACCATGCTCCAGGAACAGCGGGGACTGTTTGGAGCGCTGATCATCGCACCAAAATCCGCCGCTGAATTTGACGGTCTTCGCGATCATGTCGTGGTGTTGTCCGACTGGACAGATGAAGACGCGCGTTCGGTGCTGCACACGCTGAAACGTGGCAGTGAGTGGTATTCCATTCGGAAAGGTAGCGGTCAAAGCGTGTTGGGCGCAGCGCGACTCGGCCAGTTGCGCGCTTATTTCACCCGGGAACTGCAACGCATGCCGCCCATGGACCTTGCCGATGTTTACTACGATCGCTTCCTGCTCAACGGCGCTCCGCAACAGACCCTCGACGGCGCCCCGGGCGAACAGATCCGGCTGCGGGTAATCGCGGGTTCGGCCTCCACGTTCTTCTATTTGCAGTTTGCCGGTGGTCCGATGCAGGTCATCGCGGCGGACGGACTGCCGGTGCGGCCCTTCGATGAAAGGCGACTGCTGATCGGCGTGGCCGAGACATATGACGTGGTCGTCACGGTGCCGGCAGAGGGCAGCTACGAGTTTCGCGCGACGGCTCATGATGGATCGGGGCACGCGTCGCTGTGGATTGGTTCCGGCCCGCGGCAAGCCACACCCGATATCCCGTTCCCCAACCTATATGTCAGCATGGGCGGTCTCAGCCTCAAACGGGTGCTGGCATTAACTCCGGGCGGCTCGATGGGCATGCCCGGCAGTGCCGTGCGTGCCGGCAAGTTCGATCAACCGGGCATGAACGGCATGAAAGAGATGGACGGAATGAAAGGGATGGAGGATGGCGCCATGGCGCCGGACCCCGGGGAAACGAACCATTCAGAAATGGCTTCCAGCGATGCGGGCCACGACATGAGCGTTATGGCGCACGGGAAGAAGCCCATGGCAACGGAACTCAAAAGCCACGCCGAACCGGGCATGGTCTCCCACGAGAAACCCGCCGCGCCCCGGAGCACATGGTTCGGACTGCTGGACGAGGACGTGAGTTCGCAAGCCCCATTGGCCGCCGACGGCATGAGCGCGGAACGCCCTGGCCCGCCTTACGACAAGCTGCGCGCCTTGCAGCCCACCGTGTTCGAATCATCAAAACCCGTCCGCGAAATCCGACTCACCCTCGATGGTGACATGGAACGCTATGTCTGGTTTCTGAACAACAAGCCGCTGTCCAAATCCGATCCCATTGAAATCAAGCGCGGTGAAGTCGTTCGCTTCATCATGATCAACCGCACCATGATGCACCACCCGATGCATCTGCATGGGCATTTCTTCCGGGTACTTAATGGTCAGGGCGATCACGCACCCCTCAAGCACACCGTGGATGTCGAGCCCATGACGACCACCGTGATCGAGTTTGCGGCGGAAGAGTTCGGCGACTGGTTTTTTCACTGCCACCTCCTCTATCACATGATGAGCGGCATGGCCCGGGTGGTGCATTATCAGGAATTCGCACCCGACCATGCCACCGCCGCCGTCCGCCCGCATCTCTACCATGATCCGTTTTACCTGTATGGGCGGGTTGACGTGCTCTCGCAGATGACGCAGGGAACGCTGGTTTACGCCAACACCCGGCACATTTACTCCACTGAATGGCAGGCTGGATGGCAGCGCGCGCACGAGGTGAAGTGGGAGGTCACGCCCGCCTACGATTACTACGTGAACCGTTTTTTTAGGGTCTTCGCCGGGGTTAACCTCGAAGGCGCGGGCGATCACTTTGACAAGCACGAAGGAATCCTTGGCCTGCGCTATCTGCTCCCGCTCAATATCACGTCCCGCGTGTGGGTGGACACGGCTGGTGAATTCAATTTTGCCGTCGGCAAGCATCTCGAACTAACGCCGAGACTCGCGGTGTCTTACGAGGCTGAGTACGACACCAAGGCGCACTGGGAAACTCGCGCGGACATCAACTACCTGCTGACCAGGAACCTTTCCCTGCTCGGTCAATGGCATTCCCAATTCGGCTGGGGCGGCGGTCTGGGATGGCAGTTCTGAACGCACGATAAAATAAACGAAACCCAAACCACGGATACAATTTATGAACACATCACTCATCGTCCTCATCGTGTTGGCTGCGCTGGCACTGTTTGCCGTGCTGTTCGTCGTCGGCATCTACAACAAACTCATTGAGCTGCGCAACCAGTTCAAAAACGCCTTTGCGCAAATTGACGTGCAGCTCAAACGGCGTTACGACCTGATTCCGAATCTGGTCGAGACCGCGAAGGGTTATCTCAAACACGAACGCGGCACGCTCGAAGCCGTCATCGCCGCGCGTAACACCGCCCTCGCTGCCTCCAAGGCCGCTGCCGCCAACCCCGCCGACGGCGGTGCG
>JBGTGS010000001.1:0-18009 GCA_041746615.1 Opitutaceae bacterium | reverse complement strand
GCGCACCAGCCCGAGATGGGCCGGGATGCGCTCAGGTGCGTCCGCCGCCCCCTCGAGGACACGCACGAAGGCCAGCGCAGCCTCCCAGTCCCCACCCCGCTCCTGAAAAGCCCGGCCCAACCTCAGGTAGAGCGCGGAATCATAGGTTTCCAGTTTCTCGATTCCCTCCAGTGCGGTCTTGGCTCTCTCGAGCCGCGCCTCCAACCGACGGTAGGCATCGAGCTCCGACGCCGGCCCGCGCAGGAGCGCCTGCGCCCGGGTGATCTGTGCGGTCATGCGTTCGTTGCGTGCGGCCTGGGTCCGCATGAGTTCGTCGCGCGGACTCGCCATCCGGTAGGCCGCCAACGCGCCAGTCGGGTCGCCCTCCGCCAACAACGCGTCGCCGAGTTGCAGGCTGAGCGCGTTGAGGCCGGCAAGATTGTCCACCAAGTCGCGCCGACCCTGCAGCAACGCAAGTCCGCGTCCCGCCTCGGGCAGATTCTTGTGCTCAAGATGCAGCGAAACCAGCACGAGGGCCGCGTCCGCCCAATCCGCATCGCGGGGCGACGAAGCCAGCAGGCGGTTGTAGGCCTCGATCGCGACCGCGGTTTGCCCGGCCTGCTGTGCGGCCATGGCACCGTAAAGCCGCGCCTTGTCACGGTGCACGGGGGATTCCTCCCCCGCTGCAAACACCGGAACCGATTCGGCGAATTTTTCCTGAAGCGCCAACGAGAGCCCGAGGATCATGCGCGCTTCCCCGAGGACGACTCCGGACGGGCGCGATGCGATCAAGCCCTCGGCGACCGCCTGCGCCCGCGGATAGGATCCTCCTTGAAAATGCGCCGTGGCTGCGACGAGCCGAAGCCTCTCCATCCCCAAGCCTGCCGGGAGAAGCTCACCCCGTTCCACCCGCACCAGCACCAGATCCAGCAGCATGGCGGCGTCCCCGTGATTGCGCGCCGCGATGGCCTGCTCGGCCTCCACCAAAATCTGGGGCAACGGCACGTTAACTTGGGACAGCGCTGGCGCGTTGCCGGAAAGCAACGCGAGCACGGCCATGGCAAAACGAGGCAACCATTCGGCTCGACCGGAATGAAGTCGAACGAGACAGGGCATAGGGGAGTCCGAACTTTTTCGGGACACCCGCGTGGGTCAAGCTATTTGCAATACTATTGCGAAGAACCTGCGTCCGCTCCGTCTCTCAGGCGGGAGCGGCTATACGCCGCGATCACATGTGACATGTCCCTATTCCCCGCCCTGTGAGGCGCCGTTTCCACGGTGTAGAGCCGCATCTACAATAAGCCTTGGCAGGGGATTCTAAGGTTGCCGCGGGACGGCGGGCAAGCGCGGCAGGCCCGCGGGGAGGGTTTTTGCCGATCGCATGGTCGGCCGGCTTGATCCCGAGACGGAATCCATTGAAAGCATAATCTGTAGGTTCGAAGGGATCGACGTAACGGACATCGGTGCGCTGCGGGATGTCGATGTCAAAGGCCCAGAGCACGCCGTTGACCACCAAGCGCCGGGAACCTTCGCTTGTGAGGTCGGTCGCAGCGCCCATCGTGGTGGTGAACACACGATTAACCTTGCCGTTCGGGTTGAGATTCAAGCGGGTCCAGGCCAGTGCCATCATGGGCGTATTGATGTCCTGCTCCTGTCCGTCGGAGCGGCGGCGGCGCATGCAACTCGCAGGGCTGTCGGTCGGGCTCATGCCACTCAGAACCTGCCCGCGCATTAGGATCGTCGATCCTTCCACTGGATGCACTTCATAAACACCGCTGTCGCCAAAAACCTGTTCGACGCCGCGGAGGATGGGATGATCTTCTGCGCCGGGTTCGACCACTCCGAGGGTTGCCCCCCGACGGTTTGCGCCCCAGTGGGCCACCCAGTTCTCACCCAAAACTTCCCGGCCGAAATTGTTGAAGTGTTTGTAGGCACTCAAGCTGTTGGCCGGGAATCGGAAGGCATGCGTGCTGGTGCGCAGACCGACGATCGGAATGCCGCGCCCCACCGCATCATCGAAATGCTTCATGGCCGCATCGGACCACTGCCGGAAACGCAGGGCCATCACGATGCCATCGGCCTTGTCAAGCGCCTCGATGCCGGGCACGCTCTGGTTGAGGTCGGGATTGATCGTGCCGTCCTCGTCGATGGCAAAAAGTACCGTGCAGGTGAAACCGTGCCGCTGGCTGAGTATCTTGGCCAGCATGGGCAGGGCCTCCTCGGAGCGGTATTCCTCGTCACCACTCAGAAAGACCAGATGCCGGCCCTGGCCGGGACCCGGCTGGGCCTGATAAGTAATGGTGGTGACCCCCGATGCCGCAAGGGGCAGGGCAAAGCCAAGGACGGCCCATGCAAGACGTAAAACGTGGGGTAGCGTCATACCCGGTCACGTAATCACAGAATCGAATCCCGTCAATCCGCCGACGGGGTGGTATGCTGATCGCTGGGAGGTTGATGAGATCCGTGAACTTTTGCGACACGCGGAGACAAAACGCCCCCGCCTTGCCCCGGCGGCCCTTCATGACAAGAATGCTGGCATGCCCCCACCCCCGCCCCTCTCCGGCCGCCGCTATGTTTGCTTTGTCGGCGACATCCTCGAACTCTGGTATCCCAAGTACCGCCTGCAGGAAGCCGGTGCTGAAATCGTGCTGGCAGGCCCGGAGGGCGGCGTTGAGTACACCGGGAAAAACGGCTACCCCTGACGTTCCGACGTTGCCATCGCGGAGGTGGATGCGGAGGACTTTGACGGCGTCATCTGCCCGGGTGGGTTCATGCCCGACAAACTCCGCCGAGATCCCAAGGTGCTCGACATCGTGCGCTCCTGCGATCGGCGCGGAAAACTCGTGGCGGCCATATGTCACGGTGGCTGGATCCCAATCTCCGCAGGCGTTTACCGCGGCGGCCGCGTGACCGGTTCGCCCGGCATCAAGGACGATCTCGTCAATGCTGGCGCGCAGTGGTCGGACGCCCCTGTCGTCATCAACCGCCACTTCATTTCCAGCCGCAAGCCCGACGACCTTCCGTATTTCTGTCACGGTATCCTTCAGTTGCTCACCGCTCAATGAGTATAGTTCAATGTATTAAATCCCGCGGAGGAGCGGAACACCTTTGAATACGGACCGGAAGGTGAGCACCGGCGAAAACAGGGAACGCCGCCAAAATGCAGGCCGTTGTCGTGATGACAGAGGGAATTTAGGAAATTCAACAAGGTGACCTCCTTGACTCAGCAAATTGCCTATGCATCCTATCTAAAGGCATCCCCTAGTCTATTACCCCCGTGGGAATTGATTTGCCTGTCAACTCACATCCCATCCCGTGCGAATATACCCTTTAACGACTTGTTTTGCCCTAGCTCCGTTTGCCTTTGGAGCCAACACGCCTGCGCTTGATGACGCGGACTTCATCCGTGGCTTCGAAGCCACGGTCCATCCTTTCGTACAAACCTATTGCGTTTCCTGCCATGGCTCGGATGAGCCCTCAGCAGGATTCGACATGAGCGTTTACGACTCCATGGCCTCCGTGGTGAAGGATCACGAACACTGGAGCACGGTCTTGGAGCTGCTCGAATATGAGGAGATGCCGCCGACCAAGGCGAAGAAGCATCCCTCAGCCGGGGAACGCCAGGACGTGGTGTCCTGGTTGCGTAGCGTGCGACAGGCCGAGATGCTGCGGAATGCCGGTGACCCGGGGCCGGTGCTTCCGCGCCGGCTGAGTCACCCTGAATTCAATTACACCGTCCGCGATCTCACGGGAGCCGATATTCAACCCGCGCGCGAATTCCCCATTGATCCCACCAATACGGCGGGCTTTGACAACTCGGGTGAATCGCTGGCCATGTCCCCGGCTCTGATGAACAAGTACCTGCAGGCCGCACGCGAGATCTCAGAACACATGTATCTCAAGGCCGATGGGTTCGCTTTCGCGCCGCACCCGATGATGAACAACACCGACCGGGACCAGTTCTTCGTCCACCGGATCATCGAATTCTATAGCCGGCAGAAGATCGACTACACCGATTACTTTCACGCTGCCTGGAAGTATCGGTTTCGTACGGTTCTCCGGCGTGGCAACGAACCATTGGAGGCCTTCGCGGCCGAAGCCGGACTCAGCCCAAAGTACCTCACGACGATCTGGGAGTTGCTGGAAGGTGAGGACGACAACATAGGCCCCTTGGAGAAACTCCGGACCATGTGGAAGGCACTGCCAACCATCCGTGTCAATTCCGCCTCCGGCATCATGCGCATGACCAACACCGCGCGCGCCGCCTGTTCGCAGATGAGCGACTACGTGGCTCAGGTCCGCGCCAAGGTGGAACCGCGCTTCCCCAACATGCACGTCGGGCAAGTGTCCGCCTACCAGCTGCCCATGCTGACCTGGAAGAATCAGCAGTACGCCACCCATCGCATGAAATTCGACCCGGCACAGCTCCAAGTGGCGGGCGAGCCCCCCGCCCCGCCCCCAGAGCCAGAGGTCGCCGCTGAATATCGCTATGGACCCGGACCCACCCAATTCATTGTGAACGAACCGGGCGACCCCGACCTCGCGGTTCCGGCCGGAGAGCGTGCCCGCTACGAGGCGGCCTTCGCCCGCTTCTGCTCCGTATTCCCCGACATGTTCTACAAGGATAAGCGCGGGCTGAACTATTTTACAACCCGGGATAGCGAGGGTGGCCGTTACCTCAGCTCCGGCTTTCACAACGTTTTGGGTTACTTCCGCGACGACCAGCCCCTCTATGAACTGATCCTCGACGAGGAGCAGCAACGGGAGCTGGACGAGCTGTGGTATGACCTCGACTTCGTCGCCTCCGTACACAGTCGCATGTATGCAGAGTTTGCACTCGGCGGCACTCGCGACGCAGACGTGATGACTGAGTTCGGCGAGGGCCCCGAGGTTACGCTTCTCGGCGATGGTGACTATGCGATGAACGTCACCCGTGAAGACAACATCCAGATGCTCGCGGATATGTATATGGAAAATGCGAGGGACGGCGGCACCGAGATTGGCATTCAGGCCGTCGCCGATTATTTCCAAAACCACAAGGACCGCATTCGCGAAATCAACCAGGCCCGGATCGACGCGCAACCCAGCCATCTCGCGGCCTTGGTGGATTTTGCCGAGCGCGCCTACCGGCGCCCGCTCAGCGCGGATGAACGCAACGGATACCTCGAGTTCTACCGCACCGCTTTAGAGGGCGGCGAATTGGATCACGAAGCGGCCATGCGTGATACGATCACCAGCGTACTGATGTCCCCCGACTTCCTCTATCGGCTCGATCTCATGCAGGGCGAATTGACCGGAATCCAGCCCTTGTCGGGTTATGATCTGGCCAGCCGCTTGAGCTACTTCCTCTGGTCGAGCATGCCCGATGCCGAACTGCTGGAGCGGGCGGCTGCGGGTGACCTGCACCAACCCGAAGTCCTCACCGCCCAGGCACGACGGATGCTGAAGGACCCCCGGGCCCGCGCACTCGCGCTCGAGTTCGGCGGCAACTGGCTCAACTTCCGGCGCTTCGATACACTCGCCACCGTGGACCGCGAGCGCTTCAAGACCTTCGATGACGATCTGCGCGAGGCCATGTTCGAGGAGCCAATTCGTTTCCTCCAGGACATGATCCAGCAGAACCGCCCGGTACTCGACATCCTTTACGGCCGCGACACCTTCGTAAACACCGCCCTCGCTAAACATTACGGCATCTCGGAGTTCGAACTGGAGACGCTGGAGAAAACCGAGGGAGGCTGGATGCACATTGATAATGTCGCCCGTTACGAACGCGGCGGCCTGCTTCCAATGGCCGCCTTCCTCACCCAAAACGCCCCCGGCCTGCGCACCAGTCCGGTCAAGCGTGGTGACTGGGTCGTCAAATTTGTCCTCGGCGAACGCGTTCCACCCCCTCCCCCGGGTGTACCCGAGTTGCCTCAAGACGAAACCCAGAGCGACCTCTCCCTGCGCGAGCTGCTCGCCCGGCATCGCGACGATCCCAACTGCTCCTCCTGCCACGACCGGAACGATCCCCTGGGGCTGGTCTTCGAAGGCTACGGACCCATCGGTGAACGCCGCACGCAAGACCTGGCCGGCCGACCGATTGATGCCAGCACGGAGTTTCCCGGCGGCAGCACCGGCACGGGCCTCGACGGCTTGCGTCAATACATTCGCGATGAACGCCAAGGAGACTTCATCAGGAATCTCTCCAGCAAGCTCGTCGCATACGCCCTGAACCGTAGCCTGATTCTCTCCGACGAACCCCTGGTCGACAATATGATCGCAAAGCTAGCCCAAGATGAGCACCGCTTCGAAAGCCTGGTCCAAAGCATCATCACCAGTCCGCAATTCCTTAACAAGCGGGGCAACACCACAAGTCTGGCATCCAACTGAATACCTCCCATGAAACCTACTAAGCAAACCTACCGGGTTGATCGTCCTGATTTCACCCGTCGTGCATTTCTCCGCGGTGTCGGCGTTACCATGGCCCTGCCTTGGCTGGAATCACTCCCTGTTTTCGGCTCCATGCCTGCGGCCGCTGCCGCCAACGCCGCTCCTCCGGTCACCGCCTACCCGCAGCGATTCGCCGCCATGTTCATGGGCTGCGGCATCAGTCCCGAACATTGGTGGGCCAAAGGCACCGGAGCCGCCATGGAGCTCGGCAAGTCGCTGTCCCCCCTGGAAGGACTCAAGACCAAGATCAACGTGATCGACGGTCTCTTTAATCAAAACGCCACCGGCCAGGGCATCCATCCGGCCATGACCGGCAACCTGCTCTCGGGCGTGCCGTTCACCTCGGGCTCCACCATCCAGGGCGGCATCAGCATGGACCAAATGCTGGCCAACACGGTGGGCCAGCATACGCTCCAAGCCAGCATGGTGCTCGCCTGCGAACAGGCGATAACCGGCTACCACGAGTCGAATTTCTCCAACGCCTACAGTTCGCACGTCTCCTGGCAGAGCTCGAACTCCCCGGTGCCCAACGAGCTGTATCCCTCACTCGCGTTCGACAGCCTCTTCGAGAACCGCGGCAGCGCACGCAACCTCAGCGTTCTCGACCGCGTCAAGGATCGCGCGGAGCACCTCGGCCGCCGCATCAGCTCGTCTGACAACGCCAAGCTCGACGAATACCTCACCAGCGTCCGCGAGGTGGAGCGCAATATCGAGCGCATGCGCGCTAATCTGGACAAGGCCGAGGACAATGCCCGCGGACGGCCGCTTCTCAGCATGAAGCGCCCCGAGAACGGCCTGCCCGAGGATTACCGCGATCATGCCCGCCTGATGTGCGACATCATCGCCCTTGCGTTCCAGACCGACAAGACCCGTATCGCCACCTTGATTCTGGCGCGGGATCTTTCCGGATTGTATTATCCGTTCCTCAACGCCCGCGAGGCCCACCACGGCGAGTCGCACTACGATACCTCGGAAAATTACGAGCGCATCACCCGCTTCCACGTCAGCCAGCTGGCCTACCTCGCCGAACGCCTTGAGGCCATGCCCGAGGGTGAGGGCACGGTGCTCGACAACACCTGCCTCATGTTCCTCTCGAACATGATCTCAGGCACCCGTCACGACAATCAACGCGTGCCTCTGGTCACTGCGGGCGGTCTCGGCGGCACCCTGCAGACGGGTCGGGTCCTGGACTACACGGAGGCCGGCAACAGCAACCGCAAGCTCTGCAGCCTCTACCTCGGCCTCATGGACCGCATGGGCGTGAAGCTCGACCAGTTCGGCGACGCTGACCACCGCCTGGCCCTCCTCTGACGCAGCAACAGAAATCGGTTTGTCCAGATAAGTACCGATAGTCTCTTGGTTAGCCAACAGCCCCCTCCGTTTCACCGGAGGGGGTTTTGCGTGTATAGCTTCAGGCTCCTGAACCACGCCTGCGGTTGCGGTACGTAATCAGGGATGGTGGCAAGGGCTACTGACCCAAACCCAGCACAAAAGCCAGGGTTCGATTCAAGCGAAGCTGGGTTTTGTCATCGACGTGGCCAATGACCTCACCGAGGCGGCTGCGCGGCACTGTCACAATCTTATCCGCCATAATTTGGGATGTCTGACGCAGCCCGGTGCCCGGGCCGGCTTCCACCGGGATGCGAAACGCCGGTGCATTGACCTCGTGGCTGGTGATGAGACAGACGATCACACTCAGCGAGGTATCCAGCAGATCCGTTTGCACCACCACCGCCGGGCGCGGCTTCCCGTAATCACCCGGTGCGGCGACCGTCACGATGTCACCCCGGTGCATCAAGAGGATGGATCCTCAGCCACCGCGGAAATGAAAGCCAGGGCCTCCGCCTCGTCTGCGGGGTCCAGCCGCCGAAGCTGTCGCCTGATCTCCACCCGGAAACCCGGCGCATTCACATCCGGCACCCAGATCTGCACCGGCTTCAGTCCCTGCTCCCGCAAGCGGGCGCGATAGTTCCGCATCTTCTGGTGAGGAGAATTTGGCTTCGTCGGCATGGGTGAAAGGCTGTCAGTAACATGTTACCATGATCGACGCAGTCAAGTGAACTCTGGCTCAACCAACTCCAACCGTCTGTGGTGCGTTAGAGCGTAGCTCACAGACATTCGGGCGGTGAACCGAGCTGTCCGGAAGTCATCGGCGAGCCCGACCCGCCCGCCTCCGAAGCTCAATTTCGCTCCGAAACCAGCGGGGCCCGCTATCGTTTCAAGGCAAATGCCACGTAGGCATCCCCTGGCCCCGAGGCCCCGCCCACCCGGCCGCCGCCCGTGGCGGTGATGACAATGTATTGGCGGCCGTTGACTTCGTAGACCGCGGGTGCCGCCGTCCCCGCGAAGGGCAGCTTGGCGGACCACAATTCCTCACCCGTGTCGGTATCGAAGGCGCGAAGTCTTTCATCCTCCGTGCCGGCAACAAAGACGAGACCGCCGGCAGTGACCGTGGCTCCACCCAGATTCTGCGAACCCGTGATCGGCATGCCTTGGGCCGTCAGCTCCTCCAGCTCTCCGAGCGGAACCCTCCACAGCACCTTGCCGGTGTTGAGGTCGTAGCAATTGAGCAGTCCCCAGGGTGGATCGATTCCCGGATAGCCCTCGTGATCCGTCAGGAATCTGAATCCATCGAAAACATAGTCGGGTGGGGCCTGCCCATGAATGCCATCCCTGCCCGAACCCATGGACGGGGGTTGATTGCGACGAAACAGATAGTCCAGGAGCTCATTTTTTTGCACCGGATCGATGAATGGCATCGGGGGCATGATCCCGCGACCACCATCAATCAAGGCAAGCACCTCCTCATCGGTCATTCGTGACTTGAGCGACAGCAACGAAGGCGACACACCCATGCCCGCCCGGGTGGGGCCGTGGCAGGCAGCACAATGTTGATTATAAACCATCTCCCCTGCCGATGGCGGGTATCGCGGATCCCGCTCACGCTCATCGTGCTTGATGACGGTGATTCGGGATACCCAACGGTTGGAGGTGATGTAAAGCCGGCCGGTGGGCACATCGACAGCGGCGCCGGACCACTCGGCGCCGCCACGCGAACCAATGAAGAGCGTCGGCTTCCCCTCCTCAAAGGGTTCGTGGAAACCGTAGTTGGCCCGCTCGACCTGCTTCAGCACGAACTCACGTGCTTCGGGTGTCCGGGTGGTGATGTCAGCCGGATCGAAGTCCATGCGGGAAATCCGCTCGGGCAGTTCGGTATCCGGCTGATAAGGCGCCGTCCTCTCACCGGGAAGTTTGGAGGTGGGCGCACGCCGCAGTCGGAATGGGAATATCGGCTTTCCCGTCACGCGATCCAGCAGCAGCAGGTTGCCGCCCTTCGAGAAGGCCGTGACGGCATCGACGGGGTTTCCATTCCGGGTAATGGTGACGAGATTCGGCGGGCCGCACAGATCGAGATCCCAGATATCGTGCCGGATGTCCTGGAAGTGCCAAAGGCGCTCACCGGTGAAGAGATCCAACGCCACCAGACAGTTGGCGAAGAGATTGTCCCCCAAGCGGGCAACGCCCACCATGTCGGGACGGGGAGCGCCAAAGACCACATAGGCGATGCCTCGCTGGTCATCGACTGAAAGCCCGGTCCAGCCGTTGGCCCCGCCTTGAGGGCCGTCCCAGGTGTCCGCACCGAACTCCTCTCCCTGCGGCACGCTGCGAAACCTCCAGAGCGACTTGCCCGTCCGCACATCGTAGCCATAGGCGTCACCATGCTGGCCCATCGTTACGAGGACATTCCGGGAAACCACGCCGGCGGCACACGCGCCGGTCGGAATCTCAGTGCGCCCGTTCTCACCAAATTCAGGCAGCAGACGTCCGGTCTGGGGATCGACGGCATAAATCCAGTTGCCGCTGCTAAAAATGACTCGCGGTGCATGGTCGGAATCGCCCGGCCAGTAGACCAGACCACGGCGGGCCGGAGCGTCCTCGAGCCGCAGGCGCGCGGGGGTCTCCATCTGCACACGCCATTGCTCGACGCCGGTCTCGGCATTCACGGCCACGATTGCCCGGCCAGGTGTCGGCATGTACATCAGGCCATCAACGACGATGGGAATGCTCTGGATGTTGCCCGCCCCATCCTGCGACCGGTAAACCCACGCCACCTCAAGATCGCGAATATTCTCACGGGTGATCTGGGTCAGTGATGAATACCGGCGCGAGCCGTTGTCGCCGTGAGAGCGGGGCCAAAACCCAAATTGTGAAAAATCGATCTCTGTGGCCGGGGTTAATTCCTCGGGTAAGGCCGCGGGAATGAACGTGAATTCAGGCAACGCTGCGCGCGCGGCCGGATCCTCCAGCGTTCCGGCCCCACGGGTACCGGACACGGAGAGGCAACCCAAGCCCATGATCAGCACGCAGCGGCGAAGCCAAGGTGCCGGTGTTCCCGAAAAAACACGCCCCCAACCCCCGGCTTGCCTGATCATCAGGCAAGCCGCGTGGCGCAGGCACTTCGGGCAGAAATCATGCATGGGTGCTGAAGAGGGTATCCAATCGATCACTTAAATACGAGAGCACGGGCGCGCTCCTGTCCAATGTTGTCGGGGGAGGATGATACAAAAGCGCGCCTCAACCCCACCCGAAACGAGTCAGCTGGCGACGGACGATGTTGCGGTTCCTTTCCGCGATGGCGCGGAAGGCTTCGGAGATGCGGGTTTCTGCGGTCACGCGTTCCCAGAACGACACCGCGGCGCCCGCGGCATCGGCCCAGACGTCGGCGACCACCGCGAAGGGGGGTCGAGGCGCAAACTCCCTCTCGCCTAGATCACCTTGGGTGCCGGGTGCGTACAGCATCGGCAGCATGTCATAGGACGGCGTCAGGCCAAACGGAAGTTCATCCCCAAACCAGGTGCTCGCATTTGCCCGGTGCATGTCGCTGTTCGCAATCATGTCACCAAAGCACCAGATCCATCGGAGCATGCGCGCCTCTGCCACGGGCATCCACCTGCCGTTCTCCAGCATGACGGATGCCATCGCCCAGTCGTCCGGTGTTTGTTCAAGGAAGGCGTCACCCAGGGCTCCGAGGGTGATCAGGCCGCGCCGCCCGCCCGAGCTATTGCGATCGAACCGCTCTACTTCCAAAAATCGCCGCCCATCCGCATCGATCACCGCTGTGGTGGCAGACGGAATTCCCTGCGCTCGCAGCGTCTGCGCCGCGAGGTGCTCGCACAGGAGCAGGTCCGCCCAGCGCTCCGAGACTGACGAATGATCTGCGGATGAGAACTTGACGATAACGGACCGGATCTCACCGCTCCCCCGTCTGACCGCATCCAAAAACTTAGGCTGTTCACCACCCGCGGAAGATCCAACGAGTTCCCCGCGCTGCGCCGCGTCGGCACGCTCCGGATAAATCCGCTCACGATCCCGATCCTGTATCGCTGTGCCCGTGATGTTCTCCACCGCGCGCATTGCCCGCTCCATCGCCCGATCGCCAATGACGAAATTTCCCGGTAAGTCGTGCCCTTCATTCAGGAAGTAAGCGAGGGCATCATCATCGCTCCATTGCCTGACGTCCACGGGAGTTCCCAGCCTCGACGCGGCCTCCCGCGCAATGGCGCGGCCAATGTATCCTTGGGGACGTACATCCTGAAGAAAGAAGGGCAGCCCGGAAAACATCCCATCTATGTATTCGTGCTTCATCCACGCAGGTCCGGCTGGCAGCACCAGTCGAAAGCCGCCATGGAGGGCCCGCAACTCGCCCCATACCCGTGGGCGTCCCGCACCGTCGATGCGGTAAACCGGCCATTGATTGCCCCAGTTCCGCACCGCCCGGCGCAACGCATACCGCGTCGCCCGTGTGGCTCCGATGCGTTCGACTACAGACGGTCCCAACCTGGTCACCAGCCGACTCAAGGTCGGCGGACTGACGCCAAGCTCCTGAATGAGAGCACGACTTGCCATCGCTCCATTGGACTGAAGGAGCAAGGCGAGACGTGCAGTGTCAGGTCTTGGTCTCGGCATTTGTAGTGAAATGAATATTGAAACATATAATATGTCAATATCATATAATAATAAGCTATTAATGTTATTTAATTAATTTTTAGTGTAAAGTAATTATGAATCAAATTTACCGTGCAAGCATGCCACCTACAGGAGATTTCTCCATACCCAGTAAAAGATACAGCCCTGCAATTAATGCGCATGCTTGGCATCCGTGGTTTAAACTTCGGATGCTTGGATTGAAGTCGGCCCGTACGATTGAGGAATCCGCCAAGCGCAGCGCCAGACACAGCCCTTCCTTCTTTGGGATTTGGCCCTTTGGCCATTGGCGTTTACCAGCGTCGCCTGCGCCGCTGGTCCATGGTGCTCGGGACAGGACTCGAACCTGCACGCCTTGCGGCAACGGCTCCTAAGACCGTTGTGTCTGCCAATTCCACCACCCGAGCAAACTGATTTCGGAGTGCAGATTGTGGATTCCGGAATGGCCAAACAAGGACTAATCCCGTCCGTAATTCATTCCGCATTCCCCACTCCCCACTCCGCATTCCCCAGTATCAAACCGCTTCGCCCAAACGCTCGCCCATCTTCGCGTAGGTCTCGATGTAACCGCGGCTCTGCTCCACCAGATCCTCGTCGAAGCGGATCCGATCCCGCGCAAAGAGCGTGATCACGCAGGAGCCGCCGAACCTGAACCAGCCCTTCTCCTCCCCTTTCACCACCGCCCGGTTCTCCACGTAGGTCTGCATGATGCTGCCGACAAAGGTCGCACCAACCTCGAGCATGGCCACCGTTCCGAAGGAGGGTGACTCGACCAAAGTAAGCATGCGCTTGTTCTGTACCAGATAACCGACGTTGCGGCGCAGTGCCACCGGGTTGACCGAGTAAAGGCACCCGTTGATCAGACGCGCCTCGTCCGGCACTCCGGCGACCGAAAAGTGAAAGCGGTGGTAGTCCACCGGACACAACCGCGAGATGAGCATCGATCCGCCAGCGAACTTCTCCGCCAACCCAGCATCACCTAGCAAGTCCGCCAGGGTGAATTTCACGCCCTTCACATAAAAACCCGCTGCCTCGTCCACATTGGGGAAGGCCAGATGCCGTCCATCCGCCGGCAGCACGGCCACCCCATCACCCGACGCAATCGGGCGCGCGGATGGCTTCAGGGCGCGGTGAAAGAAGTCATTGAAGCTCTTGTACGTGAGGGGCGATTTCGCAAACTCCTCGGTATCGAGTCCGTACTTGATGATGAACGGCAGGACCAGGTTGGCGCTATAGAGGCGGTTCATCCGCCAGCCGTAATACTTCGACACCACCGACCGGCGGATCAGTGCCCAGGTAAGGAGTCGTCCGAACGGGTTTTCGTAGGCAAACCGCAGCCAGCCCTCCCCATAGATCTGCTCGGTCTCGAGCGTGCGGGTGTGGCGGTTGTAATAGCGGATGGGCTCGGCGGACATGGCCGGCCATGATCAAGACTCGGACCCCCCGGCGCAAAGCACAAAAGTCCAATCTCTTCCCGTATGCGGGCGTCCGGCGATCCTGTAGGAGCGGCTTTACGCCGCGATCACATGACCCTTGCCCCTTGTCCCTATCCCCTCGCCGCCATGAGGCGGCGCATCGCGGCGTAAAGCCGCTCCTGCAGGAGGTTCCCACCACGGGGAAATTGCCGGTTGACAAGGCCGCACTGCCACGGGCTTAATTTCCGTCTTTTTCCAAAATGAGCACCACCGAACAGACCGCCACCGAGGCCCCGGCCGAGCGCAGCCTTACGCCCTCAGAGATTCCTTTCACGACTCCGGAGGTCATGGCCCGATATGTCACCGACACCGGCAAGATCCTCCCGCGCAAGTACACCCATCTCTGCGCCAAGCACCAGCGCCATGTGACCAAGACCATCAAGCGGTCGCGCAACATGCTGCTCGCCCAATAAGGCGACGGTCATCTCCTTTCCCAAGGCCGGAGCCCTGCTCCGGCTTTTTTGTGCCTCCATGTCAACCGTCCTCACCCGCACCTACCGGGGAACTCCGGCCAACCTTACCCGCCTGGCCAACGCGCTCCGGCGCGGTGAACTCGTGGCCGTTCCCACCGAAACGGTATATGGACTCGCGGGTGACGCCCTCAACCCGCGGACGGCCGCCGCGATCTTTCACGCCAAACGCCGGCCTGCCCATGATCCGCTCATCGTCCACATTCACGATCGCCGACAACTGGCGGAACTCGCCGAGGTCAACCCCGCCGCCCTGCTCCTCGCCCGGGCGTTCTGGCCGGGTCCGCTGACCATCGTGCTGCCCAAGCGCCCGGTCATCCCCGACCGGGTCACGTCCGGCCAACCCAGCGTGGCCGTGCGCATGCCCCGCCACCGCCTGTTCCGCGCCCTCCTCAAAGAGTACGGTGGCCCCCTCGCCGCTCCGAGTGCCAATCCCTTCGGTTACCTCAGCCCCACCACCGCAGCCCATGTCCTCTCCGGCTTGGGCGGACGCATCCCGCACATCCTCGACGGCGGCCCGTGTACACTTGGCCTCGAATCGACCATCATCGACCTGCGTAATTTCCACCGCCCGGCCCTGCTGAGCCCCGGCGCGATTCCGCACACGGACATCGAGCGGATTCTCGGGCAACGCGTCCGCATACCCGCGTCACCAGCGGGCGGCACCCGCGCCCGCGTCGTCGCCCCCGGACAATTGACACGGCACTATAGTCCGCGCACGCCCCTCGAGCTGCACCGCACTCTGCCCTCCGCGGCCAAGATGATTCGCAGCCATCCCGACGAGGTCTTCGTGTTTCAGTCGCGTCCACCGGGACCGCGAGCCAGCAACATCCGCTGGCTCGATCCCCGCGGGGACCTGCGCGGTGCTGGGCGTGCCCTTTTCGCGGTGCTCCGCGACCTCGACGATGGCCACTGGAAAAAAATCCACGTGGAACTCGCCCGCGGCGACGACGGCTGGGCCCCCGCCATCAACGACCGCCTGCACCGCGCCGCCGCGAAACGGTGAAACCTGCAATCAACAAAAGTCCAAATCCCAGACTCCAAACGCCAAAGTAATCCCAACTCTCAGAATCCAAACGGACGCGCCGAAGCTGTTGAGATTTCGATCCTAAGATTGTTCTAGCGTTTCGGATTTGCCCGACCTAAGCCTACCGAGGCTCCACTCCTTCTTCGGTCCTTTATGTCCCTTCTGTCCCTTGCGTCCCTTCGGGCTCCTACCGCCCCAGCACCGACGCAAGCTCAGCCAGGAGCCGGTCATTTTGCTCCGGTTTGCCGACGGTGACGCGGACCCATTCCGGCAGGCCGTAGGACTTGACCGGACGCACGATGATGCCGCGCTTCTGCAGCGCGACAAACACGGCAGTTCCATCACCCACGCGGACAAGCAGGAAGTTGGCCGCGCTCGGCACGATCTCGAGGCCGAGACGGGCGAATCCTTCCGTCAGCTGGCTGAGCCCCGCACGGTTGGCCTGAACGCACTGGGCGACGAACGCATGGTCATCAAGCGCCGCCAGCGCGGCCGCCTGCGCGATGGCGTTCACATTGAACGGCTGGCGCACGCGATTGAGCAGCGCGGCGAGCTCCGCGCCTGCGTAGCCGTAACCGACACGCAGCGAGGCCAACCCGAAGATCTTGGAAAAGGTGCGCAGGCAGATGACCTTGCGGCCGGCGGCGATAAGCGGGCGCAGGTCGGGTGGATTCTCCACGTACTCCGCGTAAGCTTCGTCGAACACGAGGACGACGTGCTCCGGCAGCGCCTTCGCGAAGGCCAGCAGTTCGTCCGTACCATTGGCCACGCCGGTCGGATTGTTCGGACTGGCCACGAACACGAGCTTGGTCCGCGGAGTCACCGCCGCTGCCATCGCGGCAAGGTCATGACCCCATGAGCTCACCGGCACCTCCACGGGTTTCGCGCCGAAGAGCAACGTCACGAGTTTGTAGACCACGAAAGCAGGGTTGCCCATGACGGTCTCGTCACCGGGACGAAGAAAGACATGGCCGAGCAATTCGAGTATCTCGTTGGACCCATTGCCGATGACGAAGCGATCGGGCGGAAGGTCGTGGCGCGCCGCCAGCTTCTGCCGGAGTGCAAAGCAACCACCGTCCGGATACAGCTCGCCTTGGGCCAGCGCCCGGGACGCCGCCGCCACAGCCAGGGGGGACGGGCCGAACGGATTCTCGTTTGAAGCCAGTTTGATGACGCGCGCCGGCTCAAGCCCGAGTTCACGCGCCACGTCATCAATCGGTTTTCCCGGCTCATAGACCGGCTGGGTGAGAACGGCGGGATTGACGATGGCGTCGAGCTTCATGGTGAAGGGCGCACTGAACACGATTCGACACCCAGGCAAAAGCCTTTAATGGTACCCCATGCTTCGGATCCTCCTTGCCCTGCTGATCCTGCTGCTGCCGATGGCCTCCGTCGGGGCCGTCACCATGGAGCAAGGTACACTCGAGGGGGCCCCGTTTGCCCTTGCCCGGCCCGATGGAGTTTGGAATGGCGGCCTGCTGATCCTTGCCCCCGGGATGCGGCCCACGGGGGCTCCACGCACGCCCGAACTGGATCCTGATCAACCGGGCTACCGCAGCCTCCTCGGCAACGGTTGGATTATTGCGACCTCCAGCTACCGCCGAAACGGAGTGGTCATCACCGACGCCCTCAACGACCTCGACAATCTGGTTGAACACGTCGCCAAGACCCACGGTCAGCCGATGCGTGTGCTGGTCGAGGGTGAATCCATGGGCGGTACCCTCGCCCTGCTCGTCGCGGAACGCGAAGCCGGCCTGTACCACGGGGTGGTCGCCATCAGTCCGTCCATGCAATTGCGCGAGCCCGACCGCGGCACCGGCTTCAACCTTCGCCCGCAGATTCCGGTCATCCTGCTCGCGAATCAAAGCCAACTGGAGCCTTTCCGGAACTACATCGAAAACGTCAACATCGACCTGTTCGGGGTCGTCCGCCCCGTGCTGTTCCGGGTTGCCCGCAGCGGACACGCCAACGTCAACCAACAGGAACGCCTCGTCGCCTTGCACGCTCTCATCGACTGGCTTGACCATGGCCGTCAGGCTCTGCCACCCGAGGTTCACCACGAGGACAGCGGTACGCGTTTCTTCGTTCGTCCGTCCACCGGCTCCGCCGTCCTTGGTCGCTCGTTGCCTGACAGCGCGATCCATGACGTCACCCGTCACCCACCCGCTGTTCCGTCCGAGGTCATCATGGACTCCGACGGACGTGGATTTGCCGCGACGGTCGTTGATGAATCAATCACCCATGGGCATCTGCTCCTGAATGCGCAGCCGGCGGATTTTGAGTCCATTGGCCTGAGCCCCGGCGCCTACTTTCAAGTCAGAACGAGGGAACGCAGTCTGCGCGTCTTGTATGGCCGGGATTTCGACCGGGTTCCCTGGGGGCAGTGGCTGACTCTTCCCAATGCAGATGGCTATTTCCAACTCACCCGCCACCAAGCCCGGGCTTCCGATGCCGGCCTGCTCACCATCGGCGACGCCGTGCACATCCGGCGGTACGATCCGTAGGTGGGACCCTTTGCGTAGATGCGGCTTTACGCCGCGATTACTCGCCCCTCGCCCTTGCCCCTATCGCCTCGCCGCCGTGAGGCGGCGTGATCACACCCGGCGGCTGGGGACGTGGACGACCTGCATGCCGGCGGCAC